>DASRPK010000298.1:0-11432 GCA_035646395.1 Gemmatimonadaceae bacterium | reverse complement strand
CGACTGACCGCGTCGAGCGAGTGACCGGCTCGGCCAACCCGCTGCAGCGCCGACGACACGCGCTTTGGACTCTGCAGCTGGATCACCTGATCGACGGAACCGATGTCGATTCCGAGCTCGAGGGAACTCGTGGAGACCAGCGCACGCAATTCCCCCGCCTTGAGCTGGCCTTCGAGCAGCTGACGCCGTTCGCGAGACAGCGACCCGTGATACGGCAGCGCAATCTCGGTATCAGCCAGCTTGTTGACGCGGGCGGCGATCCGTTCCGCCTGGCCGCGATTGTTCACGAACACGAGTGTGGTCCGGGCGGCCCGGATCCTCTCCAGCACGAGCGGTGCAACGGACGTCCAGATCGTTCCGTCAACGTGACCCAGGTCTTCGACGGGCGAGACGGTCGATACCTCCATCTGCTTCACGAGCCCGCAGTCGACAATCGACACCGGCCGGAATCGCTGTGCCTCGTCAGGCACCGGCGTATCGCATCCGCCGAGGAAGCGGGCGATCTCGTCGAGTGGACGTTGCGTGGCGGAAAGGCCGATGCGTTGTGGCGGCGCCGGCGCCACCATGTTGAGTCGCTCGAGCGTCAGCGCCAGGTGTGCGCCGCGCTTGGTGCCGGCCACCGCGTGTATTTCATCGATGATGACGGCTCGTAAGGCACTGAACATCGTGCGACTGCGCACGTTGGTCAGCAGGATGTGCAGCGATTCGGGCGTCGTGATGAGGATGTGCGGCGTCTTGCGCAGCATCCGCGCCCTGGCCGCGGCCTTCGTGTCCCCCGTGCGCACGGCGACGCGTATCTCAGGAAACTCTTCGCCGGCCGCGGTGAATCGCTCCTTCAGTTGCGACAGCGGCAATTCGAGATTGCGCTGGATGTCATTGCTCAATGCCTTGAGCGGCGACACGTAGAGGATGTGCACCGCGTTTGCCAGCGGCTGCGCTTGTCCTTCGACGATCAGCGCGTTGAGCTCCCACAAAAATGCCGAAAGCGTCTTGCCGGTTCCGGTGGGTGCAAGGATGAGAGTGTCCTCACCACTCGCAATTGCCGGCCACCCTTCACGCTGCGGCGCGGATGGCTCACCGAGTGTTTCAGTGAACCATCCCTGCACCAGACGATGAAACGCGGCCAACGGGGCGACAGCAGACATCAGGTGCCGATATCAAAGAGGATGGATTGGATCAGGAGCGGTTTTACACCGCGTCTTATGGTGGAGAGATAAAGCGTGTTGCGTCGATGCAGCAGCTCTTTTGGACCGAGGGCCTTCCCGACCGGCCACTCTGCCGTATAGTGGAGGGAACATCCTCATTGAAATCTCCAAGGAGTAAAGCATGCGCACATCAAGTCGCGCGTCAGCGTGGGTCATGGGTGGCGTGGTCTTGATGGCCGGGTGTGAGAGCATCGTGCAGCCACCGTCGTCGCTTGACCGCGTTGCTCTGCCTGAGGTCGTTGTAGCGTCAACTGATACGTGGCCAGGAGTCTTCGACCCGTTCACCGTTCTCTCGCTTCATATCGTGATGTCTAATTCGGATTGGGATACGATTCGGCGCGATCAAACCAATTCGATTGAGGTCCTCGCGCAATTCCATGCCGAGGGCGAAGCGCCAATCGCCGTGACCGTTAGGCGCAAATCCAGCCGTGCGCTGCCTTCCGAGTCGAATCCAATTAAAATCGGCATGAAGGTGAAAACAGTGTCGGGTACCTGGCACGGAGTGAGCACCCTCAGCCTGGAAAACGGCGGCGATACGGGTCCCGTTGCGGAAGGAATGGCCTGGAACCTCCACGAGCTCGCATCAGTCGATGGCTTCTACGGCGCGGGCTACCATCCTGCGTTGGCGTCCTGGGTTCGCGTATACATCAACGGAGCCTATATCGGCGTCTACGTGAACGTCGAGCAGCGCAACAAGCAGTTTCTGCGAAATCGTTTCATTACCTCGTCGGGGAAATGGCTTTACGAAGTGGACGAAGCAAATCTCTGGGAGCTGGAAGCCGGCGATCCGCATAGTCCGACCTGGAACGCGTTGTGCTTCGCACCGTTCAACCAGTCGATATATTCGGGAAGGAAAGCCTCTGGTGGTTGTCCTGCGCCTAACGATGCCCAGCTCCCGGCGGTCCTGAATTCATACATCGACATGCCTGCGATGTTGACGCAGGCGGCGATCGATGCGTTCATGGACAATAACGACGCCCTGTTCAGCCACAGCAAGAATTACAGCTTCGTAGACTTCAACGACGGCGCAAAGCGGCGATACTTCCCCTGGGATCTCGACGCGATTTTCCGTAGCACGACTGCGGGAATTTACGGAAGCATCTCCGGCAAGAACAAAATCGTCCAACATCCGTATGAGCTGGCAATCCTTAATCACGCGACGTTCCGGCAGCAGTACAACGCAACCATTTTGGGGCTCATCGATCCCCCAGGTCCCCTCTCAGAGGCGAATCTTCACGGGTTTCTCGATGCGGCAAAGATCGCGGTTCAACCCTCACTCGACTCGGATCCGTACGTAGGGGCATTTCGTTCAGGCGAGTTCGATCGCCTCAAAACCTGGATCTCGGCGCGCATTCCAAACGTTCGCGCGCAGGTCCAGGCAAACACGCCCCCGCCAAGACCCTGAGCGTTGCTCGACATAACCATCGGGTCAGACCAATCGCTTCAAAGATCTGACCCGGATCCTTACGTCTTTTTCGCGAAACGCTTGCGGTACTTCGCCAGCTTCGGCGAGATCACGAACGCGCAATACGGCTGCGCCGGGTTCCTTCTATAGTAGTCCTGGTGGTACTTCTCGCCGGGCCAGAACCGGTCGAGCGCCGTCACCTCGGTAACGATCGGTTCTTCGAACGCGCGTTCGGCGGTGAGATTCGCGATTACTTCGCGCGCGGTCTCGCGCTGTTTCTCGTCGTGCCAGAAGATGGCCGACCGGTACTGCGGACCGTGATCGTTGCCCTGCCGATCCCTGGTGGTTGGATCGTGAATCGCGAAGAACACCTCGATGATCTCGCGATATGAAATGACCGCTGGATCGAACTCCAGCTGGACGACTTCAGCATGACCAGTCGTCCCCGTGCACACCGCCTCGTACGACGGATTCGGAACGTGTCCGCCGGCGTATCCCGACACGATGGACTTCACGCCATCGACTTCCTGATAGACGGCCTCCAGACACCAGAAGCAGCCGCCTCCTAACGTCGCCTTCTCAAGATTGCTCACTGTGACCCCGTGATTCGTGAACGTGACTCGGCACACTGACCCACCCCCATCTCCCATCTCCCTTCTCCCATCCCCATACTCAAGCGCTGGATTCTTCGAACAGTTCCCCAGAATGAGGCTCCGAATGAAGCGTCTCGCCCTCTTGCTGCTTCTTGCGGCTCCCCTTGGAGCCCAGAACACCACCCTCCAGACCGGCGTCGACGGGGCCCAATACGTTCCGCCGCTTGCCCCGCTGCTTTCACCTCGTGGTACCGAGAGCGAGCTGCGGGACATCGTTTCGCGGTTCACCAACGACGAAAACGCGCTGAGCCGCCGTTGGACGATCGACTACGCGCCGCAGCGTCGTGCGCGCTTCACTGAATTCTATCGCGGCTGGCAATCCCGGCTCCGCGAGCTCGACTTCGACAAGCTCAGCCAGCAGGGACGCATCGACTACGTCCTCATGAACCACAACCTGCGCCATTCCCTGTCGCTCCTCGAGCGCGAGCAGAAGTTATGGATGGAATCGGCGCCGGTTCTGCCGTTCGGAAGCGACGTGTTCACACTGGTCGACTCGCGGCGCCGGATGGAGAAGTTGGACCCGCAGGTGGCAGCGCTGACTCTCGTCAATCTCACGAAAAAGATTGAAGATGTCTCGAAGGCCGTCATCGCGGGTTTGCAGGCTTCCGATACCACCAGGCCACAGGCCACAGGCCAGAGGCCACCGCAAGTAAACGGCGATTTTGCTCCGCTGAAGGTCAACAAGGTCGTCGCGCATCGCTCGTCCGAAATCCTGAATTCACTGAAGGCGAACCTGAAAAGCTGGTACGACTTCTACTCAGGCTACGACCCGCTCTTCACGTGGTGGGCGCGTGATCCGTATCGTCGCGCCGACTCACTGATGACCGCGTACCATAAGACGCTGCGCGAGCGCATCGTCGGATTCAGGACCGGCCAGCCTGATCCCATCATTGGGGACCCGATTGGGCGCGACGCGATCATTGCCGACCTGCGCGATGAGATGATCGCGTACGATCCGGAAGACCTGGTGAAGATCGCCGAGATCGAATTCGCGTGGAGTGAAGCAGAAATGAAGAAGGCGGCACGCGAGCTTGGGTTTGGCGATAATTGGAAAGCAGCGCTCGACAAGGTGAAGGAGAAGTACGTCCAGCCCGGCGATCAGCCCGAATTGATCCGCCGCCTGGCCTTCGAAGCCATCGACTTCATCGAGAAGCGCGACCTCGTCACCGTGCCGCCGCTGGCGCGCGACATCTGGCGCATCGAGATGATGTCGCCCGAACGCCAGCGCGTCAGCCCCTTCTTCCTCGGTGGTGAAGTCATCCAGGTCTCGTATCCCACCGATGGCATGACGCACGAGGAGAAGCTGATGAGCATGCGCGGCAACAGCCCGCATCTCTCACATGCCACCGTGCACCATGAGCTCATTCCCGGGCACCACCTGCAGGGCTTCATGAACTCCCGCTACCAGGCGCACCGTCGCGGCGCGTTTGGCACGCCGTTCTGGACCGAAGGCTGGGCGCTGTACTGGGAAATGCTCCTCTGGGACCAGGGATTCAACGCCACTCCGGAAGACAAGGTTGGCGCGCTCTTCTGGCGCATGCACCGCAGCGCCCGCATCATCTTCTCGTTAGGGTTCCACCTCGGCACCATGTCGCCGCAGCAGGCGATCGACTACCTCGTCGACCGCGTTGGCCATGAACGCGCCAATGCCGAAGCTGAAGTGCGCCGCAGTTTCCTCGGCACCTATCCGCCGCTGTATCAGCTTGCCTACATGATGGGCGGCCTGCAGTTCCGTTCGTTGCACCAGGAGCTGGTCGGGTCCGGAAGGATAACGAACAAGGCATTTCACGATGCCGTGTTGCAGGGTGGCGCGATGCCGGTAGAAATGGTTCGGGCGATGCTCACGAATGCGCCGCTAACTCGTGAATATCAGACGCAGTGGCTTTATCGGGGGCCGAAAGGGAACGTGCGGTGAAAACTGCAGCTGCGTGCTGATTACTGATTGCTATTGCTGCACGCAGCGTGCTGGTGCTTGTGCTGAGTTCGCCTGACGCCCTCGGCGCAAGCGCGCTGCATCAAGCAGTAGCAATCAGCAAGTAGCACGCACGGCGTTTGGTGTGTACGAACACGTGAGCATTCACCCGGAGGTACGGGCACATGTTAAGCCATGCGGACCTGATCACGCTGGAACAGAAGCTTCGAGACGAGACCGTCCTCAGCATTTACGTGAACGGCGATTTTGCCGACGTGGCCGCTCGAGGCCAGTGGCGCACCGAACTGCGTAACGCCCTCGACGCCATCGAGAAATCGTTAGGCGAATCCACCCATGCCGACCGCGAGGGCTTCGCCGCCGCCCGCGCGCTCGCCGAAGCGGAAGTCGCCAGTTACGCCTCGGGAGAAGCGTCCCCGGGCTGGATGGGGCTCGTTTCGGCGAAGGAGGTCCACTACGCCGCCGTCGCTCCCGTTTCTGTACCGACGCTGGCCACCTGGTCGCAGGGCGCCAACCTTGCGCCGGCCATTCGGTTCCTGAAGGAAGCGCGTCCGGTGCTGGTGGTCGTCACGGACAGCGCCAAAGCCCGCATCTATAGATACGTCGATCATGCCATCACCCTCGAAGACGAATTCAACCGCGAGGCGAAGGTCGACCAGCCGTATCACATGAGCCGTCCGGCGCCGCAGGGATTCAGTTCCGGGACGCGTGGTCGCCCTGGCGCCGACGCGGCGCAGCGTGAGATGCGCAAGGGCACGGATGCGATGCTCATCGACGTTCACGAACGGATCGTCGAACAGGCTGGAGACGATGCCTGGATCCTCATCGGGGGGATCGATACGGTCGCGAACTCTCTCCATGGGAAGTTCGACAAGCGGTTGGCGGCGAGAGCGTCGGTGGTCGCGATCGATGTGCATGACAACGAGGCGCGCCTGGCGGAGCTCGCCCGTGAACATGCCTCACGACTGCGATCGGCCGAGGACCTGAAGCGAGTGGAAGAGGTGCTTTCTGCCAACGCCGCTGGCGGCACGGGAGCCGTTGGGCTGGCTGATATCGATCGGGCACTGTTCAACGGCCAGGTGCACGAGCTCTATGTCACGAGTGACTTCATCGAGAAGCACGCTGATGAAGCGGTGAGCGCGATCCGTCGGGCTTTCGATGAGAGTGCAACGGTGGAGCACGTGTCCGGGGACGCCGCGAACGTCCTCGACTCGGCAGGCGGAATCGCGGCGCGACTGCGGTTTACGCTCTCCCCCGTTGAGCAGCAGGCGACGACGTAGAAGGAGAAGCAGAAAGCAGGAAGCAGGAAGGACTCGAAGCGTCCAGTCGCAACCGCTTCGTTCATTCCCTGCTTCCTGCCTCCTGTTTTCTGCTTCCTGCTCCGTGCTTCCTGCTTGCTACACTTTCACCAGTTGCGCCTCGATCGTGATCTTCACGTCATCGCCCACCAGGACGCCGCCGGCTTCGAGGGCCACGTTCCACTCGAGTCCAAAATCCTTGCGGCTGATGTGGGTCGTCGCGGTGTAACCTGCCTTGGAGTTTCCCCACGGATCATTGGCGCGACCCTCGGCGATGACATAGAGCGTTACGGGTCGGGTCACGCCGCGGATGGTGAGGTCGCCGTCCAGTGTGAACTTCGTGTCGACGTTTCCGTCCAGGCGAGTGGCTCGGAACTGGAGAGTCGGATGCTTGTCGGCGTGCAGAAAGTCAGCCGAGCGCAGATGGGCGTCGCGTTTCGGGTCGCCGGTCGTGATGCTGTTGGCGTCAATGGAGACGTCGACCTCCGGCTGTGACGTAGCCGGATCGAGTCGAACGGTTCCTGAGACTTGCGGGAAGCGCCCTTTCACGTTGGTGATCATCAGGTGCTTCACGGAGAAGCCGACCTGCGTGTGCGCCGGGTCGATCGACCACTCCAGAGTTGTTGGGAGTGCGGTTTCCGTGGTGGTGGTCATTGCTGCCGTCATTAGCTTCCTCCGAGTTAATCCACAGGTTAATTGTCCATCGCTACATTCTACAGTTATGTACTATCGGTTTAAAATGAAGGCGGGTTTACTCCTTCAGAGCGCTCAACGCTCTCTCGATATGTGCGGCGTCGTAACCAGCTAGTACTTGGGAAATATCATCTTGAACTCGACCAAGTGCCGTCGATCCGGCACGTTCTCGATCCCTTCCGGCATCTGTTACTACAGCCCTGATGCTTCTCCGGTCTTCTGGATCGGCCTCCCGACGTACCAACCCATCCGACTCCAGTCTATCAACGAGCTGCGTAACGTTCGATCGCACGCAGGCGAGCCGCTGGGCAAGCTCTCCAAGGGTCAAAGGGCGGCTCGATCCGACCAGAATTCCCAAGACATTCAGCTTCGCCAGAGAAAGGCCCAGTGGGCTAAGTGAACATTCTATGCGAGCTTCCACAGCTTGAGCAGCGCCTAGCAGACTCAGCGTTACATCCGCGTTCGAGCCGCCGCCATCGGATTGATTCATAGCTGTATTATATTGGCTAAGGCCCGAACGTCAAGGGTTCAACCGCAAATTGGGGTCAGATCAGGGTCAGATCAGGGTCGGGATGGGGTCTGACCCCTATGGCTCGCGGCTGGCGCGCAGACGACCCCACCCGGAATTCTTGTGCGGAGCACGACTCGCCCGCATCGTCGTCGCCTCTTCCCCCCGCTGAGGACCGCAATGCGCTTCCGCCACCTCGCCGCACTTCTGATCGCTCCCCTGCCAGTGCAATCACAGGCTGCGGATTCCGTAGCTATCAAAGCCGCTGCGGAATGGATTCGCCTGGTGGCGCCCCCGGGAGCGGAAGAACACGTCGCCGCTTCGCTCGTGAAAACGCTCGGCGGAGGTTGGCTAGTCGATCGCTTCGGCAATCTGGTGAAGCGCCTCGGATCGGGTACGCCACGCCGCGTCGTAGCCTGCGGGATCGACTTTCCCGCGTATGTGGTCAGCCAAATCACGAGTTCCGGCTATCTGCGAGTTCGACGAACCGGCAATGCAGCACATCCGTTATGGGACCAGTTTCATGAAGCGCAACGCGTCGCGCTCATCACGCGCAACGGACGCCTGCCTGGAGTCGTGGCCGTCGCGAACGGGCACTTCGCGCAACAGCACCGCGCCGACACGCTCGCCGCAACCATGGATGACCTCTGGATCGATATCGGAGCATCGTCCGCCGCCGAAGCGGCACGCGCGGGCGTGGCACTGCTCGACCCCCTCACGATTGAGCGGCCGGCGTGGACGTTTGCCGACGTCGCCGCCGGCCCGGCCGCTGGCGCGCGCGCCGGCTGCGCGGCCGTCGTCGCCGCATCAACCGGGGAGGTAAGCAGCGGTGAGACCTTCTTCGTCATCAGCTCGCAGCGCAGCTACAACTGGCTCGGGCTGAATCGCCTGCTGTCCTCACTGGGTCGCGTGCAGTCACTCGCGTTCGTTGGTGACGGAGTTGATGCCAGCGCAGCTGCGACTGGAGGCCGAGGCGGCCGCGGAGGTGGTCGGGGCGCCGGAATTCCGGCGCGGGCGACTCTCGCTGATACCATTCAAGCCATCATTCCTCGTGTTCGTTATGCGCGAAGCACGGTGGAGTCCATCGCCACGCCTGACCTCCAGGAGATTGCGTCGCGGGTGATGAGCGCCGCTGGAGTGAGTCGAGCGGCATCTTGGCTGACCCCAGGTCTCGACACTGCGCGAACGCTGTCGCGACGCGTCGGAATCGAAGGCGACATTGAGCGACAGTGGATGGCCATCACCGACCTGCCCGGAGTCGCTGGACACGAACAGCCTGTGCGAGCGGCGGTCCTGGCGGCACTTCCGGCATGGGCCCGCACTCGTGCCGTTGTCGATTCGATGGGGAACGTCGTCGTTGCCATGGGACCGGAACGCGACTCGGTGGCCTTCATCGCTCACATGGATGAAGTGGGATTTGAGGTGGCATCGGTCCTGCCAGATGGACGGGTTAGCCTGCGAAACCGTGGCGGCGCTGTCATCCCATCTTGGGAAAGCACGCCGGCCATGCTGCACTTCGAGGCCGCCGGAAACGCGACGGTTCCGCCGCCGCTTCGGGGCATCTTCATCCCCAGGGATTCGGGCCGCACGCGCGCACCCGGACCGTTGACTGTCTGGTTCGGCCTCGATTCGGCGACCCTCGTAGCGCGCGGAGTTCGTGAAGGACTCAGCGTCACCTCCTACAAACGTGCCGATCGACTGCTCGGCTCCCGCATCACCGGACGTGCGAGCGACGACCGCACCGGCACCACTGCACTGCTGTTCGCGATCCGCCGAATCAATCCCGACTCGCTCAGGCACAAGGTCATCTTCGTCTGGTCGGTGCAGGAGGAAGGGGGATTGAACGGCGCGCGATTTTTCGGCGACCGCCACGGCGTGAACCTGCGCCGTGTTTACAGCATCGACACCTTCGTCTCCAGCGACACGCCGAAGGAGTCACCGCATTTCGCGTTCGCCCCGTTAGGCAGCGGTTTGGTGCTGCGTGGGCTCGACAACTCCAGCCAGGTGCCGCGCGCGGAGCGGGACCGCATCCTCGCTATCGCGCGGACGCGAAACATTCCGGTCCAACTTGGAACAACGTTCGGCAGCACCGACGGCTCGGCAATCCAGCCGTGGGGACCGGTGAACATCGGGCTGTCGTGGCCGGGGCGGTATTCACACGGGCCAGCCGAGGTTCTCGACCTGCGCGACGTGGACGCGCTGATTCGGATGATCGTTGCCCTCACCACAGCCCCGTAAGAATTGTCCAATTTGCAATTTGCAATCTGCAATTTGCAATTGACCCGTCATCGTCGCGGGTTGAGCAATCGCGCGGCACCCCACAGGACCATGAGGATCACCGAGGCGGCCGCCAGCGTCACGGTGATCAGCACAACCGACATCACGATCCCGACGACGCCCCAGCCCACCGCGACGCGAAAGTCCTTCCACGTGCCAAGCCGTTTAAGCCGCGTCATGAGACCCGGGCGTCGCACATCACTGTCCAGCATCGCGCCTAACGCGACGATACTCTCGACGCGCGGCTCCGTCTCGAGACGCATGCCGACGATGTTCGACGCCGCCTCGGGCTGCGTTGCGTTGTTCGCCGTGACCGGCGCCCACACCGGGAAGAGGAAGTAAGCGACCCATCCTCCCGGGACTGCGACGTCACAGCCATCGAGCGTCTGCACAGCCCGGGCCAACGCGGTGGGGTTCCGGGTCAGCTGCACTGCCGATGCATCCGCAAGGCGGCGGCGCGCTCGCCACATCGCGGCCAGCCACGGGCCGAGCCCCAGCGCCGTGTACAGGGCCGCGCTCATGCGGGCAGTGATCGATGCGAGTCCGAGCACGGCAATCACCGGTATCTGCACCACGATGATCGCGCAGCCATGCCATGCCGAACGTGGGTGAATGTCGTAGATGTCGTCAATCATGCTCATGTCCCACGATGCGCCGGCGAGCAGGATGTCGAATACCGCCTCGGACTCCCTGGAATGCGCTCGCCCCCGCGCGTTGTCGAGCATGAGCCGGAGAATGCGACGAATCATGGTCCGGCGCCGCGCACTGAACGGTGCCTCCAACAGAAGAGAGATGAGCCCCCACGTCGCAAAGACGGACAGAATGACCGCACCAATCTCCAGATCGCCGTTGCCGACCGAGCCGACCAGGTGCGCGACGATGGCTTGCCGTTCATCGCGATCGAGCTTGTTGAGAAATCCGGTCGTGGCGATGATGGTCGAATCGTCGCTCGTCAGTCCCACCGCAACCGCGTTCACTGCGTCGCACTCCATGACACGCACCCGCGGCGGACGCACACCGGCGGCAATTGCCATCTCTTCGGTAACGTTCGCGAGCTGGCGCTCACGGAGCACGGTCAGTTCCAGGTCGCGCGAGCGAAGGCGCTGCAGAATGGTGCCAGCGCCAGCCCGGCGCGCCAGCGCGAGCATCAACGGCCACGATAACAGCATCAACACCGCTCCGGGCACGATGTAGATGATGGCAACCGATCCCCAGTTGGTGTCTACCGGTCGGCCGCGTACAAACCCCCACAGCGCAGGAAGAGCGAACACCACGTCGTGAAGGCGATCCCACATTTCGGGTGATAGCGGCGCGACGAAGTCGGCGACGTGCATCGCCACAATGATCACGCCGATGAGCAGTGGAGCCACGATCACGCACAGCGGGATGCCCGAGACGGCGACCGCCACGATCGCAAAGACGACGAACCGGCGGCTCCGGCGCCGGTTCCTGCGCTGCTCGTC
>DASRPK010000297.1:0-3376 GCA_035646395.1 Gemmatimonadaceae bacterium | reverse complement strand
CCCGACCTCGAGGGGACATGGCCGATTCCCGCCGGGATCAACCTCGTGCGCGGTCCGAACTCGTGCCCCGCGAACCCACCGCGTGGGCGTGGCGCAGGCCCCACAGCGGCCGCTCCGAATACTCCACCTCCCCCGCCATGCGATCCGACCACGCCGTTCCTGAGCGACGCGGAATTCAAAGTCGTGATGGACCGGTACCTGAGGCTTCAGAAGGAGGGCGACAACGCGACTCAGGCGCTCGCGCGGGGCGAGTTCGGCGCAGCGCTGCTGGGCGGCGTCACCGATCCCCAGACGCCGCTGCGTCAGCGCTCAACGATCATCGACCCGCCCAACGGGCAGCTGCCGGATCTCACGGACGAAGGCAAGCGTCGCTCCGCGCTGATGAGGAGCAGCTGGTCGCTCGGGCCGCAGGAAAAACAGATCTGGGACCACTGGACTGACTTCGACAGCTGGGACCGATGTATCACGCGCGGCATGCCGACATCGATGATGGCTTATCGCTACAACAACGGCATCAAGATCTTCCAGGCGCCGGGCATGGTTGTCCTCAGCCTCGAGATGATCCATGAGGACCGGGTGATCTACACGGACGGGCGGCCGCCGCTGAAGGCTGCGCATTCGCACTACATGGGCGAGCCGCGCGGCCGCTGGGAAGGCAATACGCTGGTCGTCGAGACGACCAATTACAAGCCGGGTCCCTCCGGGACGAACCTCGGCGTATACGGCACGCCACCGGGAATCCCCGGCGGCAACCGGTGGCCGGTCAGCGAGCGGATGAAGACGACGGAGCGGTTTACACGCCTGAACAACGATTCCCTTCTCTATGAGATGAAGGTCGAAGACCCCGTGGTCATGACGCGCCCGTACACCGTGCGGTACCCGTTGAAGCTGGACAACAAGTACGAGTGGTGGGAATACGCCTGTCACGAGGGCAACCGGACGATTCGCGACTACATCAACGCATCGCGCGCCGAGCGAGGACTTCCGGTAGGCGACACCAACACGGTGCCGACACGTTAATGAGGGCCAGGATTGCATTCGTCATCGTCGCCGCCGCCGTGGCGGCGTCCACGGTCGCGATGCCGGCCGCGATTCCCGACCCGGTCAAGACCGACGGCGGACTGCTCACCGGCGAGACGCTGAAGTCAGGGGTGCAGGTGTTTCGCGGCATTCAGTTTGGCGCTCCGCCAATTGGTAATCTGCGGTGGCGGGAGCCGCAGCCGGTCCAGAAATGGAGTGGCATCCGGGAAGCGAAGTACTGGGGCAGCCCGTGTGCGCAGAATCCGGCGCCCAACCGCCAGCCGGTCAACGTCACAATCGACCTGCCCGATTCGCCGCAGCCGAGCGAGGACTGCCTGTACCTGAACGTTTGGACGCAGGCGAACCGCGCGAACGATCGGCGGCCGGTGATGGTCTGGATCTACGGCGGCGCCTACACCGAAGGGGGTGGCAACACCCCGCACAACGACGGGGAGAACCTCGCGAAGAAGGGCGTCGTCCTGGTGAACTTCAATTACCGCCTCGGCATCTTCGGCTTTTATGCCCACCCGGAGCTGACGAAGGAATCGCCGAACAAGGCCTCGGGCAACCAGGCACTCGGGGACGCGATTGCTGCGCTGCGCTGGGTCAAGGCGAACATCGCGAACTTCGGCGGCGATCCCAACAACGTGACAATCTTCGGCGAATCCGCCGGCGCGGCCATTGTCGGCATGCTGAGCGGCTCCCCCGTCGCGAAGGGCCTCTTCCACAAAGCCATCGCCGAAAGCGGCGGGTGGATGGGACTTGGAATGGGTGTGATGCGGACGCGCGAGCAGGCTGAAGCAGGCGCGGGTCCTCGCGCGGGTGGCGCCGGCCGCGGCGGTCGGGGTCAGGCCGCAGGTGGCGCCCCACCACAGCCGCCACCTGCGGCGCCGGCTACCCCGCCCGCTCCCGCCCCGGTCCCGCCTCTTGCCGAGCTGCGCGCCAGGAGCACGGCCGAGATCAGAACGATGGGACTTGGGGGCGGCCAGCCCATCATCGACGGGTGGATCATTCCCGAGGACCTTTCGATCACGTTTGCGAACGGCAGGCAGAATCCCGTTGACGTGATCGCCGGGTTCAACAAGGACGAGCACACGGGCTTCGGGGGCGCCAACAACACGAACACCGCCCAGCGTGACGCGATGGCGTGGCACGCCCGGATCTTCGCGGAGAAGCAGACCCAGCTCGGCCGGAAGGCGTACTTCTATGTGTTCACGCACGAGCCGCCGCACGAGGCCGGCGTCCCGAATCTGCGCGCCACACACGCGGCGGAGATGGTCTACGTCTTCAACAACCTGCATGCTCCGCGCATGATTCCCGATCGCAGCTCGCCGAAGCTGGCGATGGAGTCCGCGAGGGACCGCGAGGTGGCAGACCAGATGTCGTCGTACTGGGTCAACTTCGCGCGAACCGGCGACCCTAACGGCAGAAACCTCCCGAAATGGGATCGCTTCAAGGATCGCAGCTCGCCTCCGCACGTCATCGGCGAAATCAAGGAATATCCAGGCGCCGACGTGCTGAACAAGCTCGATGAGGCCTACGTCCAGAAGGTCCTCACGCCGCTGGGCATCACGAAGTAGGTGCGAGGATTGCGAGGAGGAGCTGCAGTTGGTGCGCTGACGCTGGCTGTCCTCCTCGCGCTCCAGCCCGCCAGCGGCCAGTCGAAACAATCACCCCGGCTTCCGCAGTCAGTCCGGCTCTACGTGCTCGACGGCGGAACGCTCGAATCGGATCCCACCCGTTATCGCCTGACGAAAGCAGAAATATCGGCGGCGCAGCTGTCCGTCACCGCGTTCCTGGTCGCGCATCCGAAGGGGACGCTCATGTGGGATACCGGCGCGATCGCGGACGATACCTGGACACCGAACGGCACGCGTGTGCGGCGGCGGCTGGTCCTTTCGAATGGCCAGGAGCGGATCGTCACCCTGCGCACCACGGTGAAGGCACAACTTGCCGCGATCGGCTATGCGCCGTCGGACATCACCTACCTCGCGCTCTCGCATTACCACTGGGATCACACGGCCAACGCCAACCAGTTCGTGAAGTCGACGTGGCTGGCGCGGCAGGTCGAGCGCGACGTGATGCTGCCCGAGAAGGTGCCGGACCCGCCGCAGCCGTCGACGTTTGCGGAGCTCAGAAACGGCAAGACCGTCCTGATTTCCGGCGACGATCACGACGTCTTCGGCGACGGGACGGTGGTCATCAAGCTGTCGAAGGGACACACGCCGGGGCATCAGGTCCTGTACGTGAAGCTCGCCAAAACCGGCGGCATCGTGCTGTCGGGCGACCTCTATCACTACCCCGAAGAGCGCACGCTCAACCGGCTGCCGACGTTCGAATTCGACATGGATCAGAC
>DASRPK010000296.1:0-17948 GCA_035646395.1 Gemmatimonadaceae bacterium | reverse complement strand
CTCATGATCGGTGAAGACCGGCACTTCGAACGGGCGATCGCTGGCGCTGGCGCGGTCGGCGGAACTGACGCCTCGAATGAACTCGGCGCTCGGATAGACCATGCGATATCGATAGCCGGTCGGAGACAACGCCGCCGCACTGTGAATCTCCCCGGGGGCAAAGGCCAGGATCGTCCCCGGTCCACCGATCCATTCGCCGCGTGCGGTCCGTAGCTGGAGTAGCCCCGTTTCCACGACGCCGATCGCCCACGTGTCGTGGAAATGCGGAGGGTACCGCATGGCGAAGTGGTCGGCCCAAAGCGCGTCAAATCGGCCGCAGGGGAGTTCTACCCCGGCGACGATCGTGGTGGACTCGGTGTTCGGCAGATTGGTCAACGTGGCGCTGTCTGGATCCGGGAACGAAAGCAGAGTGATCGGGAATGTCCAATCTTGAACGGAATTGCGCCCGTTCCGTGGGTGCGTGCCGCTTGACGCGAGTTCGAAACGCTTCCGATCCGGGACGTGTGGTTAGGGCCGACGAGACGTGGAAGTCCCGTAAGACACTTTAGCTACAGGGAACACGGGGGCTACCCGCGCGAAGCTAACGCACTGCATAGAGATGTCCATCCGTGCTGCCGAAATAGACGACGCCGTCGACGACGACCGGCGACGACAGCACCGAGCCTAACGTCATCATCGTCCGTATCCCGATCATCATGCCGTCGAGCGTACGATCCGGATACATCCCCTGCGTGCGCATCCGTCCGGCTTCGTCCGTAAAGCGGGCGCCGTTTTCCTTGTTGCCGTCGGTCTGGAATCGCGCGAGCAGCGTCCCGTTGCGCGCGTCGACCGCGTTGAGGTAGCCGTCCGACGTACCGTAAAACGCGACATCACCGGCGAGGGCAGGGGAGGAAAACGAAACCGCCTTGTTCTGCAGGTCGAACTGTACGGCACCGGTCGCGGCGTCCAGCGCCTTGAAGCGGGTGCCGTCGGAGGTGGGGAAGTACACGATGCCGTTGCGCACCGCGGGTGAGGCAATCGTCCATCCACCGTTGTTGTTATGCACCCACTTCACCGCACCGGTCTTTGCGTCGACAACGTGGAACTTGCCATCACGACCGCCGACGAACACCAGGCCATCGGCGATGGCGGCTGAACTGGCGATGCCGATCTGGTTGTAGATGACGGTGTCGTTTCCCGTGGTGTAGCGCCACCGCTCGCGCCCCGTCGCGGCGTCGAGCGCGTAGAGGTTACGATCCCAGCTTCCGATGTACACCACGCCATCGGCGAGCGCGGGAGAGGCATGGACAACGTCCCCCGTGGCGAACGACCATCGTAAGGCACCGGTCGCCGCGTCGAGCGCGTACACATTCTGGTCGCCGCTGCCGATGTAGACGACGCCATTGGCAACCATTGGCGAAGAGAGGAAGACGTCGAACGGATCGGGCATGCGTTCGGTGCGCGGAATCGCTCCGTGAATACCCGGCGCAGTAAAGCGCCGCTCACCTTTCGTGGCAAATGTCCAGCGCGCCTTGCCGGTGGCGGCTTCGACGGCGTGAACAAGTCCGTCGACACTTCCGACGTAAACCAGCCCATTGTGAAACGCGGGCGACGAACTGACCGGTCCGCGCGTGTCGTACTTCCATCGTTGCGAACCGTCAGCGCGATTCACCGCGTACAGGGAGCCATCGGTGCTCCCGACATACACGACATCACCAACGACGAGCGGCGACGAGAGCACCCGGCCGGCCGTCTTGAATTTCCAGACGAGTGACTCGAGCCGCGGCGCCGGCGATTCGTAGACGCCGCGATGATCGGGGGCGCCGCGGAACATTCCCGTTTGCGCGAATGCAACGGTGGCGGAAAGGAATGTCAGCAGCGACGTACGACGGAAGAGGTGCATGCGAATTGGATGTGAGATGAGGGAAATGGCGGATGGGGGATAACGGAACCGTCCTCGAGAAAGATGCTGTTCGCCTCGTTTGGGTGGTCTAGAATGATCCTGACCCTGCCCGCAGCAATCGCGTACAAGCGGTGCGTGCGACCAGACGCAATTGATAGTGGTTAGTCGTTCATCCAGATAAATGAGGCAATGCCCCATGCGTTCGTCATCATTCAATCGCCGCCTGCACCTCGCGTTCGTGATCGCTGGCCTGGTCACGAGCAACGTGCTTGCCCAGGGCGCTGGTCCGGCGAAAGCCGACTCGCTGGCGATCGAGAAAACGATGCTCGCCGAAGGGATCTACCTTTTCCGGGCACCGTCGGCGCTCGACCTGTGGACGTCGTCCAATACGGTGGTTGTCGTCAATGACAGCGACGTCGTCGTCTTCGACAGCAACGCGCGGGTGTCCACCTCGCGCCTGGTGATCGCGGAAATCCGCCAGATCACGAACAAGCCGGTCCGCACGCTGATCAACTCGCATTGGCACATGGATCACTGGTTAGGCAACGCCGCCTACGCCGACGCCTTTCCCGGACTGCAGATCATCGCGACGGCTGAAACGCGCGATTACATGGCGAGACTGCCGCTGCAGTTCTTCATCAATTCGGCGGGCGCGGTGCGGGCACGGGCGGCGCTCGATACCGCCATGGCGAAAGGGAAGAGTGCCGACGGGTCCCCGTTGACGCCGGAACGGCGCCGGCAACTGGAGGTCCAGCTCGAGGAAGCGACGGCGTTGGCCAATGAGCTGTCGAGCACGCGCCAGGTACTACCGACCGTCGTCTTCAATGACAGCCTCCGATTCCGGCGGGGCGCCCGGGAGTTCCGGCTCATCAGCGCCACCGGAGACGCGTCCGGCAGCGCGGTCCTGTACCTGCCAGACGAGAAGATCCTCGTCACCGGGGACGTTCTGGTGCGGCAGGAAGGTGGCGAGGGGGCGCAGCCGTGGACGACCAACTCCTACAAGATCACCCCGTGGCTGGCGAGCCTGCGCGTGCTGGAAGCCCTCGACCTGCGGATCATCGTGCCGGGGCAGGGGCCGGCGCTGACGCACAAGTCATACCTACGCCTAACGATCGCGCTGTACGACGCGATCATCCGCCAGGTGCACGCGGCGCTGGAGAAGGGCGCGGTGCGGCTCGATCAGGTGCAGGCCGCGGTGAATCTCGACGACATCCGGCAGCAGTTTACGCGTGGTGACGCCGCACAGGTCGCCCGATTCGACGCGGTCGCCGCCACGCTCATCCGTAAGGTCGCCCAGGAAGCCCGCGACGGCATCGCCCTCCCGTAAAGGGGGTGAGTCGGGGTCGGAGTCGGGGTCGGAGTCGGAACCTGACCCCCGTTCTTTTGGGTTGACATATTCCCATATAGGAATATCTTATTCCCATGGCTAGAGCGGCTACGACGACGGACGCGTTCAACGCGGTGGCGGAGCCGAGGCGGCGCGAGATCCTGGATCTCCTTGCCCGGGGGGAACGCCCGGTGAACGACCTCGTGGCACTCCTCGGAGTCGCGCAGCCACAGGTATCGAAGCACTTGCGGGTGCTGAGGGAGGTGGGGCTGGTGGATGTCCGCGACAATGGGCGGCAGCGCATGTACCGGCTCAACGGTGAGCCGCTCAAGCCCATCCACGACTGGGTGAAGAGCTACGAACGCACCTGGAACGAACGGTTCGACGCACTGGACGACGTGCTGGATGAACTCAAACGGGAGGATGAGGACGATGGTGAAAACCGGTAAGGGGTCGGCGGTGCTGACGCTCCCGTCGGACACAGAGATCCTGATCACGCGGGACTTCGAGGCGCCGAAACACCTGATCTACAAGGCCTGGACGACGCCGGAGCTGGTGAAACGCTGGTGGCACGCGAACCGTGGCACCTGCACGAGCACCGAGATCGACCTGCGGGTCGGCGGGAAGTGGCGGTGGGTGATGGTGACCGACAGCGGCTTCGAGGTGGCATTCCACGGTGAATACCGCGAGATCGTACCTAACGAGCGTCTGGTGTACACCGAGGTCTACGAGGGCGCTCCTCCCGGTCCCGACGGCGAGGAGGCGGCGCTGAACATTGTGACGCTCGAAGACATCGGTGGACGAACACGCGTCACCAGCCTCACGCAGACGCGGTCAAAGGAAGTGCGCGACATGATCATCAACTCCGGCATGGAAGGCGGCATGCAGGATGCATATGACCTGATGGAGCAGGTGGCGATATCGCTCGCGTGAGGGCCGATGGCCGATGGGGGATGGCAGACAGGATCCGCCATCCCCCGTTCGGGTGCCTGACGTTTTGATTTCAGTGCCAGTGTCGAAACCGACTACGAATCACGTCGCCTTCGCCGTCCTGTCCCGGCCGAATGGATCACCGGCGAGTGATTCCGTATGCATCGCACACAGCCATTCGCCGTTCTTGCGCACCCAGACCGAGGAATCGTTTGCCTCGAGGTTCACGGGTTTGCCTTCGACCGTGAGTTTCTCTTTCACGCGATAGGCAACGAGCGCGGTGTCGTCGTTGAGGAAGTGCACCTGCGCCGTCGATTCATCAAATGTGTACCGTTCCAGCTCCCAGTCGCCCTCCTTTGTCATTCGGGCCATCGTTGCCGGATCGATGGCTGAGACACCCTGGGCCCCGACGACGATGCAGCGGTCGTTGGTCATTTCCGATGCTGCCGCACCGTCCTTGTCCCGCATCGCATTCCAGAAACGTCGTTCGTGCTCGAGCAAATCCTGCGTCCTGGCGGTTGTCGTCATGGCGGCCTCCCGTCTCAGCGTGAACCAATCCCCCGGGGGTGGAATCTTGCCTGACACGGAGCTGCGCGCCAACACAGCAGTACGAAGAATGTTTGCTCTCGAGATGCAGCATCAAGTGCCGGACTCGTCAGGCACCCGCAACGGAGATCCGCTATTCGCGCCTCAAACACCGACCGATGATCTCGGCCTGCGCCAGCTCCCGGTTGTTGATGATACGGTAGAACTCGTCGAGGTATTTCTTCGTATCAGTTGCGACATCGAGCCGGAGCAGTTTGCCGATCTGGTCGTCGTACAGCGCGTAGATCGCCCGTTTCTTCTCGTTCAGCAGCGTGAAAACCTTGTTGAACTCCGCCGGGTCGGCGCAGAAGCCACGAAAGTGACGCTGCCTGACGCTCTTGATTCCCAGCACGGGATTGGGCGTGGCGTAGACGGTATTCACGGCTCCGGCGTAGTCGAAGTCATAGGGTACGGGTATCGTCTCACCCTGCGCGGTGCCGAGCAGGAAGGCGTTATGCAGGTCGGACACGAGAAAGTCCGTATTGCCGATCATGTACTCGAACACACCCATCAGCACCTTATGAAACGGGTCGAGGTCCGTTCCGGTCGCGCCCTTTGCCTTGAGCAAGGCTGAGCTCTGGCGCGTGGCGACGTCGTCACGCTCATCGATGAAAAAGGCGTAGCGAGCGGTGCGAGTCCGTCCACTCGGCGCGTCCACATACGTCACATGCAGGGCGCGTGAGACGTGGCTGTACGGCGTCAACAACTGGTAGATGCGATACAGTTGCAGTTCCTGCAGGATGTACTGCTCGTACGCCGGGTGATCCTTGCAGAAACTCGTCATGCGCGCCTTTCGCAGGCCCTCGAAGGGTGTTCCTGGTGTGTGGTCCGCCGGGAACGAGATGCTGAGCGGTGGGAATTCGCAGTGGGTCAGGCGCCAGCGGCCATGCGTTTTCACCTTCACCGGTATTGTAATCGTGCGTCCCGTGCTGTCCTTGAACGACAGCTGCCCTTCGCGCGATGGGACCTCGTCGGCGGTGTCGGCGCGAAGCTGCCGGATGTCGACTGCGAGGGTGAAGCGGACCGGTTCAACGCGTTCGAAGAAGCCAGGGCGCGCGGGCGCGGTTTGTCCCCGAACGCTGCCCGGTATGAGGACGGTGAGTGCGATTATCCACGCGGCGACGCGATGCATGCTTCATTCCCGTGCACTGGTCCCGAAGAATGTAAGGGACGCGGCTTCGGCTGCCACCTGTTCTGGTAACCGGTTGCTGCGAGGAATTGCGATCGTATACAGGTGACCGGCTAGGCAACCTCAGGACCGCTCACTCGGGAATCGACTCATGATGCGCCATACCGCGACCGCGAGTGCCGTGCTGCTCCTCGCATGTGGTGGAGAACCGACTGGCCCTGTAGGCCGCACCCCGACGGGCGGAAGTTTCCAGTACACGTATTCTGATCCTGTTGGCGACACCTTGCCGCCGCCGGCCAACGTGTTCAACAGGGCGCTCGATGTCGAAGGCCTCGATGTCGGTATGACGGCCGAGTCGATTTTCGTGCGCATCGAATTCACGGCTCCGATCAGCCGGTGGTCGGATGGCGCGCTCAATTCGATTGATGGCTACGTGGACTTCGACGTGGACGACAACCCGGTGACGGGTTTTCCCGCTGCGACGGAGGAATTCGGCAGTGTGAGCGCCCTGATGGGCGTGGAAACGTACGTGTCGCTTCGCGACGACGGGGCGGGGCACATGCTGCGCCGGATTGGCGAGACCGACGACTGGCGTGAAGTCCGGGTCGAGTTCTCTTCGAGGAGCCTCATCATTCGTTTCGCCCGCGCCGATGTCGGAGAAACCGACGGCGCCTTTCGCGTGTCGGCCATGATCGGCGGCACGAACCGGGAGATCACCGATCTCGTGCCCAACAGCGGCCACTACCGCGTGCCGCGTTAGGTGGGGCACGGGGCATGGGGCATGGGGCGTGTGCCGCGTCACTAAGCACTCCCCGTGCCCCTGCCCCGAAAACGGCAGGCGTCACTGATCGTGGCGCCTGCCGTTTCCTTATGTGATCAGGTCAATCGGCGATCTGTCCGCGGATCTCTCCGTTGGGGTTCGCCGTCGTGTGCAGGTTGACGTAGGTGTTGCCGGCCAGCATGTGCGTCAGTAACTGCGCCATCGTGACGCTGGCGTTGCCGGTCGTTGTAAACGAACCGGAGACCAGCACACCCGTTCTGCCCGTGGTATTCGAAACGGTCAACGTGACGATGGGATTTGCGTTGACGCCGGTGCCAGCGGGGCCGTGGATGTGAGCGGCGGTCACCGGACCGCTGAGGTTACCAGTCACGGTGACTGTGTACTGGATCGTCGTGGTTGCACCAGAGGTGGACGATATGAATGTGGCCGAAGCCGTCGCAGGGGTAGTGACCGGTGGGACTTCCTGGGCTCCAGTCAGGGACGCCTCGAACGTATTGGTATCAGGCGGACCATTCGGATCCTCGTCTTCGTCGTCGCATGCCACCGCTGTGACCGTCGTCAACGCGAGTAATGCTGTGAAGAGATGACGTGCTTTCATTTCGAACCTCCGCGAAGGGACAGGGACATCCGGGCGGTGTGGCGAGACATAACGAGCGGGAGCGTGCGTCGTCCTGCGCGTGTTCACCGCAGCTATTCGATGACTCGTATCCCCCTCTGGCTCGTGAGGTCCACTCCGTTTCAAGCGAGCTGCGCGTTTCCTGACCGCGTTTGCTCCCTTTCGCGGCCGCATCCTGACGGAAAAAACGGCCCGACAAAGTGCGGGCCCGACCGTATCAGCCGGGCCCTCGATACGTTGTTGTCGTATACCTAACGAGCGTGACTTCGCGACGCGCCTGGCGAGCTATCGGCCCCGGATCTGTCCGCGGATTTCCCCTTCGGGATAGGCAGCGGTCTGGATGTTGACATACGCGTTGCCGGTGCGGAGCAGGGACACCAATGAATCCATTGACACCGCCGGGTTGTTCGTCGAAGTGAACGTCCCCGATGCGATAACTCCCAGCGAGTCGGTACTCGTTATGGTGAGCGGAACCAGCACTCCGGCCGCGGTGCTTGCATCAGCCGGACCATGGATTTGTGCCCTGAGCGCTCTGGCACTCAGGTCGCCTACGGTGACGGAATAGGTGATGATCTTCCGTTCGTCGGATGTTGGATTGAAGAACGGCGAAGTGCCGGTGGTTACGGTGAAGGTTCCGGTTCCCGTCGCAGGGACGTCGACCGCGGTGGGTCGCTGGGCCGAACCGTCGAGTTCTGCCGTGAAGACCAATGGCGTGTAGGCTGGTGCGGTCGATTCATCGTCCTCGCAAGCGAGCACCCCGAAACCGAGGGCAAGTGCGGTGAAGGCCAATCGAGCTTTCATCAGTTCCTCCGCGTGAGGTTGGCGATCCTCCGCGGCGGCACACATCGACAACGTGACATGGTGCATCCGCTGCCTGCGCATACCGCCGCGGGCAATGGAGGGTCGTACACACGCACGAATCCCATGTTGATGAGTCGATATTGATGAACCGTTCATCTCGCTCTGTCGCTCGAGGCCGGTTGATTGTACAGTTGTGCCTGCCGTGGAAAACGCTGTGTCCGTTAAGAGCCCAGGCAGGCGATGAATCAAAGAGCTGCGCGAATATCCCGGTTGTTTCTGCCGATCGCTTTCAGTTTCTCCGCTGCCTGCAGTTCGACTACTGAGCCATTACCTGATGGCTCGCGGCGTGTTTCGGCTCCGCCCGTTTATCAGGCGTGGTGGTCGATGACCGAGTCGTGTTCGGGACGCACCGGCCCACTCTCGGAAATCGATTGGTACGTTGTCCCGGGCGTTCCCCAGTTCGAGCACAAGGGCAGGGCGGTAAGCGGCTACTGGTCGTCGCGCGACGATCGCGTCGTTCTCGCAGAGCAGGCGATGCTCGACGGTGGTCTCGTCCGTCACGAAATGCTGCATGCCTTGCTCGGTCACGCGGAGCACACGCGTGACGCGTTCCTCGAACGGTGTGGTGGCTCGGTGGTCTGCCTGACGGGTTGTCTCCAGGACGTCGAGTCCGCGCCGGTCTCGGGCCCGACCATCGTCCGCGTGACACCCGGCGAGATGCACATCGACGTCGTTGTCGAACCCGCGCAGCCGCAGCGTTCGATCGATGAGGGGCACTTCCGGCTCATGGTGACCGTTACGAATCCACGGGCCGATTCTGTCATCGTGCTGTTACCCTCGTCAGGCGACGCACCACCGGCGTCGTTCAGTTTCCTGCTCAACAGCGGGCGAACGGGCCTCTGGTTCACGGAGCACGCATGGGACGCGGGCGTCACGGTCTTCGCGCCGGGCGCTACGCGGCGGGCCGTGTTTGACTTCCAGCTCGCCGATCGGTTCGATGGTATCCGGGCGCTACCGGAAGGGGTGTACGAGGTCAAGGGTGGATTTGGCCCGGCGTCGAGTATCATGCGCTCCTTCGTCTTCGGTCAGTCGCGCTGATCGCTCGGGGCGGTTGCGGAGCGGATAAAAACCCGACCCCGTCCTCTTGAATGTCTAGTGGAGTAGTGCCAATGTACGGCACACTTCACTAGGCATCCTAGAGAAACGATGCGGCCAACGCGAACGGACCTCCTGCAGGGGACCCTCGATCTCATCATCCTGCAACTGTTGCAGGGGGGAGCAACGAACGGGTGGGACCTGACCCTTCGCATCCAGGCGACGTCGAAAGACGTCCTGTCGGTGAATGCCGGATCGCTCTATCCCGCGTTGTATCGGCTTGAGTCCCGGGGACTCATCAAGGCGACCTGGAAAACAACCGCAAAGAACCGCCGGGCGAAGTACTACGCGCTCACTGCGAAAGGCCGGCGGCAGCTCGCGGCCGAACGCACGACCTGGGAGCGCTTTGCCGGGGCGCTGACCGCCATTCTGAGCACAAAGGGGAAGTCACATGCTTGACGGACTGCTCAGCCGCCTGCGCACCATGTTCCGCCGGGACCGGATCGCCAGCGAAATGGAGGAGGAACTTCGCCTGCATCTCGACCAGTCCACGGAACTGATGATCCGCCGGGGTATGGCGCCTGACGCGGCACGCCTGGCGGCCCGCCGGGCCATGGGGAACACCACGGTCATGGCGGAAGACGCACGCGCGGCACGTGGTACTTCTGTGATCGATGATGTTCGTCGTGATGTCCAGTACGCCCTCCGGGCCCTGACGCGCACACCCGGGTTCACAGCGGTCGTCATTGTCACGTTGGCGTTGGGCTTTGGAGTAAACGGGGCTCTCTTCGCGGTTCTCAAGCGAGCCATGTCGCCAACGTCAATTGCAGACGCCGGAACCTGGCTCCGCATTCCCGACCACTGGTCGTGGGAAGATTATCTGCGGATCAGCAACGGCACCCGAACGATGACGGAGTGGTCGGCGTCGGCTGAGGAAATCGTGTTGCTCGCCGCTGACTCTCGCGACCAGGATCCCGAGACGATCCGTGCCGAGTTCGTAACCGATGGCTTCTTTCCATCGTTGCGGGGGCGGGCGGCGCTCGGTCGCGTGTTCTCGCCGGCCGACGTGGCGCCGCCAGTCGGAATTCCAACTGCTGTGCTGAGTCACTCCTTCTGGCGACGGCGGTTCAACTCCGATTCGAGCATCATTGGACGGAACATCCGGCTGTCGGATGGACAACCCTTCGGGGTGATCGGTGTCATGCCCGAGCGGTTCACCGGCACCTCGATGCGTCCGCCCGATGTCTGGCTACCGTTAGGCACGCGGGCCCGGCTGCCGAATACTGATGATCTTCGCGGCTCGAATGCCACGAACTGGTTCGGGCCGTCCGGACGGCGATTCCTCGGCATCCAGGCGCGCCTGGCTCCCGGTACGAACCTGGCGGCGGCACAGGCCGAGCTTCGGCTGCGGATCGAGCACGTCTCATCCGGCGGCGATTCCACGCGCGGCCGCGAGACCGCGTCACGCATGCACCCCGCGACCCAATCCGGAATCAATGGAGCAGAGGAGGTGGCGGGTGTGGCGCTGGTGCTGGGCGCCGCGTTCAGCGTCCTTCTCATCGCGAGCGTCACCGTTGCCAACCTGATGCTCGCCCGCGCGGCAGCGAGGCGTCGCGAGATGGGAGTGCGGCTGGCATTAGGGGCGAGTAAAAGCCGGGTCGTGCGATCATGGATGACAGAGTGTTTTGTGCTGTCGCTGGTAGCGGCGGCCGGCGGGATGTTGATCGCGTCCTGGACCATGCGGGCGATTGTGCTCGGCCCCACGTTCACATCGCTGCTGAAGGGCGGCGATCCGTTGATCCTCGCCGCGGCGCTCGCGCCGGACGCGTCAGCTTTCGTGTACCTGGTTCTGCTGTCGATTCCGAGTACACTCGTATTCGGCCTCGTGCCGGCGCTGCGAGCCACTCGTCACGATCCGTTGACGACGATGCGCGGTGGTACGAACAGCACCGGCTCAACAGGCGGTGCTGAGCCCGTGTACCTCCGTCGCGGTCTCGTCATCTCACAGGTCGCGCTGACGACCGTTCTGCTTCTCGTCTCGGCGATGATGGTGCGTGGCGTACAAGAGACAGGCCGCATCGATCCGGGCTTCAATCGAAAGGACGTCATCGCGGTTTCCCCGACGCTCGTGCACAGCGGTTACGACTCGGTGCGGGCGGACCGTTTCATGACAGAGTTCCTCGGCCGGCTGTCGACCGTTACAGGCGTGCAGCTCATTACGCGCGGCAGCGTACCCATGGAGAACGCAATCTGGGCGACGGTCACACGTCCCGATGAAACACTGTCGGGCAAAACGGAGTGGAACGGGACGATCAACGTTGTCAGTGAGAATTACTTCGAGGCGCTCGACATCCACATTGTCCGCGGTCGCACGTTCACAAGGGCGGAGGTGCTGAACAACGCGACTGTTGCAGTGATCTCGGAGCGGACTGCAGAAACACTCTGGCCGGACCAGGAGCCGATCGGGAAGGTCATTTCTGCGAAGACACTGGATCAGCATGCGCGGAAGGAGTTGAGAGACGGGACGTTCGCGCAGACGCTTGTGGTGGGCGTTGTCCGCGACGCCCAGATGAACGGCGTCGGTCTGTGGCCGCGCCGGTACGTGTACGTTCCTGGCGACTACGGAACTCCGATGGTGCGCACCAACGGCGATCCTGAGGTATCGAATCGCGTGCGCGCGATGATCCGGCTCATCGACCCTAACGTGATTGTCAACCTGCGAACGCTGGATGAAGCGCTCTGGGAGTCCTCGGGGTGGCTGGAGTCGGCGAGGCTGATGACAAATGCGGCCGCGGGGATGGGAATCCTCTCGTTGCTGATGGCCGTGGTTGGGCTGTTCGGGCTGACCGCCTACGCGGTCGAGCAGCGCACGCGGGAGTTTGGCGTGCGAATGGCACTTGGCGCAGGCGCCACCAGTGTTCTCCGGCTGGTTGCCGGCCAGTCGCTGCGCATGGTCGCTATAGGGGCGTCGTTCGGAGTAGTGGCTGGCATCGCAACAAGCGGACTCCTGCGTTCGCAATTGTTCGGGGCCGGCAGCAATGATCCGTTCACGTTTGTGCTTGTCGTTCTGCTGCTGGCGGTGGTGTCACTTCTGGCGTGCGGGATTCCTGCCTGGCGAGCGACCCGTGTCGATCCGATGGTGGCGCTTCGGACTGATTAGCGACCGACGACGACCGGCGACCGGCAACCCCGCCACTAACAGCTCATCCCTCAACACTTGATGTAATCAAATGTTGAGGGTATGATCGTCGCATGACCCGTGAGCTCGACTTCCTGCAGGGGACACTCGACGTCCTCATTCTCCGCGCGCTGACGTTCGGGCCGATGCATGGCTACGGCGTCGCGAGCTTCATTCGAAATAGCTCGACGGGAACGTTTACCGTTCTCGATGGCGCGCTGTACACCGCGCTGCATCGCCTCGAGGAGCGGGGGTGCGTGGAATCGGAGTGGGGGCACTCCGAGAAGAAGAAAAAGGCAAAGTTCTACCGCCTGACGACCGCGGGGCGGCGCGCGCTGCGCGATGAAACGAAGTCCTGGAACGATTATGTGGCCGCGGTGGCGCGCGTCATGACGGCCGGACCGGAAGCGGCGACGGAGGGCGCATGAGCACCTTCAAGCCCTGGCGACGGGATGTCCGTCGCGACATCGACGACGAGTTGCGTTTCCACTTTGACGCGCGTGTCGGGGAGCTGATCGGACAGGGCGTACCCGCCGAGGCAGCGCGAGTGAAGGCGGTGGCCGAGTTCGGGGACGTGGACCAGGTCCGCTCGAACCTGAAGGACATCGATGAGCGTGTCGCGGCGCAGAAGAAGCGCGCCGACGTCTTCGACGGCCTGCGGCAGGATTTCACCTACGCGGCACGATCGTTGTGGAACACGCCAGCCGTGTCGCTGACGATCATCCTCACGCTGGCGTTAGGCCTGGGTGTCAACGCCGCCATGTTTTCGCTGCTGGACGCCATTCTCTTCCGGCCTCCAGCCGGAGTATTGGAGTCGGCGGAGGTGCGACGTCTCTGGAATCTGCGCACGTTCCGGAGCGGCGCGCAGTACTGGTCCGGGTACGACTACTCCACGTATGCCGCGGTGCAACAATCCCTGGCGGATGGTGCCGAACTGGCGCTTTATGAGTCACCGGACCAGCTGCCCCTGGGTCGTGGTGAGGAGCCACCGAAGATCAATGTTTCTCCGGCGAGCGCATCCTACTTCTCGGTGCTCCGGGCCCGGCCCGCGTTAGGTCGCGTCTATGCGCCGGACGAGGACCGCCTGGACGTGGCGTCGCCAGTGGCTGTGATCAGCGATCGGCTCTGGCAGCGTGAGTTCAATAGCGATCGCGACGCCGTGGGGCAGCTACTGATCATCAGCGGGAAACAGTACTCGGTGGTTGGCGTCATGCCGCCGGGGTTCAGCGGTGTCGAGCTCGATGCCACGGACGTATGGGTGCCGCTCGCGGCGAATCCGCTATTCTCGCCGAAGACGCAAGCCACCTGGTCGACCAACCCGAACATCAACGGTTTCCAGATCCTGCTACGGTTGCGCCCTGGCGTGAACGAGACGCAGCTCGAGCAACGAGCGACGCTCGCCTTGCGACAGCCCGGGATCGGATATCGGCAGGATACGACCACCGTCGCCCGGTTCGGGTCTGTCATTCGCGCCCGCGGACCAGGCAAGGTCAGCCCTGCAGTCCAGGTGGCGGAGCGGGCGAGCCTGGTGGCAGTGCTGGTCCTGGTCATCGCCATTGCCAATGTGGTGAACCTGCTGGCGGCGCGCGCCGTACGACGCCGGCGGGAGATCGCCGTGCGGCTGGCGTTAGGTAGCTCCACGGGGCGGCTGATGCGGTTGCTCGTGAGTGAAAGCGTTCAACTGTCACTCCTGGCAGCGGTGGCCGCGTTGGCCGCGGCGTGGTGGGGAGGATCGTTGCTGCGCTCCCTGCTGATGCCGGACGTGATCTGGGCCGACGATCCCCTGCATTGGCGGGTGCTGCTGTTCGGCATTGTGATAGCGGTTCTCGCCGGCATCGGCGCGGGACTCGTGCCCGCATTACAGTCGCGGAATCCTGACATCACCAAATCTCTGAAAACGGGAACGCGCGAGGGCGGCGCGCGCCGATCACGGTTGCGGGTTTTCCTGGTGGCAACGCAGGCCGCACTGTCGGTCGTCCTCCTGACGGGCGCGGCTCTTTTCATTCAGAGCCTGAAGAACGTCAAGGCGCTCGACATCGGGTTCGACGTCGACCGGCTGGCATTCGTGGGGGTGCAGCAGGGGAGCGATCCTGCTCGTGAGGCGGAAATCTCGAACCGGCTCCTGGCGATGGAAGAGCGTTTGGCAAACATGCCTGGCGTAGAGCGCGTTGCCTACACATCGATGCGGCCGAAGTGGGGCATATCGTTTACGAGCCTGTTCGCCGAGGGCACGGATCCTTCGGTCAAGCATTCGAGTTTCTACACGGCGGTGTCGTCGGGATATTTCGAGGCGACGGGGACGCGACTCCTCCGCGGACGTTCACTCGCATCGGG
Source organism: Gemmatimonadaceae bacterium (assembly GCA_035646395.1). Classification (GTDB taxonomy): domain Bacteria; phylum Gemmatimonadota; class Gemmatimonadetes; order Gemmatimonadales; family Gemmatimonadaceae; genus JABWBJ01. The sequence continues at coordinate 3,290 of DASRPK010000296.1, read as the reverse complement.
TGCGACGGCGCGATCGGAACGCGCAGTCGTGGTCAACAAGACGATGTCCGACTCGTTATGGCCGGGCCAGGACCCGCTTGGAAAGTGCCTGCGATTCGAAACCCTGGACGCACCATGTTACACGGTGATCGGCGTGGTCCAGACCTCGCTGCTGATCAGCCTGAACGAAAAACCGGAACCGCATGTCTATGTGCCGATTGAAAATCCCCCGAAGAAAGGCTGGGGTGTCGACGACGTCGTCCTGCGCATGGAACCCGACCGCCTGACGACTAGCCTTGCGCAGGTACGGGAACTGCTGCGTGCAGAGTTCCCCGGCGCAAAGGTGACGACCAACACGATGTCGGCGGCGATGGAACCGGAGTACCGGCCATGGCAGCTCGGCGCGACGCTCTTCACGCTGTTCGGATTACTCGCGGCACTCGTCGCAGCGATCGGCGTCTACAGTTCGGTGAGCTACGCCGTGAGCCAGCGGACGCACGAATTCGGTGTGCGCGTGGCACTCGGCGCCACATGGAACCGCATCGTCCGTGAAGTGGTCGGCGATGGGGTCCGCACGGTGGCTGTCGGCGCCGTTGCCGGGGTGCTGATGGCGCTCGCCGGTGGGCGGGTCATCGCGTCGCTCCTGTACGGTGTATCGCCATCGAACGCGCTGGCTATGACCGGCGCGGCCGCGGTGCTGCTGGGCGTCACCGTGATGGCATGCCTGTCTCCGGCGTTGCGCGCGGGAAGGTCGGACCCGGTGACGGCTTTACGATCTGACTAGCGACAGATCAGACCCCTTTTTCGTGCAGGAGCGCCAGAAACTGCGACGGCTCGTTGACCTCCAGCAGCCGGTCGGGGATGTCCGGTTCCTTGCTGAACTGTGCGATCTTGCCTAACACGGGCAGGTACTGGTTCGAGACTTCGAGTGGTGGCGCGACGATCAGGAAGAAGAACTTCACCGGCTTCTCGTCGATCGCCTTGAAGTCGATGCCGGCGCGTTTTCGTCCGAAGGCGACGCGCAGCTTGTTGACCACGAGCGACCGGCAGTGCGGAATGGCGATCTGCCTCCCGATTCCGGTGGAGCCGAGGTTCTCACGCCGCTTCAGCATCTTGAACAGCGTCGCCTGATTCTTGTCATCCAGGCCGAGGAGGCCGATCAGCTCCTTGAGGACATCGTCTTTTGACTCGCCCTTGAGCTCGAGCTGGATGGCTTCTTCGGCGAAGAACTCGCGTAGTTCCACGGACGGCGGATGGGAGATGGCTGATGGGAGCGGCCCGGCAACATAGTCCCACAGCGCAGGGCAGTCAAACCCTTGCGGCGCCGCAGTATAGTGCGCACCAAAGTGCTCGCGACAAACGTAGCTCAGCGTTGTCGCGCACGTGCCTTCAACTCCTCCGTAAAATTCTCGACGACGAGTACCCTCACGCTCAGGCTATCGCCTTGCCGGAGTCGCATCATGAGGAAGCGTCCGTCACGAGCAACGTCGTAAGGCGTGTAGTTCTCCGGACCGCCACCGTAGACGTCGTTCGGCAGGGTGAACAGGATCTTGCGCTCGCCGAGTTGCAGCGATGGCCCCGGCGCCACCGTCACCGCGATCATCTCGCGGCGGGAATTCACGAAGAACAACTCGCGTCCCTCCCGAGACCACAACGGCGCGAAACCGCCGTTCGTCGACACCTGCCATTTACCGGATTCCGTATCTGGAAATGGCCGAACGAATACTTCGGGCGATCCTGCTTCGGTTGACTCGTACGCCAGCCATTTCCCATCCGGTGACAAGGCGATGGCAGCTTCGTTGAAGTGATCTGCCACCAGAGGCACGAGCACGGTATCGGTGCCCCTCCGCCGCCCAACAATGTCGCGCCTTCCGGAGCTTTCGGTTGTTTCATCACCAACGCGGGCGAGAAGCCACGATCCATCAGGCGACCAGACTCCTTCGAGGACCGGTTTGCTGTGTGCAAGCAGCAAGGTATCACGTCCGGTTCCATCGGCGTTTTTCTGCAGGAGCTGTTGAAGAAATCCGGCCCGCGACGAGATATACGTCAGTGATTTTCCGTCCGGCGACCAGCGTGGCCTGACATCCGAAGTGGTATCGAACGTGATTCGGGTGAGGGGACCCGTGGGGAGCTGCTTTACCCAGATGTCATCATTGCCATTGTTATGCAGGGCGATCGCCAGGCGAGAACCATCGGGTGACAGCGACCATCCCACGTTGTTGGCGGTGGTGAGGGGTGTGACGTTCCAGGCCGTATCGATCACCATTGACCTGCCCGCGCGATCGACCCAGATGGCCTGGTACTGGTTGATCCCTCCAATTGAGCCGGTCCGCGCGATCAGGGTCCCGTCGAGTGAAACGGCATATTGGGGCAGGAGACCGAAGCTGATCTCGATGCCTTCCATCACGGGGGTGGCCGAACCCGTGACCTCGAGGGAGCGCGGATTGAATGGGAGGGCGAGGAGGGCGCCATCGCCGCGAGCGTAGATCAGGTGCCCCGACGAGACATACTGTGCGCTCAGTGCACCGTCGATGACTTTCTTCGCATTACCCGAGCGCGCATCGACGACCCACAGCGAAGGCGCCCCGTTGGAGCGGTATCGCGCAACAACGACTCCACGCCCGTTCGGAAGCGGTGACGGGAGGGCGAGCGCACCAGTGGAATCGGCATACCACACCTTGCGCGCCGGACCGCCGTCCTCCGAGACGCTCCACAGTTCAAAGCCTCCGCCCGTCGCGTACTTCGAGTAAATGATCTTCCCATCATCGAGCCAGGCGAGGCCGAAGGGGACGGCAGAATCGGCCAGCGTCGTGAACGGCCCGCCATTGACCGGAATGCGGCGGAGCTGACCGGGAACGCCGGGGCCGATCGAAGACACGAAGGCCAGTGATTGTGCGTCGGGCGAAATCGTAAAGACCGACGCGCCGGTTGTGCCCGGGACGGGTGACGGATCGGCGCGGTCCCGCCGCTTTACCCAGAGCTGCGCCATGATCGCCGCCCGTCCCCTGTCGACGCTCTGCTCGTCGCGTCCTCCATACGCCAGCAGTGACCCATCCCGGGACAACTGCATCATGCCCAGGGGACTCTGGTCGGAGGAAAACGACAGCGCATAACGACTGACCACGGCTGCCGGCCCGGGGCGCAGCCATCCCCAGGCAGCCAGCACACCGGCGGCGAGCGCCAAGGCGCCTAACGTCACGGCGAGGCGATCGCGGCGGGTGGGAGCGCCGGCGGCGGCTCGCGACTGTATCAGGGCGGGGTTCCGGAGCGCGTCGGCGAACTGGCCCGCGGTGCCGAACCGGTCGGCGGGG
>DASRPK010000295.1:0-12325 GCA_035646395.1 Gemmatimonadaceae bacterium | reverse complement strand
AGGACGGCTTTCAGGGCGAACCGACGCATGAGGAGGAGTGATTTGGAGGTTGGTACATCATCGATGGCGGTTGATGGAGCGGCAAGTGGAAATAGGGGGTCAGACACCTATTTCCGATTCGAAACCATCCTGCCCGGCGTTCGTTGTTCAGCCACACACCATCCGGGGGACGTCGATGGACGCGATGAGGCAGGACATCCGGTTCGCGGTCCGCTCCTTTGCACGACGCCCGGCATTTGCGATTTCGGCAATTCTCAGCCTTGCCATCGGTATCGCCGCGACCAGCGCGGTCTTCGGCATCATCAACGGCCTTCTCTTCAAGCCGATACCGGGCGTCACGCGGACCGAGCGGCTGGTCGAGATAGCCCGTGACGTGAACGGTGAGTTGAGCGACGTGACCTGGCAGGTCTTCGATCGACTTCGGCAGGAAACGGCGACGCTCGAGGAGCTCGGTGCGTTCGCGCTGGTGACGGCGTCGATTGCCGCAGACGGGGAACCGGTGGCGCGGGCTGGCCTTGCGGTCACGGGCAACTACTTCACCCTCCTCGGCGTCCGGCCGATGCTCGGTCGCCTCTTCGCGCCTGACGAGGCCTCGTGGCCTGACGTCGCACCTGTGGCGATTATCACCCACGACGCCTGGCAACGGGAGTTCGGGGGATCCAGTGGTGTCGTCGGCCAGACCGTGCGCATCAACGGCGTCGCGGTCGAGGTCATTGGAGTGCTGCCGGAGCGGTTCGCCGGCCATCACACGGGGCTCCTGATCGACGTCTTCCTCCCGTTAGGTGTGCGCCTGCCCGGCCTGCCCAACCCGGACGCCTTCACCGAACAGAATGCGAGTTCAATCGAATTGCTCGGCCGTCTCGCACCCGGGGTCAGTACCACGGCCGCAGGGCAACGCTTGAGCGCTGTCGCCGACCAGTTGCAGCGCGAGCAGGCCGGGGCGACACGCTACCCGTACAAAATCGGGATCAGTACGTGGGGGCCGTTGCCAGGATCCGTACGTGGGCCCGTCGCCGCATTCCTGACCTTGATCCTGGTCCTGGTCGGTATGGCGCTCGCCATGGCATGCGCAAACGTGGCCACGGTGCTGCTGGCGCGTGCGGTGGATCGGCAGCGCGAACTGGCGGTGCGGCGCGCCATTGGCGCCAGCCGGCAACGAATCGTCAGGCAGCTTGTGACCGAAGTCGCGGTACTGTTCGTCGCTGCCGGTGTAGTCGGCATCATCGCATCCGTGTGGGCGACAGGATTCCTCGCGAACGTGACGCCGCCGATCCCGATCCCCGGCCGCATCGGCTTCGATCCCGCATTTGACGCCACCGTGCTTGCGTTTTCACTGCTCGTCACGTTTGGTGGAGCGCTGGTCTTCAACGTGGTGCCCGCCCTCAGTGCGACGCGATTCGATGTCGTGAAATCGTTGCGAGAAGGCGCATCGACCGACACGAGAACACGCGCTCGCCTGCGATCACTACTGGTCGGTGCTCAGGTCGCGGTTACCTGCGTCCTCCTGTTCGCCATGGTGTTGTTCGGGCGCGCGTTGCAGACGATGCGCGACCTTCAGCCGCAGTGGAACGTGGACGGCGTGTTTGTCACGCAGCTTGATCTCGAGTTGAACGGCACGTCGCGCGAGGCGGGCATTGCCTGGCAGGAGGCAGTGCGGCAGAGAGTGGCGGCGTTGCCTGGTGTCGAGTCCGTGTCCTGGGCAACCAAGCTGCCGATCGGTGGGCGCTCGTCGTTAGGCCAGCTGTATCCCGCCGGAACGGAGCCCCGGGCAGGGCAGGCTGTGGACGCAAGTCTCAACCGCGTCGCGCCCGATTACTTCCGTTCGATGGGCATCGCCATCCGCGCTGGACGCGACTTCAATGAAGGGGACCGCGCTGACGCGCCGGGTGTGGCCATCGTGAACGAGGCGTTGGCGGCGGGATTGTTTGGCACCACGAACGCGGTCGGCAGGCGATTTTATTCGGGCCAGGGACAGTATCGTCGCGAGTATGAAGTGGTCGGGATCGCAGCTGCGTCCCGCCTGGCGATGCCGGGACGTCCCGCAGATCCGTCGATTTTTCTTCCACTGGCGCAGATGTACAGTCCGCAGGCCCACCTGCACGTGCGTGCCGTTCCCGGCTCCGCCGGCGACATCCCGGCATCTATCCGCTCCGCGATCCGCGAAACGTCGACCTCCATTCCGATTCCGGACCCGCGGCCGCTCGCCGAGGCGCTGAGCCTGTACTTGCTTCCCCAACGGGTGGCGGCATGGGTCGCTGCCACCATGGGTGCGTTTGGTTTGCTACTCGCCGCGGTGGGGATCTACGGCGTTGCAGCCTTTGCCGCGACCCGCCGGGCTCGCGAAGTTGCCATCCGCATGGCGTTAGGCGCGACCGAACGTGACATGACAAAGTTGCTTGTCCGGAGCGGTTCGCGGGCCCCACTCATGGGCCTTGGAGTCGGCCTCGCCATCGGCGTCGTGCTTTCCATCGGAGCCGCGAATGTGGTTGCCGGCGTCCGGGCTGCTGACCCGGTGGCGTTGATCATTGTGGCGGTCGTGATCACGACGTTGTCGGCATTGGCCCTCTCCATACCCGCGCGCGGTCTGTTGAAAGGGAGTCCGACGCGCCGGCTGCGCGAAGAGTAGGTCCGCAGCGTTTCGCTGCCGCGGCGTGGTCATGCTGGTTCGCACCTTGTGAATGTCGACGTGAACCGGGAGCTTTGCTCGCCGCTCGCCAGTGCTGTTCCCGGTTGCCGTTCGCCGCTCGCTGCCCCACTCCCGTGCGCTTTCGCCTTCCCCATCCTGTCCTCCTCCTGCTCGGCGCGATCGCGATCGCAGCGGCGCTGACCTGGGTCCTCCCCGCCGGCGAATACGAACGGCGTGACGATCCCGCCACGGGTCGCCGCGTCGCGGTCGCCGGCACGTATCATCGCGTCGACGCCGCTCCGGTTGGTCCCTTCCGAGCGGTAATGGCCGTGCCGCGCGGATTCGCCGCCGGTATCGACGTCGTCATGACCATCCTGCTGGTCGGTGCCGCCTGGGTAGTGGTCGACCGATTGGGCACGTTACGCGTCCTGGTGGGTGCCCTGGTCCGGCGATTTACGGGACGGGGACTGCTGGCGATCCCGGTGGTCGCCCTGTTCTTCGCGTTAGGCGGTGCGCTGGAGAACATGCAGGAGGAGATCATTCCTCTGATCCCGGTCCTCCTTCTGCTCGGGCGGGGCATTGGTGTAGATGCCATCACCGTGGTGGCGATGAGCGTCGGTGCGGCGATCGTGGGCTCGGCGTTCGGGCCCACCAATCCCTTCCAGGCAGGCATCGCGCTCAAGCTGGCCGAACTCCCGCCGCTCGCCGGCGCAGGCGTGCGACTCGTCATGCTGGTCGTGGGCTACGCGATCTGGGTGCTCTGGACGATGCGCTACGCGGCCCGGAATCCGCAGCCCGTCGAGGCGGTCGTTACGGACGCGCCGGGCCTGACGACCAGGGACCTCGTCATCATCTCCTGCGTGCTGTTACCGTTTGCCGCGTACCTGTACGGCGTGATGCGACTCAACTGGGGATTCGACGAGTTGTCCGCCGCCTTTCTCATTGGTGGCGTTGCCGCCGGGTTGATTGGAGGGCTTGGTGCAGCCGGCACGGTGAAAACGTTTCTGGATGGAATGCAGGCACTCCTCCCGGCAGCTACCATGGTGGCGCTGGCCAGGAGTATCTCGCTCGTCCTCGCCGACGGCCGCGTCATCGATACCATCCTGCATGCGTTGGCAACGCCGCTGTCGCAGTTCCCCGCCGAGGCGACTGGGGTCATGATGATTCCCGTCCACGCTCTCATCCATGTTCCGGTGTCCAGCGTCAGCGGACAGGCGGCTCTGACGATGCCGATCTTCGTTCCGTTAGGCGATCTGGTTGGACTCTCTCGTCAGGCCGTGGTGCTGGCGTACCAGACGGGCGCCGGCCTGATGGAGATGGTCACGCCGACCAACGGCGCGCTGATGGCCGTCCTGCTGGCCGCCGATGTCCCGTTTACGAAGTGGATTCGCTTTGCGGCCATTGGCGGTTTGCTGCTTGTGCCGATCGGTATCATCGCAGTGCTCATCGCCTGACGATTGCGAGGCGCCAATCGCGGAGTGCCGTGTGCGCGCGGTGCCGGCTGATCGGTAAGGTCGGCAGGTCATCACGAAGTGACGCACGGCGAATTTTCGTGGGAACTCTTGCATTCTGCGATTGCGCGTGACGCATCGCACACCGATTCCTGGCGCACGAGCGCGCCTCCACCGCGCGTTAGGTTGCGAATACAAATCACGCTCGCAGTGCAATGTGCGCCGACAGGTGGCGTCACAGCGAGCGTCACGTTTCGACGATGACCAGTAGCACCGCACGAGCTCGCTATCCTCGCGTACCATGGCACTGCGATCGCCGGGCACACTTGCGAGGTCGGCGCAGTTCGTCTGAACCGCAGCCCCTGCATCGCCTGGGAATGGGACTCACCCCAACTATGGAGCGGGCGAAACATGAAGCGAATGGTCCACTGGAAATCAGCCGCTGGCATCACTCTGGGACTGATGGCACTGACGGCGTGCAGCGAATCGGCAACGAGCCCGGACATGCTCAAGCCCGCCGGTCCCTCTCTCGCCACTCTCGGCAACGGGTTCCCCGACAATGGCAGGGCCACCCTCTACAAAATGAATCTCATTGGACATCCCGGTGAGGTCCCGTCTGACAACACTGGTGGCGAGGGTAAGCGGATCCTGGTGCGTCTGTGGGGCAACACCCGGATCCTGCTGTCGCCAGGAGCGGAATTCGACATCCTCGATGCCAACGGCACCGACGGTGTCGCCTCGTTCCAGCTTCCGGACCCGGATCCCGACAACGATGGAGAGACCTGGTACGGTGTGTACATCCGGCCGAAAGGAAAACCGTTCACGGGGCTCAACCTGACCACGTGCGCAACCGGCGACTTCGACAACGATCCCCTCACGCCTGACGAGGAGCTGTGCTCACTCGAGGTGAAGGTGCTGGTACGCAAAAAGGGCAAACCCACCGTGGACAACATCAGCCGTGAGTTATTGACGCTCTGCATCAACACCGACGACGACGTCGCGTGTGATGAGCGGATCTTCCTCTTTGACGATCGCGCCAGCGGCTACCTCTGGAGCGCCGACAACTTCGGGCTGCGCAACGCCGAAGTTCGGTTCCTCGAGATCAAGCAGAACATCGGTCTGACTCCGTAGCAAACCGGTACGAACTCGAGGCGGGGCAGTGGGGAGCGCGGCCAATCGCTGCCTCCCCACTGTCATTCCTGCTCTGCAGGCGAATCGGCCAGCGTTAGGGCCGTCTCCGCCGGGTATTATCTGAAACGCGGCTTTGGCTTCCGCGACTTCCGCACCGCCAGCGCCGCACCCGTCACCGCAGCCGCCGCTGCCAGGCCAACGCCCACCTTCTTCGCCGCACTCTTCATCTTCGCCATTTTGCGCTTGCGCTGCTGCTTCTTGACCATCGAGGACACAGCCTTGGCAGCGGTCAGCGTCAACGCGGTCGCGGTCTTGCCTGCATTGCCTCTGAGCATTGACGCTCTCTTCGATGCCTTCGTGGCCAGCTTCCCTGCCTTCTTCACGGCCTTTCGTACTCTCGTATCCATCAGGCCCTCCGGTTGGTTGCCTGCCTGCATGAAGCTGTCGCCTCAATGTAACCCCGAACAGGCCCAAGCTTTCCCTCTGCGAGCTCATCTGGCGGTTGCGTGACCTGATGTACAGCTTGGGGCGCCCAGTCATCCACACCGCCCATGACCACGACGGATCGCGCGCCACGATGGTTTGCTGTTGGCGATATCAACGCCTTCTTCGGCTTGATGCTCGACAACGTCGTGAACCTGGCCGTGCTGGCGGGCATCCTGGTCGGAGGATTCGGGTTTCCGGCCGACATTGTCTTCACCCGGATGTTCCCCGGCACCGCGTTAGGCGTGCTGCTGGGGAATGTCGTCTACACCATGATGGCGATCCGCCTGGCACGGCGCACGGGACGGGAGGATGTGACGGCGATGCCGCTGGGGACCGACACGCCATCCACGATCGGGATCGCCTTGGCCGTCCTTGGCCCCGCGTTCATCGCCGCCAAGGCGACCCTGCCGGAGCGCGACGCGGCAATCGTCGCCTGGCAGATCGGGATGGCCACCATGGTGTTGATGGGCATCTTCAAGGTCGGCATGAGCTTCATCGGCGCGCGGATCGGCAAGTGGATCCCGGCGGCCGGCCTGCTGGGATCGATCGGTGGCGTTGGGGTCGCGCTCCTCGGCGCGCTCCAGTTGGGCGAGATCTACGCCGAGCCGGTCGTCGGAATGATTGCGCTCGGTTTGATCCTGTATGCGCTCGTTGCCCGAATCCGCCTTCCGTACCAGGCGCCGGCCGTCCTTGTGGCCGTCACCGTCGGCGCTGTGCTCTACTATGGATTGGGTGGACTCGGTCTCACCGTCCATCCCGTGGCCGTGCCCGACGCGAACATGCTGTTTGCGCTGCCGGTGCCCACGTTAGGCTTTCTCACCGGGATGCCGGCGGCGTTGCGTGACTACCTGCCGCTGGCGCTCCCGTTTGCCATCCTCACCATCGTCGGCGGCATCAACGTGACGGAAAGCGCGCGGTTGGCCGGGGATGATTACAACACCCGGGACATCCTGCTCACCGAAGCGCTGTCGACGCTCGTGGCCGGAGTATGCGGTGGCATGAGCCAGACCACGCCGTACATCGGGCACCCCGCGTACAAGGCAATGGGCGGAAGGGCAGGGTACACACTGCTCACTGGCCTCTTCGTCGGACTTGGCGGCATCTTCGGTTACATCGGGTTCATGGCCGCGCTGCTGCCCCGGCCCGCGCTGGCGCCGGTGTTGTTCTTCATCGGACTCGAAATCGCAAGCCAGGCATATTCGGCGACTCCGCGCCGGCACATGGCGGCAGTTACCATCGCTGTGCTGCCCAGCGTCGCCGTCGTCGTTCAGATCCTGCTGTCGCAGGTGTACAACGGCGCGCTCATGTCGGCTGCGATCGATCCTGCCGGTACCATGCAGACGACCGGAATCACCAACCCGGCGTTCATCCAGACGGTGGGCGTCATGATCATGCTCGCGTCAGGCTTCATCGTGACCGCGATGCTCTGGGGCGCTGCCGTGGCCTTCCTCACCGACCGTCGCGTTGGCGCGGCGAGTGTGACCCTGATCATCTGCGGCGCACTGTCACTGTTCGGGTTCATCCACTCGGTGCTGCCGTCCGGCGGAGTGTACCTGCCGTGGACCGTTTCTTCTTCCTTGCCCTGGCACTGGGCGGCGGCGTACAGCGGGCTGGCCATCGTGCTGCTGCTCCTGTCGAAGACCGAGTCGTTCCGGACGAGCGCAGCAGTCCCCCACTGAAGCCGCGCCTGACGAGTCATGCGCGCAACGCGTCTACCGGATCGGCCTTCATCGCGCGAAGGGCCGGAATCGCTGATGCCAACAGCGCGACAAGGGCCAGCGTCGCGGCAATAACCGCGTACGTGACCGGATCCGTTGGCTTGGTGCCGTAGAGCAGTTGATCGAGCGCTCGCCCGAGCGCGAGTGATGCCACGGTTCCAAGAACGATACCCAGCAACGCCATGCGCATGCCGTCGCCGATCACGAGGCGGGCGACATCCCCGGGCCCTCCGCCTAACGCAAGCCGGAGGCCGAGCTCCGCCTGACGCTGCGCGACGAGGTACGCCATGACGCCGTACAATCCTATCGCCGCAAGCAGCAGTGCGGTCCCGGCGAACACGAGGAAGATGAGCGCGTTGAACCGGTCACGGGCGAGCGCCGCCGATTCGAGCGTCGCCATGGAGGCCACCCGGGCGACGGGAAGGTCGCGGTCGAGTGAAGCAACCTGGCTGCGCACCGCGCCCACGATGGACAACGGATCGACGGTGGTCCTGAGGACGTAGCTCAGCGGCGTCTGTACGCGCTGGCGGTATGCAAAATAGATCTGTGGTTCGCCCGCATTCTTCGGGCCGGACCGGTGGACGTGTCGCACGACTCCAATGACCGTCACCCACGGGCCGGAATCACCATTCGAGCTGATGCGCTTGCCGAGTGGATCCTCGCCGGGCCAGTACTGAGCCGCGAGCGACTCATCGACAATCGCGACGGCTGGTGCGCCAGGACCATCGGTGACCTCGAAGTCGCGACCCGTCACCAGTCGGAGTTGCAACGCATCGATGAAACCCGGCAGTGCGACGTTGTATTCACCGTGCGGCGCTTCTGCGCCACGTGCTGTCGGTTGTCCCTCCACGTGGAACGTCCCGCTCCAGGACGTGCCGCCCAGGGGTAGCGGATCGATCGCCGAAACGGCTTCCACGCCGGGAATGGATGCGAGTTCGCTTTGTAGCCGGTCGTGGAAGGCGATCATCCTGGCCGCGCTGTCATAACGAGCGCGTGGCAGCGTTACCGCAAACGTGAGCGCCGGACCGGTCGAAAATCCCTGGTCGACCTTCTGCAGCGCCAGGAAGCTGCGCGTCAGCAATCCCGCGCCGACGAGAATGACCAGCGCCATTGCCACTTCAGCGACCACAAGGACGCTGCGGACACGACGGCGCGGCTGTGCCGCGGCACCGCGGCCGGCACGGATTGCGTCGTGGACGCTGACCATCGATTGGCGCAGGGCCGGCACGACACCAACGAGCAGGGCGCAGAACAGCGTCGCGAGAAGCGCGAATACCAGGACGATACCATTCACGCGAGTGGCGTCGAGTTGCGGAATCATGCCCGGATCGAGCCTCACCAGAACGCGGGTGCTCCCCACCGCGATGGCGATGCCGAGCACACCGGACATGGCGCCCAGCATCAGGCTTTCCGTGAGGAGCTGCCTGACGAGTCGCATGCGCCCAGCACCAAGCGCGGTTCGTACGGCAAACTCCTGCCGGCGAGCGGCGCCACGGGCCAGCGACAGGTGCGCGACGTTCGCGCAGGCGATCAGCATGAGCAGCACGACCGCTCCCATGACGATGAGCAGCGGACGGCGGACGTCTCCTACCATCTGCTCGCGGAGCGGGATGGCATCCAGCGCCCAGCTGACCGTGGACGGGTCGTATCGGTCGGGGAATGCCGCGCGGAAGCGCGTGGAGATGGTTTCCAGGTCCGTCCGCACTTCCGTCATCGACGTACCAGGCCGCATCCGCGCCAGGAAGCCGAGGTACTGGTTGCCCCGCTCCTCGCCCCGGTTGTTCTGCCACGCGTTAGGCATCCAGATGTCGCCGCGATCGCGCAGGAACCCGATCGGGGCGTCGGGGAAGCGGACTTCGGCGGGCATGACCCCGACAATGGTGCGGAGGCGGCCGTTGACGGTGATGCCACGCCCGATCACGGCCGAATCACCGCCAAAGCGTCGTCGCCATACCGAGTGGCTCAGCAGAGCCACTGGCTCGGCCCCTGCTGCCCCGTCGGATTCTGTGAACGCGCGCCCCAGCGCCGGCGCCGTTCCAAGCACGGTGAACAAACTCGGGGAAACGGTATAGCCGTTGGCCCGTTCGGGCTCGCATGACGCCGAGCCGCCACAACTTCCGGTGAGGTTGGCTGCGCCGCGGGAGATCGCGGCCACCGCGTCGAACGACCGGTTCTGGTCCATCACGTCGGCGAATTCTGCTGGTGCGATGGCGGTGTGGGAGACAGTGCCACCCTGCCGGTAGGCGTTCCACACCGCGACCACCCGATCGGCGTCGCGGTAGGGGAGCGCACGCAGCAACACGGCGTGAACCACGCTGAAGATCGAGGCGCTGGCGCCGATCCCGATCGCCAGTGTGAGCACGGCGATGATGGTGTACAGTGGCGCGCGCCGGAGTGTCCGCGTGCCATACGCGACGTCCTGCCGCAGCTGTTGCCAGAAATCCTGTCGTATCATCTGTTCCTCGACGTCGTGGGCCAGTGTCCGGCATTCATTGCGGACCATCGTCAGATCTCCGAATCGACGGGCTGCCGCCTCTCGAGCTGCCTCAGGGGAGAGTCCCTCAAGCTCGAGCCGCCTGACGAGCATCTCGATGTGCTCGGTCAGTTCATCGTCGACTTCGTCGTCGACCGAACGACGCCAGAAGAGACGGGCGCCGGAGCGCAGCAACTGTCGCATCGTCCGCTCAGGCAGGTCGGAGGACGCGCGCCATCGCTTTTACCATCACGTCCCACTGCGCCGACTGCGCCCGCAATTCGGCGCGACCAGCGGGCGTCAGGGAATAGATGCGAATGCGTTTCCCGATGTCCGATTCGCCCCATCCCGACTTGATCCAGCCGCGCTTCTGCATGCGGTAGAGGGCGGGGTAGAGCGATCCTTCCTCGATGCGCATGACGTCGTCGGTCGTTTCCTCGATCCAGCGCGCGATCGCGTAGCCATGACGCGGCCCCCAGGAAAGGGTCTTGAGGATGAGGAGATCGAGCGTGCCTTGCAGGATGCTTCGATTGGAGTCGGGCATGGGCGTACGCTATGGCGCGCGTACCTAGAACGTCAAGGTATGGGAGCTCTCCGAGTCCTTCAAAGAGATCCAAACCATTTTGGTGAACGCTCTGTCATCGGCGAACCGAGAGGAGGAAGCAGGAGACAGGAAGCAGGAAACAGGGAAGGAACGAAACGTTTCACAAAGGTGAGCCCTCGCCCGTCGAGAGGGCTCTCTCCTTGCACTACCCACTCCGCTTTCCCTGCGTAAAAACGCTACCCTGCGCGGTGGAATGCTGACGGACGCAACCGACGATGCGGCTACGTTCGGTCTATGAGCACCACCGAAGATTTCTCCGAGCTTCCGCCAAGGCGTATTCGAAGCTATCGAGACCTTTTCGTCTGGCGGAGAGGGATGGATCTTGCCGTCGAGACGTACAGACTCGGGAAGACGTTGCCTTGAGAAGAGCGATATGTGCTGAAGGATCAGATGATGCGTTCATGCGTTTCCATTCCGGCCAACGTTGCAGAAGGACACGGCCGGATGGCGAAGGGCGAATACCTGCGCCACCTCGGAATCGCGAGGGGTTCGCTTCACGAACTGGAAACGCTGTACGAACTCTGTAGGCTTCTTGGATACCTCGATGACCCAGCGCTTTCCAAGGCAGAGCTTCTGGCTGACGAGGTAGGCAGGATGTTATGGACGCTGATGGAGAAGCTGGGCAGTCGTCGGTGGAAGTAGCGTGAGTCATCAAATCTTGAGGGCCCGCAGCATCAGCTGCGGGCCCTCATTCCATCCCTGCGTCCTGCTTCCTGCTTCCTGCTTCCTCTTGATCACACTGCGTCAGACAAACTCGCAAAATTGAAATCCCGCACCCTCATCGACGGCATCACCTGACCCACGCGCGTCCGCTCCGAACGGCCAATCTCCTCGATCTTGTTCAACATGATCAGTGGCGCCTCGTTCCAGCGGAAATTCTTCACCGCGCGAACGATCTTCCCACCTTCGATCAGGAACGTGCCGTCGCGCGTCAGTCCGGTCATGAGGCCGCTTCGCGCGTCGAGAACATTCGAATAGAAGAAATGCGTCACCAGAACGCCTCGCTGGCAACCGGCGATGAGCTGATCCAGTGTCTGTGTTCCGCCCGACATCTTTAGTCCACCCGGTGCGCCGCCGAATCCTCCTCCCCCCCCGCCACCTCCGCCGCCACCACCCGTCGCCTCCTTTCCCTGCTTCTGCGCCCAGAAGCGTGAGTACGCCAGTTCCTTCAGCACGCCGTTCTCCACCCACACGCGGCGCTTCAATGGAAACCCCTCACCATCGAAGGGCTGCGCCAGCAGGTCGGGATCTGCGGGATCGGAGAACAACGTCACGCGCGAGTCGACGATTTTTTCTCCGAGTTTCGATCCACCGCCAGGCTTTGAGTATGGGCTGCGGCCCTCGTCAACATTGCGCGCGTTAGCGGCGCCGGCGACACTCGGCACCAGCGTCGCCGAAGCGGCTGCTTCGAGCACCGCCGTGTGCATGCCAGGTTCCATGGCGACCGGGTTGCGGCTCGCCACGGCCTTTTCGGCGGCACGACGGCCTAACGCGGCTGCGTCGAGCAAGCTCCAGTCGCGCGCGCCGCCGGACGCCCAGCCCGATCCGGTGGCGTCAGGCGTTCGCGCGGTGACACCCAGATTGACGTCGGTCGACCGATGGTAGGCGAACAATCCGCGACTCGTGGCCAGACAGTTCGCGCCGGCATTTACTTCGAGAAAACCAGCGACGAACAGGTCGCCCACAGCCTTGCCGGCTGCTCGCGCTGCATCCACGGTGCGTTTTACGGCTTCGGCACGCGCTTCAGGGTTCAATGCCGCCGTGCGCTCAACGTAGCCGTTGACCGTGATGTACTGCTGCGGGCCCAGTTCCGGCATCAACTCCGGATCTTCCGGC
>DASRPK010000294.1:0-19346 GCA_035646395.1 Gemmatimonadaceae bacterium | reverse complement strand
GTACGGGGTCAATGACATCCCGCTCCCCAGATCGAACCGGTGACCTGCTGATACACCGATGGGCAGTCGAAAGAGGGTGAAGTCACCAATCCCGAGATACGCGCCGCCCGTCAGCAGGAAGTCGATCGGAACCTCGCTGGTGGCATCGCCGAGTCGATAGCCGATGCCGACGCCCCCGAACATCAGGAGGTCATCGTCGTCGAACTCCGTATCAGCGATGCCAAGGTCGAAGGAAAACTGGGTCTTGGGACCTGACTGTTCGCGCCACTGGAATACCAGGGAAGCTCCGCCTCCGCGGTCGGCATCGGCGATGCCGAAGTTGTACTCGCGCACGATGACGCGAGGGGGTTGGAAGCTTGGGTATGCCCAGGCCTGCGCCTCGGTTCTGGTAGGGCTGACGAGGGTCAGGGCGGCGAGCAGCGTGGGGACCGCCAATCGAAGTCGGTTCATTTTTGGTTTCCTGGAGTTTGCCGGCAACTAACCCGGAGAGGGCGCCGGAGCAGGAAGGTATGATGATGAGCCTGCGATACGGCAACTGAGCCGTTAGGCCATTGGCGGCCTGAACTTCGACGATCGGGGTCAGAGTCGGAACCGGAGTCCGACTCTGACACCGACTCTGACACCGACTCTGACACCGACTCCGGTACCGACTCCGGTACCGACTCTGACCCCAAATACCACCGACTCTGACCCCGAATATTGAAAACGGCGGCGCCCGAAGGGACGCCGCCGTTTCAGACTTCAGGTATTGCGATCAGCGCGGGTGCTTGTCGACCGTGAAAATGATCGACGGCGTCGTCACGCTGGGTGCCGTGCTGCCGGCGACTGTCCTGGGGAAAATCCAGGCAGTCACCACGCTTCCGGCCTGACCCGAACCACCGATCGTGGTCAGGTTGTTGAGCGGATCACCAGCTGCCCCCACGGGCGCCTGACGACCGTTCCCGGTCACGATTTCGGCTGCTGCGGTGCTTTCCTGAACACGGAACCAGGCGGCGCCGGGTGCGCGAGTCAGGTAGGCCGACGACGCCAGATAGGCGAGGTTGTCCGCGACGTTTGGCGTGGCCGGAATTGCGTCCGTGCTGGTGCTCGTGAGGCTCACGTCCAGTGAGCTCAGACCAGTCGCAAGGTTGACGACACGGAACGCAACCTGGCTACCCGGATCCGGGATCGGATCCTCGTAGACCTGGAGCTTTACGCGCGGTGTGCCCGTGGTGCGAGCATATCCCACTGCGACGAGCGTGTAATACTTGCCGGCCTCGAACGTCGGGGTCTCGTCGATAAGGACGCCGGTTACGTGCGGAATCTGATTATTCGACCCACCAGGGTTGGTGAAGACTTTCAGGTGTCGTGCGCCAGTAGCCGTACCCTGGTATGGCGTGAAGCTGCGGTATGCAGCCATTACTGTGAACGGCGAATACTCGAGCACATCGACGAACCGGAAATCGACAGAGCCGGTATCCGGAATGGCGTTGATGAAACGGGTATACGCGAGCGGTACCTCGGGCGCCAGAAATGGTCCGTCGTCCTTGTCACAGCCGACAGCCAGAAGCGCGCCCACCAGCGCCAGCCCGATACGGGAAACTCTCATTCGCACACTGCCTCCACGGGTAGTCCGTCAGAAGCCCACTGTTATGCGGCTAGGGCCACCAGCCGCGCGACGAAATCGGAGGCGGTGGTTCTTCCCCAGGCCGCTGCTCCGATGCAAAACCAAAAAGGTCAAACTGAGTGGTGAACAGAACGATGCCCACTCCTACAGCTCCGGCCATCAGGTACGTCTTCCCACGATTCAGTGTCCGGGTCTGCACACTGCTCGCGTATTCGCGCTTGAGTCGAACGCTTTCACCACTCCAGCGTGATGTCGGACCGCTGATTTGCGCGACCCGCCAGACGTTCAGCACCAGATCCGCCGAATCGCTTCCGGTGAGCGTGCCTTCCAGCCTGAGCACACCCGAACCGAGTCTGTCACTCAGTTCCGCCCTGCCACGATCGGAGATTTCGACTGCGACGTGCTCGCCGGCCTGGACCCCCGTCGAGGTGTCCAGCGGCGCATACTGATAACAGCCAAGCGCCGCTGGCAACACCCCGATCACCACACACCACTTTCGGAACTGCATGTTCTCACCTGCCTCAGTTTTTTACCAGCGATACGTCCCCAGTGGAGCGCTCGAGGGGCCGCCACCACCGAGGTTGTAGTAAGGCTTCAGACGGGCATCGAGTTCGGGCACCGGCACCGGATACTGCAGTGGTGTGTCGATGACCAGGTCACCCCATCCACGGGAATCGAAGTACCAGGCGCCCATGTAGTTGAACGCCAACTCCATGCGCTTCTCCCATTTCATCGCCTCGAAGATCGAGCCGCACGATGTGGTCCTGTAGGTCGGCGGCGACGGCACGCGCGGAACGCAGCTGGCACCACCCGGAACGATCTCCGTGACCGAGGCACCTGCAACAGGTGGGAGCCCGGCCTTTGTGCGCGAGATATTGATTTTCGCCGCGGCTTTCGCGGCATCGCCCAGACGCAGGTACGCTTCGGCAGCCAGAAGGTCGACTTCAGCCTTCAGGAATTCCGGATACGAACCCGTGCTGGAGTTGTTGCGGATGTACTTCAGGCGGTGATGTTCGTAGAACGACGTGCCCCACGGATCACCAGGCGATCCTGCACCCGAACGATTCTTGATGTACGGGAAACCGGTGTATGATCCGGGCTCCGGCGAAGCCGCCTGCTGCGCTGCCAGCGTCGTTCCCTGCGGGAACCGAAGGTCAGGCGTGACAATCAGGAACTCGCCATTTCGCGAAACGATGTTCGCCGCCAGCCATGTGTCATAGCCGCCCGACACGTCAGCGAAGCCGTAGATGAACGGCGAGAGCTGACTCCAACCAGCGTCCTGATAGAAGGTGCTGGCCTGCACACCGAGGTTCCAACCAGACGTCGCGCCGACCGTTACCGTGAGGTCAGCCTTGAGACCGGCCTCGGCATCGGCGGCGACCGCCGCCCAGTTCACCGCAGCGCGTTCCTCAGGCGTACGGGCGACGCCCGCACGGAACCGCGCCCTGAACGAGCGAGCAAGTTCAATGAAGCGATCCTTGGACAGCGTCGTTCCGCTGAACCATCCAGCGGCGGTCGGGAACCCGCCGTTGCCGTCGGATCCGGCGGTGCCTGCAATTGCGACTGCCGAGTCGAGGAACGCGATTGCGGCTGCGTTCACTTCCTTATAACCGCTGAGTTCAGGAACGAAATCAGACTCCATCGTGTGATCGATAATCCCGGCCGAATCATACGCGAGCGACAGATAGCCCAGGTTGCAGGCCATGTTGAAGAATCCCAACGCGCGGGCGCGCAGGTCGGCTGCCACCGTCGACAGTCCCGTGCCGCGATCCTCGATGACTGCGTAGAGCTGCTTGAGCGCGTTTGCCTGCAGGCGCCCCTGCCGCGACCAGGCGCTGAACGTTCCATTGAGCGCTTGTTCGGCGGACTTGTTGTTGAGGATTGGAGATCTGGGGATCGCACCGCGGAGACCCATGTTGAAGTTTCCGAGCTGCGAGTAGCTCTCGAGCGACATGGTCGCCATCTGGGCGGTCATGTCAACGCCCCCGTTATTGCCTCCACCTTTTTCTGTGTTACGGCACACCTGATAACCCGTACCCAGCGTCTGCTCGATAGAAGCGGGTTGCTGGAAGACGCGTTCTACGTCCGGGTTGTTGTAGTTCTTCGCGGTCAGGGCATCGCTGCATGCCCCGGCGACGAACGCAATCAGGAATACCGACACCTTTCTTGCGTTTTTGATCATCTTGGCCCCTCTGAAAGGTGACCCGATCGGCTGGAGCGGAGTTGAGATCCGCCCCAGCCTCTCAGTTCGGATTTAGAAACGCGTGCCAATGGTGAACGTGAACGTGCGCGTCTGCGGATACTGGAACCCGGCAACCGAGCCGAAGCCGGCCGAGTTCAAAACCGAACCACCAACCTCTGGATCCCATCCGAGGAAGTCGGTGATGGTGTACAGGTTGCGTCCAACCAGCGTCAGGCTGAAGTCGCCGACGCCACGGATGGCGCCGAGCTGGTACGTCGCGCTGACCTCGCGCAGCTTCGTGTACGAACCCTTCTGCACCGTCTGGTTGTTGCTGCCCAGCACGTCGTAGAAGCCGCCGACGCCGGCGCCGTTATCCGGCTGCGGCGAGCGCCAGTAGTACCCCAGCGGCTTCGCGTTCTCGACCGTTTTTCCATCCTGGTCTTCGTATCGGACGTTGAAGTCGCCTAACGACCAGTGGATTTCCTGATTGAAGAGGCGGTTGCCGTAGTTGCCGTCAACCAGGGCGTACAGCGTCAGCCGCTTCCAGTTGAAGTTGTGCGACATCGACAAGCGGAAGTCCGGCGACGTATTGCCAAGGCGGTTCTGCACCGGCGAGCCGGTCGAATCGCGCATGACAATGAGCATGCCCCAGTGGTTGAGTGGAATCGCCCATGGATTGTTGACGGTGCCACCGGCACCAAGGCAGTTCACGCGGCCGGTCTGGTTCAGAACGGCGCCGGTGGAGCTGAGGCAACCCGGATTTGCCGCTGCCCAGAGGTTACGAGTAATGCCTTCGCCCGGGTTGTAGCCACCCGTCCAGACGATGTAGCCATCGCTGTTCGGCTGGTATTGCGCGCCACTGCCTGCCGCACCGCACTGCGAGATGAACTGCTCATCGAGCTGCGAGCAGTCGGTCAGGAAATACTTGCCCCACACCTGGCCGAGCCGCTCACCGACGGCGAACTCGAACCGGGAGTTGGAAGTCGTTGAGGAGAAGGGCGGGACGTCCAGCGCCGTGATGAACGCGCGGTTGCGGTCAAACGCAAGGCGGCTCGTCCAGACGATGTCACGATTCGTGATGAGCGGGACGTTCAGCGAGACTTCGTACGTCTTGTTCTCGACCGTACCCGCATTCCGCCACTGGCTGCTGAAGCCCGACGAAGCCGACGCTGGAACCTGCAGCATCTGGTCCTTCGTGATATCGCGGGCATAGGTGACGTTCAGGCCGTACTTGTTGAACAACTCGGCGTCGAACCCGAATTCGGTTTCCGTCGTGTTCTCGGGTTTCAGGAAGCGGTTACCCAGCTGGTTGCTGGAGATCGTGCCGCCGGTGCCGATGTTGAACGTTTCATACTGATAGGTAAAGCCAGGGCGACCGCCAGCCGTACCGATCGAGCCGCGGAGCTTCATGTCGTTGATGGCGCCCTTGAACGGCCACCATCCTTCATCCGACAGACGCCACGCCATCGAGCCACGACCGTAGGGGTGCCACCGCTCCTCGGAACCGAAGAGCGAGCTGCCGTCCTGACGATACACGGCGTCGATGATGTACTTGCCCTTGTAGTCGATGGCGACGCCACCGAGGACACCGATTGCACGGACCGAACTCGTTCCCGATGTCGGCGTGCCGTACACCGTCACGTTCGCAAGATCAAGCAATCCCGGTACGGCCAGTGTATTACCACCAGCGCTGAGCCCATCGGCATCCGACCGCTCGAACGAGTAGCGGACGTTGAGGCGAGTCTGCAGGTCGGAGATGCCTAACGGGTTGTTCTGACGCGCCGTGCCGTTGAGGCTCATGTTGTACGACGCGTCCGAGTTGGCGTCTTCCTGATACGTACCGAGGTAGACCGTGCTCTGGTTGGTTCGAGTGACGCGAAACCCCTTTTCCCGAAGCTGCCAGAAGTTATCTCGACGCCGGTCCAGCGCGGCGTTGCCTTCGAAGTCCAGCCACGGGAACGGTGTATACCGCGTGGTGAAGGAGCCGAGGTAACGGTCCACGTTCTCGCGCGAGTTCAGATTCTCAGCGTCCCAGAGCGGGTTTTCATTCTGCTGGCCCTGGTTGAGCGGGTTCGAACGGATGAAGAGCCGTCCGCGGCTGTCGCGGCGGAGCAGGTCAACACCGGCCGGCACACGCGTCAGCACGAAGAAGTCCGTTTCCGGATAGTTCGTCGTACGGGCGTACAGGGTGGAGAGCTGCATGGTGAGGTCTTCGCCCACAGCCTGGTCGACGTTCAACCGTGCCGTGTTACGGCGATACCCATCGAGGAACTTGACGGCGCCTTCCTGAATCAGGTTGGACGCGCTGGCGAAGAAGCCGGTGTTACCGAACCGGCCGCTCATGTCGACGTTGTTATTGCTGTACAGGTTGGCCGTGGTGGCGGCGTTGACCGGGTTGTACCGGACGGGCCACTGGTTGACCTGGAAGGTCGACTTCAGCACCGCCTTGGACGGCGCCTGCCCGATGCCCCCGTCGCCCGTGAAACCGAAGGGCGCGCGAGCCTGCACTTCATCACCATTGTCGTTCACCCAGAGCGCATGCTCCTGGAAGTCCACGACACGCGAGCAGGCCGGCTGGCCGGAGACGTTGACGCAGAACTTTTCCATCTTCTCGTCCATCACCAGGAAATGGCGCTGGGCGAAGGGATAGGCGCCCTGAATGTCCTGGAATCCGTTTTCCGAGCGCACGTTGAACCGCGCGCCCTGCTGAGCGGTCGCGCCGCTCTTGGTCGTGATCTGGATGACGCCGTTCTGGGCGCGAGCGCCGTACGTCGACGACGCGGCAGCACCCTTCACGACTTCGATGCTCTCGATGTCCTGCGGGTTGATGTCGTTCATCCCGCCGTTCATCACCACGCCGTCAACGACGACGAGGGGCGACAGGCTGAGGTTGAGCGACTTCGCGCCACGCAGAATGATCGACGGGGCCTGACCCGGGCGGCCGCTCGGCTGAACGACCTGCGCGCCAGTCACCTTTCCGGCGATCGACGACAGGGCACTCGTGGCCGGAACGGGAAGGTTGGACTGGTCGACCTTGTCGACCGTAAACGCCAACTTCTTCGTCTCCGTGGCACCGGTTACGCCCGTCACGACGACTTCCGACAGGCGGTTGACGTCGACTTCAAGCGTGAAGTCGTGGTCCTGATTCCCGGCGTTGATGGTGATCTGCTTCGTCTGCGGCTTGAAGCCGATCGCACGCACCACCATCGAGACTGTCTGACCGCGAACGCGCTCGGGAATGAGCGTGATGCGGTATGTGCCATCTTCACCGGAACCGACTGAGACGTTCAAGTCGGCGATGCGGATGTTGGCCGCCTGCAGGTTCTGACCCTGGGCGGATTTCACCGTTCCGGTAATGACAGCACCCTGTGCGAACGCCGTGCTCGCAAGCACGGTAGTCGCAAGTCCGGCAAGCAAGCTTGCCAGACGACTGCTGCGACGGAACCTGGTCATGTGTTCCTCTCGGGTGAGGGGCTGTTCCGTTTCCTGTCAGCCCCGCGCTGACAGGGGTCCTGCGTCTCGCGCGCACTCACAGGGGGCGAGTGCATGCGGGTGGGGGAAATCATTCGTGAAAACACAAATGCCGGCGCCAACCACACTCCTCCGCCGACGGCGATTCCCCATCAGTCGGGAAACCGTCCTGTCACGGATGAGTCTCGGTTGGTGACGGCCCTCATATTGTTGGTCAACGCGAGGGTACGCAAGCACAGGATTCCGGTGTCAGGGCTCACGCGACGCACCTTCCGTCGGGCAAACACGCGCTTCTGGGACGACCGGTTACGAGGCCATAAACGGGCCATTTCGAGGGGCGAAACGAAGCTTCGCCGAGCGAAAATGCAAAGCGTAAAGCGGCACGGTTTCGGGCCAACTTTGCGCCTGTTTTCGAAAATTCCTTACAACTATAGAGAGGGTCAGACAGGCCGGGGGCCAGACGCCAGAGGCCAGACCGAATTCGTCCTACCGACCGCCCTCGACGGCTCTCTCGGTTACGACCCTGACCGCGTCGTTCAAAACCTGAAGGAAACCGCCAGAAATCTGAAAGCGGCCGGCATTCCCGTCAGGGCCGAGCCGCAATTCACCCTTCCCCAGCAACGTCATCATCGGCGCGTGCTGGGGGAGGATACCGACTTCTCCGTCGAAGGCGGGTGCCACGACGCTCTCCACTGTCCCTTCGAACAGCACCTTCTCCGGTGAGATGACCGAGACGGTGAGCATGATCAGGCCTTGGCCAGTGCTTCAGCGTTGCGAGCAATATCATCCGCGCCACCGCACATGAAGAACGCCTGCTCCGGGTACTGATCGAACTCGCCGGCGACAAGGCGCTCGAAGGACGCGACGGTATCTTCGAGCTTCACGTATTGTCCTTCGCGACCCGTGAACTGCGACGCCACCGCGAACGGCTGCGACATGAAGCGCTGGATCCGGCGCGCGCGGGCCACAACGATCTTGTCGTCCTCCGACAATTCGTCCATGCCGAGGATGGCGATGATGTCCTGGAGCTCCTTGTACCGCTGCAGGATGCGCTGGACTTCCGAGGCCACCCGGTAGTGCCGCTCACCGATGTACTGGGCATCGAGAATACGCGACGACGACGCCAGCGGGTCGACCGCGGGATAGATGCCTAACTCGGTGATGGCGCGCGAAAGCACGACGGTGGCGTCGAGATGCGCGAACGCGGTCGCCGGCGCGGGGTCGGTGATGTCGTCGGCCGGCACGTAGATCGCCTGCACCGAGGTGATCGAGCCGTTGCGGGTCGACGTGATGCGCTCCTGCAGGTCGCCCATCTCCGTGGCCAGCGTCGGCTGGTAGCCCACGGCACTCGGCATTCTGCCTAACAACGCGGACACCTCGGACCCGGCCTGCGTAAAGCGGAAGATGTTGTCGATGAAGACCAGCACGTCGGCGTTTTCGCGGTCGCGGAAATACTCGGCCACGGTGAGGCCGGCGAGACCGACGCGCAGTCGGGCGCCGGGCGGCTCGTTCATCTGGCCGTAGATGAGCGCCACCTGGCCGAGGATGCCCGCTTCCTTGAACTCGAGGTACAGGTCGTTCCCTTCGCGCGTACGCTCGCCTACGCCGCAGAACACCGAACGGCCGCCATGGCCCTTGGCCACGTTGTTGATCAGCTCCTGGATGACGACGGTCTTGCCGACGCCGGCGCCGCCGAAGAGACCGATCTTTCCACCCTTCACGAAGGGGGCGATGAGGTCCACGACCTTGATGCCCGTCTCGAAGATCTCGGTCTTGGGCTCGAGGTTGACGAAGTCCGGCCGCTTGCGGTGAATGGGCCAGCGTTCCACGCTGGCCGGGATCGGGTCGCCGTTGTCGACCGGGTCGCCGGTCACGTTGAGGATGCGGCCTAACGCGGCTTCACCCACGGGGACGGTGATGGCCTGCCCGGTGTCGACGACCTCCATCCCGCGCACGACGCCGTCGGTCGATGACATCGCGACCGCGCGCACCTGGTTGCGGCCGATGTGCTGCTGCACCTCGACGATGACCTTGATCGGATCGCCGGCGTCGGACGTGCCGGTGATCGAGAGCGCGTTATAGAGCTCGGGGAGGTGGCCGGCGTCGAATTCGACGTCGAGTACGGGGCCGATAATCTGGACGATCCTGCCAAGGGTGGCCGTGGCCGTCATGCGTGATTCCTCTTAAAGAAAGCTGCGTGCTGATTGCTGATTGCTGATGCAATTGCTTCGTGCTGGTGCCGATTGCTGGTGCCATGTGCTGGAGCTGTTGCCGGGCAGCGCCAGCACCAGCACGCCGCACCCAGTATCAGCAATCAGCAATCAGCACGCAGCTTGTCTTATTCCAGAGCGGCGGCTCCGCCTACGATCTCTGCGATTTCCTGCGTGATCCCTGCCTGACGCGCCCGGTTGTACGTGCGCGTCAGCGTATTCATCATGTCACTGGCGTTGTCCGTCGCATTCTTCATCGCTGTACGGCGCGCGCCCTGCTCACCAGCCGCGGTTTCCACCAGCGCGCGGTAGACCGCGTTCCGCACATACGCCGGCAACAGCTCGGTCAGAATCGCCTCGGCCGACGGGTAGAGCAGGTAGTCCGGCAGCGGACCTCTTCGCTTCGGGGGTTCGACCGGCAGCAACCGCTCAGTTGTTGGCGGAGTGGAAATGGCGGACCGGAACTGCGCGTACACGACGTACACGGCGTCGAGCGCGCCTGACACAAAGTCCGTCATCAATCCGTCTACGAGGGACGATGCATCTTCGGCGCGGGGACGATCGGTAATGTCCGTCCGCTGCGAGGCCATCGCCTGCGCGACGTACTTGAAGTAGCCGATACCCTTGCGGCCAACGACGTGCAACTCGATCTCGGTGCCCTGCTCGCGCAGCCTCTTGAGCAGTCCACGCGCCTCGCGGATCAGGTTCGCGTTGAACCCCCCGGCCAGGCCACGGTTCGACGTCAGCAGGATCACCGCGGCTTTCCGCGCCCGCTCCGGCTGCCGGAGCAACGGGAACCGGTCGGCGAGGTCCGGCGAATACAGGCCGGCGATGACGTCGCCTAACGCGCGCGCGTACGGCCGGGCCGCCGTCACCCGATCCTGCGCCCGCTTCATGCGCGACGTCGCCACGAGCTCCATCGTGCGCGTGATCTTGCGCGTGTTCTCGACGGTCTTAATACGGCGCTTGAGCTCTCTGCCCTTAGCCATGAATCAGGGTGCGAGGGTGCGAGGGTGCGAGAGTGCGCATTACTTCTGCGCGAACTTCTTGTATTCCTCGATACCACGACGGAGCGCGGCCTCGTTGTCCTTCGAAAGCGCCTTCTCGGTCCGCACGCCGTTCCCGACCTGCGGGAACTTCGTTGCCATGAATTCGTGAAAGCCCTTCTCCCACGCCTTGAGATCCTTCACCGCGAGGTCGTCGAGGAATCCGTTCGTCACCGCGAAGATGGTCATCACCTGCTGCTCAACTGGCGACGGCGAGTACTGCGGCTGCTTGAGCACTTCAACGGTGCGCGCACCGCGCTCGAGCTGCTTCTTCGTCGCCGCATCGAGGTCCGACGCAAACGCGGCGAATGCCTCGAGCTCACGGTATTGCGCCAGGTCTAGTCGCAGCCGACCCGCGACCTGCTTCATCGCCTTGATCTGCGCGGAACCGCCCACGCGCGACACCGAGATGCCGACGTTGATCGCGGGACGGACGCCAGCAAAGAACAGGTCCGACTCGAGGAAGATCTGGCCGTCGGTAATCGAAATGACGTTCGTCGGGATATACGCCGACACGTCACCAGCCTGGGTTTCGATGATGGGAAGTGCCGTCAGGCTGCCGCCCGGCTTGAAGATCGTCTTGCCGTCGACAACGTCGTTGTCCTCGCGCAGCTTGGCTGCGCGCTCGAGCAGACGCGAATGGAGATAGAAGACGTCGCCGGGGAACGCCTCACGACCCGGCGGACGACGCAACACCAGGGAGAGCTGCCGATAGGCGGCAGCCTGCTTGGAAAGGTCGTCGTACACGCACAGCGTCGGCTTCCCTTCGTGATACATGAAGTACTCGGCCATCGCACAACCGGAATACGGCGCGATGTAAAGCATGGGCGCCGGGTCAGAGGCCGATGCGGCGACGATAATCGTGTAGTCCATCGCGCCGGCTTGCTTCAGCCTCTCCACGACCGACGCGATCGTCGACGCCTTCTGGCCGATGGCAACGTACACGCAGATGACGCCCTGCCCCTTCTGGTTGATGATGGCGTCTACCGCGATGGCCGTCTTGCCCGTGCCGCGATCTCCGATGATCAGCTCGCGCTGGCCACGGCCGATTGGAATCATCGCGTCGATGGCCTTGATGCCGGTCTGCAGCGGTTCCTTCACTGGCTGCCTGACGATGATACCCGGAGCTTCGGACTCGACGCGGCGCGACATGGTCGCGTTGATCTCGCCCAGTCCGTCGATGGGGCGGCCGAGGGCGTCGACGACGCGACCAATCAGGGCTGGGCCGACCGGAACTTCGAGCACGCGCGAGGTACGACGGACCTCGTCGCCTTCCTTTAGTTGCAGGTAATCGCCGAGGATAACGGCGCCGATGTTGTCTTCTTCGAGGTTCAACGCCAGACCGGTAATGGTGTTGCCGGTTTCGGACGACGTGACCTCGAGCATCTCGCCCGCCATGGCCTTCTGGAGACCGTAGATACGGGCGATCCCGTCCTTTACTTCGAGCACCGTGCCGACTTCTTCAACGTCGAGCTCATGGAGGTCGGCGGCCTCGATTTCACGGAGGAGGATGTCCTTGATCTCGCCGGGTCGGAGCAGGGTCTCGGAAGCCATTCGGGCGGTGTTTTTATGGGGGGTGAGCTTGTGAAAAATATCACAAGCTCCTGCGGAGGGTCAAGCGGACAGGGGCAACTGACGGCTGCGTGCTGATTGCTGATTGCTACTGCTTTTTGCTACGTGCTGGGGCTGGGGCTGGGCTGGGGCTTGGACTTAGGGCTGATGTCCGTTTTGCGAGAAGCGCGTTATTTCGATGGGGCGTGCGTTCTGCTGGTGATGCCGTTTACTCCTGCTACTGACATCGTCATGCGTGCCGTCGCTCCGCGATCGACTTTTGGCTTTTGAAGAGAGGCCTCCCGCTGACCTCTTTGGGGATCCGATTTGGCGTCTTCCTGCCTACAGAATTTCCCTTTTCCTCGCGGATGTAGCGCTGGCCGATACAACCTTACTTCAAAAGCAGCGCTGCCCAGCTCGTATCGTCGACCAACTATCACGGGCGGTTGACTCGATCAGCATCAACATTACTGAAGGATACTCCAAGTACTCAGGTCGAGAACGCGCGAGATATTACGAAACCGCTCTCGGCTCGGCGCGAGAGTCTCGAGACTGGTATCGGCGCGCTATCCCATGGCTTGGAGAGCAGGAGTCGTTGGAACGCGCGGCGCTCCTTACTCGTGTCATCAAGATTCTTCTGGTTGCCGTCCCCCAGGAAAGGAATGGCGCCACTGAACGCCGCCTGCGTCGAGACAAGCGATCCCAGGATTGATTTCATAATCCCAGCCCCAGCCCCAGCACGCAGCATGGAGCAGTAGCAATCAGCAATCAGCACGCAGCGTTGTGTTAACCACGACTGCGCGTCCTTCCCTTTACGAACCGGTCGATGAGGTCGACGCCGCGGAGCCTCGCGAGGGAAGCGGGCTTGGTGCCCGCAATACGCTGCGACGTAGTGGAAAGGTGCGACGACGACGCGTATTCGAGCACCCGCGCCACATCGGCCACGTCGTAGCCGGGGTTCTTCGCCAGTTCCGCCGCTGCCATGAGCCGCACAAGGTCGATGATGCGCTTGAGGTTGGCCGATCCCCCGGCGCTGAACGCCCGGCTGAGGTGCTCGCGTGTCACGCCTAACGCGGCGGCGATGGTGTCGGTGCGCACGGACCGGCCGCCATGGGCGACGAGGAAGCGCCATGTCGCGAGGTGCAGTTGCCCGCCCAGGGAAAGCGTCGACGGTGGGTCGCGGAGGGCGTCGGTGAAACGGGCGGTGAACGTTCGCGGCAGCACCAGGTCGCGCAGGACCCCGTCGTCCACGCCCTCGGTCACCAGGTCGGCCACTTCAGCGGCGGCGCAGCGGGCGATGATCGCGGCGTCACTGGGACGCAGCGGTGTCAGCGCAAAAAACGGCGCACTGGGAAACTCCGCGGCCAAGCCAACGGCCTGCCACGCGTCGTCGCTCGGGGAGTGCACGTCCAGGACCGCGGCGTCCACCAGCATCTCGCGAAACGTCCGCTCGAGCTCCGCCGCGGTTCGCGTGAGCACGAGGCGGCAGCGGCGCCTCGGGAAGGCGGCGCGGGCCAGCGCCCGTGCCCGGTCACGAGTGGCACAAACGGCGATCGTGACCGGGGCGACGTACGAGGAAGGAACGAGCATTGAACTCGTCAGGCCGTCGCCGACCGGCGCGGTTCCTGGCCGTGTGCGCGACGCAGGACGTCGCGCGCGTTCTCGTACGACACGAGGCCGACCGCATCATCATACCGTTCCCAGCGACAGGCGGTGATGCCCTCATCGGCCTGGGGGCGGGTTGTCGTTTCCTCCGCCTCCATCAGGAAGAAGTGACAGACCTTGTGAATCAGTTTCCCGCGGAAGCGAAAGTACCAATCGATGGTGTGGATCGGGGCGCGCAACCGGACGTGGTCGAGTCCCGTTTCCTCGCGCACCTCGCGTAGCGCGGCGTCTTCCGGACGCTCGCCGTTTTCGAGGTGGCCCTTGGGAAAGCCCCAGTTGCCGTAGCTGTCGCGGATGAGCAGGTAGCGGGGCCCGTCTTCCGCGGCGTGCATAACGACGCCGCCAGCCGACGTCTCGAGACGGGCTTTCTGGCGGCTCATCGTCAGGCGACGGCGCTCAGGTCGATCTCGGCCCGCCCTTCGATGAACTGCCTGACGACGGGATCGGTGGACTGCCGGATCTCCTCGACGGTCCCGCACTGCCGCACCCGCCCTTCATAGAGCATGGCGATCCTGGTGCCCACGCGGTACGCGCTGCGCATGTCATGCGTGATGACCACCGACGTCACGCCCAGCTTGTCGCGCATGCGGACCATGAGCTCGTCGATGACGGCACTGGTCACGGGATCAAGGCCAGTCGTCGGTTCATCGTACAGCAGGTACTTCGGACGCAGCGCGATGGCGCGGGCGAGACCGACGCGCTTGCGCATGCCGCCCGACAACTCGGCGGGAAACCGGTCCTCAACGTTAGGCAGGTCGACCAGGTCCAGGGCCTCGGCGACGCGCTTGTGGATGCCGGGTGTGTCGAGCTTCCCCTGCTTGCGGAGGCCCATGGCGATGTTTTCGCCGATACTGAGCGAGTCGAACAGGGCGGCGAACTGGAAGACGTAGCCGATCTGCGTACGCAACTCGTACAACTCGCGCCGCGGCAGCTTCGGGACTTCCTGGTCGTCGACGAACACAGTGCCTTTGTCCGGCTCCAGCAGGCCGACGATGTGTTTGATCGCGACGGACTTTCCCGATCCGGAATAGCCGATGATCACCACGGTCTCTCCCTCGGGCACCTCGAGGGAAAAGCCCTGGAGCACTTTCTTCTCACCGAACGATTTGTAGACGTCGCGCAGCGAGATCATCGGGTAAACGGGTAAACGGGTAGACGGGTAAAACGGGCAATCGAAGAACGAGAGCCGTCGCTGCAGCAGGAATGTGACCACCTGCTGCTGTTGCGGAAAGTGGCAAGAAGAACGGGACGCTGAAATCAGCGCCCCGTTTACCCGTTTACCCGCTTACCCGGCCTTATGCAGCAAAGCTGCTCAACGCCCGTCCCACGTCGCCTTCGCGCAACCGCTTCAGTGCACGGTCGCGCAGTTGGCGGACGCGCTCGCGGGTGACGCCGAGCATCGAACCGATTTCCTCGAGCGTGTGTTCGCGACCACCTTCGAGCCCGAAGTACAAGCGCAGCACTTTCGCGTCGCGCGGCGGAAGTGTGGACAACGCGAGCTCGATTTCATCGGTGAGGAAACGATTCATCGCTTCCTCCTCGGTGTCCGGCATCTCATCGGCGACGAAGCGCTCGATGAGCGAGCGATCGCCCTCGGGATCCATCGGTGCGTCGAGTCGCACGTCGCCGGTGTTGAGGGCGGCGAGCGATTGGACGACGTCGACGGACAGTCCGGTGAGCTGCGCCAACTCCTCAGGACTCGGCTCACGACGGAGCTTCTGCCGGAGGATTTCGGACGCCTTGATGATTCGCGACAGGTCCGCGGTACGATTGAGCGGTACGCGCACCGTACGACCCTGACGCGCCAGCGACGACAGGATTGCCTGACGAATCCACCAGACGGCGTAGGAGATGAACTTCACCCCCTGATCCGGATCGAACTTCCGCGCCGCGGTGAGCAAGCCGACGTTCCCTTCACCGATCAAGTCAATGAGGGGGAGACCGCGGTTCTGGTATTTCTTGGCGACCGAAATAACGAAGCGAAGGTTCCGCTTAACGAGTTCCTGGAGGGCGTCCTGATCACCGGAGCGGATCCGCCGGGCGAGCGCGATCTCCTCCACCGGCTTGAGCAGCGGGTAGGTGCTGACCTCATAGAGGTATTGGTCCAGAATGTCTCGCTCAGGTTCACTTGGAGCGATGCCCGGCGGGGCTGCACGGCGCCGCCGGCGCTTGACCTCAGGCATGTCGTGATGTCCTCAGACTCCGGAGGAGTCGTTGATACGGTGAAGGGCGCTCGGAACGGTCTGGGTCTTCAAAACGGCAGGATCCGAGTGCGGTGGTCAGCACGAGAAATCGGGCCAACGCCGGGATGAAGATACAGTGCGCAACGTGTTTCGCCAGAGTGATTTGCTTGACTTGGTATCTACTCCGGCGTACACTTTCCGGTTCCTGAAAGATGGGCTTTTTCGGGGCCCGGGGGCGTAGCTCAGTTGGGAGAGCGCTTGAATGGCATTCAAGAGGTCAGGGGTTCGATTCCCCTCGCCTCCATCGGGTAAATCGCCACCGGTTGGACACACCCAGAACAACTGCTGGTTGCTGATTACTGGTTGCTAGTCCTGGTACTGGTTGCTGGGGCGAGAGCTGGTTTGCGGGTGCTGGGGCGAGTGCTGATTGTTCTTGCTGGAGTTGCGGGAATAGCTCAGTTGGTAGAGCACAACCTTGCCAAGGTTGGGGTCGCGGGTTCGAGTCCCGTTTCCCGCTCTGTATAAATCAGATGGCGGAAGTCGGATGGCAGATGGGGGATGAAGAAACTCCCATCCGATATCTGCCCTCCGCTATCCGTTTCCGGGCGGTTAGCTCAGTTGGTTAGAGCGCCACGTTGACATCGTGGAGGTCACAAGTTCGAGTCTTGTACCGCCCATTACTGACAGATGGGGCCTGGGGCATGGGGGAGGAAGCTTCGAACGGATTGTGCTGCAACGGGTTGGAGAGCGTTCTGCCATCCTGAAGCGCTTGACCACTTCGACCATCCCGGGTACTATGCGGCCCGCCTTGCGGGCCGTTCCTCATCTATATGAATGCGACACCGGAAACTGTGTCGCTTCGCACGTCTCAGGCGCCCTTAGCTCAATTGGATAGAGCATCTGACTACGGATCAGAAGGTTGGGAGTTCGAGTCTCTCAGGGCGCGTGCGGGTGAGGCGGCGAGCAGCGGATAGCGAGACGGGGGTAACGAGCACGATGTTGCTAATCGCTGGACGCCAATCGCCACTCGCTTGCTGCTCGCTAGATCGCTGTTCGCTTCGCTGTTCGCTGGTTTTCGGGGCGTAGCTTAGCCCGGTAGAGCGCCTGCTTCGGGAGCAGGAGGTCGCTGGTTCGAATCCAGTCGCCCCGACTGAATAACAGATGGCCGATGGGGGATGGCGGATGTCGGACACATCACCCGTCTGCCTTCGGCTTTCCGCCATCGTTCCAAAGCGCGAGTAGCTCAGCTGGATAGAGCGTCGGCCTCCGGAGCCGAAGGTCGTGGGTTCGAATCCCGCCTCGCGCACTGCCTAACGCCTTCGAACGTGGTAGCTGTTCGGAGGTCCGGCACATCCCCTCTCCGATTCGTTGGGCTTTTCGCCCTGTGGGTTCGCCCACATCCGCCATCCGCCATCTGCCATCTGAATTCAGATGGACATCGCCGAACTCAGAAAAAAGTCGATCCCCGAATTGCTGGCCCTCGCCGACAGCCTGAACGTTCCCAACTCGTCAGGCTTGCGGAAGCAGGACCTCATTTATCGCATCGAGCAGAAACTGCTCGATGGCACCACGCTGCAGGCGGAGGGCGTCCTCGAGATCCTTTCCGAAGGATACGGATTCCTGCGTGCGCAGGACTGGAACTATCTCGCCGGCCCGGATGACATCTATGTGTCACCGTCGCAAATCAAGCGATTCAGCCTGCGGACCGGTGATTCGATCAGCGGTGAAGTGCGCCCGCCGAAACCGTGGGAACGGTACCTCGCACTCCTCCGACTCGAAACGATCAACGGCAAAGAGCCGGAAGCGGACGCCAGCCGTCCAAACTTCGATACGCTGCGGCCGGTGTACCCGGATGCGCGCCTGCACCTGGAGGATGGCGACCTGGCGATGCGCATCGTCGACCTCATCGCCCCGATCGGCAAGGGGCAGCGCGGCCTGATCACCGCGCCGCCACGCGCCGGCAAGACGATTCTCCTGCAGAAGATGGCGAACGCGATCTCGAGCAATCACCCCGAAGTCACGCTGATCGTGCTGTTGATCGACGAGCGCCCGGAAGAGGTCACGGATTTCCGCGAGAACGTGCCGGGCGCAGAAGTCATCAGCTCGACGTTCGATGAATCGCCGGAACGCCATGTCCAGGTGGCGGAGATGGTGATCGAAAAGGCAAAGCGGCTGGTGGAAGCCGGCCGCGACGTGGTCATCCTGCTCGACTCGATTACCCGCCTGGCCCGGGCGCATAACTCAGTCCTGCCGCAGTCGGGCCGGATCCTCTCGGGTGGACTCGACGCAAGCGCGATGCAGAAGCCGAAGCGCTTCTTCGGGTCTGCCCGGAAGATCGAGGGCGGCGGATCCCTAACGATTGTCGCCACCGCGCTGATCGAAACCGGATCGCGGATGGACGAGGTAATCTTCGAGGAATTCAAGGGAACAGGCAACATGGAACTCGTGCTGAGTCGCGACATTGCCAACCAGCGCATTTTCCCCGCGATCGACATCCTCAAGTCCGGCACGCGGAAGGAAGAACTGCTGCTGGACCAGGAAGAGCGGAACCGGGTCTTCCTGCTGCGGACGTTCCTGGGCGACATGCCCGCGGAAGAATCGATAACGTTCCTGATCAAGCAGATGAAGAAATCGAAGACGAATCGGGAGTTCTTTCAGCTGATGACACAATGACGGATGGCCGAGGGGGGATGGCCGATGGGCGATAACTACCACCGCCGACGTGGACCAACGTCCGCCGGCAAATTCGGCCATCTCCCATCCGCCGTCTGACGTCCTTTATGCGAATCCTGGCGATTGACATGGGAGACCGTCGCATCGGACTGGCGATAAGTGATCCTACCGGGACCATCGCGTCCCCAGCCGGTCATATCCTGCGACGGCCGGGAAAGCGACTGCCCGTGAACGCAATCCTGGAGCGAGCGAAGGCACTGGAGGCCGAAGGCTTTGTGGTGGGGTTGCCACTCGACCAGAACGGCGATGAAACCGAGCGCAGCGGCGAAGCGCGGCGGGTCGCGGAGTTGTTAGGCACGCGCAGCGGCCTGACGGTCCGGCTGGTGGACGAGCGATTCACGACCGCCGCGGCCCAGCGCGCCATCCGTGAGATGGGCGGCTC
This sequence comes from Gemmatimonadaceae bacterium, assembly GCA_035646395.1. GTDB lineage: Bacteria > Gemmatimonadota > Gemmatimonadetes > Gemmatimonadales > Gemmatimonadaceae > JABWBJ01. The sequence continues at coordinate 317 of DASRPK010000294.1, read as the reverse complement.
GACGCGGGGGCGCAAAGGCGACGTCGATGCGCTGGCCGCCACCGTGTTGCTGCAACACGCCCTCCAGTTCCAGGAGCACCAGCCGTGACGTTGCGTCGCACTCGGTGGGTCAGGGTCGGCGTGGCCGTGAGCCTGCTTGCCACGGCCGGATGCGGGCCGTCCGGGATGGCTCGTGTCACGGTGCCATCGGGTGCGAGCCTGCGACTGGCTGCCGACTCGCTCGAGGCCGCGGGGGTCATCGGGTCGGCGAAACTCTTCAGCGTGTACGCCAAGGTCACCGGACGCGATCGCAGCATCAAGGCCGGCACGTACATCCT
>DASRPK010000293.1:0-16423 GCA_035646395.1 Gemmatimonadaceae bacterium | reverse complement strand
AGGGCCGCCAGCACCAGGGCGAAGTAGCCAGCCTCTTCGCGCATCGTGTCCGGCCAGAGCAGTGTGGCACCCGCGAACGACACCAGCGCGATGAGCAGGTCGGCCCAGCTGTCGAGGAGTCGCCCCGTCTCTGACGACGCGCCAAGGCGGCGTGCCAGGGCGCCGTCGAGTACGTCGCTCAGCAATGCGGCGATCGCGAGCCACAGGAAGTACCGCTCGCGTCCCATATAGGCCAGCACCATGAGCACGGGTGCCGACAGCAGGCGAAAAATCGTGAGCGCGGTCGGAATCGACCGCACCGACGTCGAGAGAAATGACTGGCTCACTGGATGCGCAGGATTGTCATGCCGACGAGCGGTGGCGCGGTGCCACCGGTCGCCGAGCGGATAGCGAGTGCTTGTGGTCCCGTCTGCGTGCCTGACAACTCCCACGCCGCGAAGCTACCGCCCCGCAGCTGGTTCACCGTGGACTGCGCCGTGTTGAAGTTTCCGAACGAGACTCTTCGAACAGCCAGCGGCCAGGGCTGCGGATATACCTGCACTCCATTGCTGGTGAGGCTGGTGCTCATGTTCGAGAACAGGTCCCGGCTGTTCCAACTCGCCAGGCGCAACTTCGGATCGGTGATGGTGGTGACCCCGGGGTAATTGTCCGCGGTAGATGCGATCGAGAACATGCCAAAGAGCTCCGAGAAGGGACGGCCGCTCTTGGAGACTACGTTGGCCACACCGTGATCGTTCTGGACTTTGTTGAGGGCACCAAACAGCGCGCCTTCACTCGGGCTGAATGCATCGGCCACATACCGGATGAAGGACCACGAGCTCCCGTAGATCACCGGGTCGATCGACCCGAAGGGATCGTCGAGGATCGATTTCGACTCGAGCGATGCGTAGTGGTCGTACAGGAAACCGAAGTGGTGGAGGATGCCCTCGGCGGGATCGGGACAGCCGCCTCCAACCGGTGCATAGTCGCAATTGGGACCATCGGCCCAGCCAATGTCCTGCTTCAAGCCTCGGGCGTACATGTTGCGCGCCCAGATCTCACTCGCCGCCTGTGCCGTTGCCTCCTCGAGCCACGTCTCTTCGAGAGCGGACGCGTCGTAGTAGTAACGCCAGGCATAGGACGCGATGTGTTTTGCCTCGTGGATCAGCGTGCCGCGCATCAGGCGACGCCAGAACGCCACCGACCAGCCCGCGGATTCATCGGGGACGAGGGCGTAAAACGCTTCACCTTCGTTGCTCGACGGGCACCCCTGAACGGTGGTGCCATCCGGCAGCGTGATGGCCGTCCGCGGGAAAAAGTCGCACAACGTAACGAATCCCAGGATCTGGTTCGTCTGCCCGTTGAGCGTGTAGTTGTTCACGCGCGGCGTGAACAGCGCCAGGAAGCGACCGTTGTTGTCCAGCGCGGAATCCACCACGAGCGGGTCGCCAAACTGCAGGAGCTGGTCGTACATCACCCGGTCGAATTCCTCGCCCATCTTCACGTATTCGGCGTCCATCTGTCCGGCGCGTGGCGACGCGTTGTCCTCGAGGATGACCATCTTCGTCCCGGAATACACGACGCGGAACGTGACTTCGTCGTACAAACTCGCGGATGAGATCGAGCGCCGCATACGGTAGACCTTCTGCTCACCCACAGCCGGCGGGGCAATGGCAGCCTGGCTCAACGCGGCACCACCGCGGGTTCTGCGCGCGGCGCGCTCCTTCAGGCGCGGGTTGCCCAGTTGACGGACAAGCTGGCGATCCTGTCCCATGAACGCAGCGTGCTGCCGCAGGTGCTTCGACATGGGATCGTCAGACACCACGGTCCGCGCCACGGCAGAGGCCACAGGTAATTCCGCGACACGGGCAACCGTGCCCGCGCCGGACCCAGTCAACTGGAACGTCGCACGCTGGCCGGCATCGGTGGCGTAGTTGAACGTCGTGATCAGGTACTTCCCGCCGGTGCCGAGGAATTCGTTGCAGACGAGATCTGCATCGGCTGTCAGGAGCAGCGCCTCGCCGACGGGCAGCGTTCGCTCGGTGGCCATCTTGAGGAACATGGTGGTGAGCGCTGTGTCGCCGTTGGCCACGAGCGCAACCTGCGCCGGGCCTGTCGCTGTACAGGGAAGCAACGACTTCGCAGGGACCGTGAACGTCACCGATGTGTTGCTTGCGGTAGTCACGACAGCTTGAACGCCGTTGATGATGACCACGTTCTCGGCTGGTGAGCCGCCGAAGTTCGTTCCCGTGATCGAGCCGACGCCGCCCGGAACCAGGGTAACCGACGAGGTGCCCGTGATCGACGGAGTGACGAGACTTCGAACGCGAAGGCTCACGGAGTCGATACGCCCTTCCGTTTCAGCGCGGATGTGGACAGTGCCCGGAGACACGCCGGCGACGACGCCACCCTGGGTGATGGTTGCGCGGGATGGGTCGGCCGAAGACCACGTGATGTTTCTACCGGTGAGAGGCTGCCCGACTGCGTTCTGCGGTTGGGCGGACAGCGTCAGCGTTTCTCCCTGTCGGACGGTGGGATTCAGCGGCGTTATGGAGATGAAGAACACCGGAACCTGGGTGACATTCAGCAGGAGGTTCCCCTGCACGCCGTCGACGGTCGCGATGATCGTGACGGACCCGGGACCGGCGGCAGTGACAAGCCCGGACGCGCTGATCGTCGCGATGCTGGAGTTGCTCGTCGAGTAGGCCACGGTGCGACCGGCGAGCTGCGAGCTCGACGCGTCGAAGTAGCGAACCGTGGTCTGCATGTTCTGTCCGATTTCCATCGTCGGACTCGGTGCCGTGATCTCGACGCGAGCCACGGTTCCCGGCGGTGTTGTGGTACCGTCACCTCCGCCACCGCCGCATGAAGCGACCACGACGACAATTGCGACGGGCGTGACAATGCGCGTCAGGCGCGAGACCGGCGAAATGCGGGACATCTTGTTTCCCCAGGGGAAGAATTCAGGGGGCGAGGGGTTTACAAAACCTAAGAGATTTGAGATCTGAGATGGGAGATGGGAGATGGGAGATGGGAGACGCAACACCGCGCTGGTTGGCGTTTCGTCACGGGGTATCTTTCTACAACGAGGAGCCGCTTCCCTATCTCCCGCTTCCCTCTTGTTCGGTTTCCTGCTTCCTGCTTCCCGCTTCCTGCTTCCTGCTTCCTAGAGGTCCCCATGAGCGCCCCTGTCGCCGAGCCCACATCACGACCGGCTTCCCAGCCCCGGTCTACTGACACCGCGCCGTCCGCGGTACCCGGTCTCGTACCATTCAACGGAATCCGTCGTGTTCCGGCGCCGATAAATGAGCCGGTCCGCTCCTACGCACCCGGTTCGCCGGAACGCGCGTCGCTGAAGGCGAGACTGGCGTCGATGTCCGCCGAACGGGTCGAGATTCCGATCATCATCGGGGGACAGGAATTCCGTACCGGGGAAATGGCGCAGGCGGTGATGCCTCACGCACACAGCCACGTCCTCGCTGACTGGCATAAGGCGACACCGAAGCACGTCGAGATGGCGATCGCGTCGGCGAAGAAAGCACACGCCGAATGGTCAAACTGGCCGTGGGAGGATCGCGCGGCGGTGTTCCTCAAGGCAGCGGAACTGCTGGCCACGACGTGGCGCGACACGGTCAACGCGGCCACGATGCTCGGCCAGTCCAAGACCGTTTATCAGTCGGAAATCGACGCGGCCTGCGAGTTGATCGATTTCTGGCGCTTCAACGTGCAGTACGCGCAGGAGATCTACGCGGAGCAGCCGATCTCGAGCCCGGGCGTGTGGAACATGTCGGATTACCGGGCGCTGGAGGGATTCGTCTACGCGATCTCGCCGTTCAACTTCACCGCCATCGGCGGGAACCTGTCGACGTCGCCGGCGCTCATGGGGAATGTGGCGATCTGGAAGCCGGCATCGAGCGCGATGTTGTCGGCCTATTACGTCATGAAGCTGTTGCAGGAGGCCGGGCTTCCGCCGGGCGTGGTGAATTTCCTGCCGGGCGACGCGGGGATGATCAGCGACGGGTTGCTGAACAGCCGGGACCTGGCCGGCGTGCATTTCACCGGCAGCACGGGCGTCTTCAACAACATGTGGAAGACGATCGGCGCGAACATGTCGCGCTACCGCACGTATCCGCGCATCGTCGGCGAGACGGGCGGAAAAGACTTCATCATCGCCCATCCATCGGCCGATCCACAGACCCTGGCGGTCGCGATCGCGCGCGGCGGATTCGAGTACCAGGGCCAGAAGTGTTCGGCGGCGAGTAGGGTGTACGTGCCCCGTTCTTTGTGGAGCGAGGTCCGCGAGCGGACCGTCGCTATCATGGGCGAGATTCAAATGGGCGACGTGCGCGATTTCCGGAACTTCATGGGCGCGGTGATCGACAAGAAGGCGTTCGACAAGATCAGCGAATACGTCGCCGACGCGAAGCAGAACGCGCGGGTCCTCTCGGGCGGGAACGTGCGGGGCGACGCCGGCTACTTCATCGAGCCGACGCTGATCGAGGCGCCGTCGGCCGACTACCGGTTGCTCTGCGAGGAGATCTTCGGCCCGGTGGTGACCGCCTGGGTGTACGAGGACGACCAGTGGAGCGAGACGTTAGGCGTGGTGGACCAGACCTCCCCCTACGCGCTGACCGGGGCCGTGTTTTCGCAGGACCGGAACGCCGCCCGTGAAGCGTTAGGCGCGTTGCGGAACGCCGCCGGCAACTTCTACATCAACGACAAGCCGACGGGGGCGGTGGTGGGGCAGCAGCCGTTTGGCGGGGCCCGCTCGTCGGGGACGAACGACAAGGCGGGCTCGAAGTGGAACCTGATGCGCTGGGTGAGCCCGCGGAGCATCAAGGAGACTCTCGTACCGCCGACGGATTATCGGTACCCGTTCCTTGGGGCGGAATGAAAACAAGCTGCGTGCTGAGTGCTGATTGCTGCTGCTGATACTGCGTGCTGGGGCTGGGGCTGGGGGCTGGGGCCCCGTAGCGCCAGCTCAAGCACGATGCATTTGCCGCAGCGATCAGCAATCTGTACGCAGCGGCCTTGACGAGCGCATGCGCGGTATGCGCACAATGCATATCGATAACGCCCCGCCGATGTTGGTCGCGGTGTAACTTTGCGCGTTGCGCTTCTCAACTCATCAACTGGCATGCGTTTCCTCACCGCGGACGTCTTCACCAGCACCCGCTTCGGCGGAAACCAGCTCGCCGTCCTTCCCGACGCTCGTGGGCTGACGGACGAGCAGATGCTCGCGATCACGCGCGAGTTCAACTACTCCGAGACGACGTTCGTCTTCCCCGCTGAGAACCAGGGCAACCGGCGACGCGTGCGGATTTTCACCCCGGGTGGTGAAGTGCCGTTCGCGGGGCACCCAACGGTGGGCACGGCGCACGTCCTCGCTGCGATCGGTGACGTGCCGCTCAACGGCACGGAAACGCAGATCGTCCTCGACGAGAAGGTCGGTCCGGTACCGGTCACGATCCGCTCGGAAAACGGCAAGCCGACATTCTGTCAGTTCTCAGTCGCGAAACTTCCGGAGGTCGGACCGCCGCTCCCATCACGCTCGACTCTGGCGCAATGTCTCTCGATTGACGAAGGGGACCTGCTCGACGGCGCCTGGATGCCGCAGATCGTGTCGTGCGGACTGGAGTTCGCATTTGTTCCGGTGCGCGATCGATCGGTCGTCGCGCGCTCCCGCATGCACCTCGAAAGCTGGGAAAAACACCTGGCCAACACGCTCGGCCAGGCGGTGATGATCTTTGCCATGGACGCGGAGGATCCCCGCCACCAGGTCCGCGCCCGGATGTTCGCCCCTGGCTTCGGGGTCCCGGAGGATCCCGCCACCGGGTCTGCCTGCGCAGCGTTAGGCGGTTACCTGGCGGCGCGGTCGAAACAGGAAGGGACGCATCGCTGGGTGGTCGAACAGGGATATGAGATGGGTCGCCCCAGCCTGATCGAGGTCGAGGCCGATCGTGATGGCAGCGCCATCACTGCGGTGCGGGTGGGCGGGGCGAGCGTGATGGTGTGCGAGGGAGATATCAACGTCTAGCGAGCAGCGATCGACGAGCAGCGACCAGCAAGCGGCCAGCGACTAGCGCTCGGCGATCAGCAAGCGGGCAGCAATTCAGCGAGTCAGATCGTTCAATGGGGTCTGACCCTTTTGCTCAAATCTCACTGCTGCCGTCGCCAGAAGGCGTATGCGGGCGCGCCGGCCAGTACCATCGCCAGCCCAATGCCGGCCACGCGGGGCTGGGCCACGACGGTATTGATCACGAGCGCAATTGCCGCGGCGACGAACAATATGGGCGTCAACGGATAACCCGGGACTCGGTAGGGCCGCGCCGCGTGCGGCCGCTTGATGCGCAGGACGATCACTGCCGCCGCGCCCAGCGCGTAGAAAATCCACCCGACGAATACGACGTAGGCCAGGAGTTGCTCGAACGTGCCGCTGAGCGCGAGCACCGCCGCCCAGGCACTCATCGCCATGATGGAGATCGCCGGCGTGCCGAACGTCGGGTGCACCCTCGCCAGCGCCGAAAAGAAGAGGCCATCGCGCGCCATGCTGTAGAACGCGCGGGGCAACGTGATGGCCACCGCAAGCGCGGCGCTCGTCATCGAGATGATGATCGCGGCTGCAATCGCGCGACCAGCCCACGGCCCGAGTACCGCCGTCATCGCATCCGCCGCAACGCGCTCAGAGGACGCGACTCGCGCCGGTCCCAGCGCCGCGAGGTATCCAAGGTTGGCCAGCAGGTATACCACAATGATGCCTGCCGTCCCAAGGCCAATGGCGATGGGGAGGGACCGGCGGGGGTTCGATGCCTCGCCGGCCGAAAAGGTCACGTACTGCCAGCCTTCATAGGCCCAAAGCACCGAAATCATCGCGGTGCCCGCGGCCGACACGATCGCCATGGACCCAGTGAGCGCCGGTGCGGGCATCGGCTCGCCGCCCTGCCCCATCGAGAGGAGGACACCGCTCATGAGGACCACCGCGAGCAGCTTGATGATCGTGCCCCAGTTCTGGACGGAGGCGCTGCCGCGGATGCCACGCACGGTAATGACACTGATCACGGCGATCGCGCCCACGGCGATCAGGTTCCGTGCAACACTGCCTAACGAAATGAACTGGCCCAGATACCCCGTGGCGGCGACGATCAGCGCGGAGATGGTGCCGCCGCCAATCCCGAAAAACAACGTCCATCCCAGGAGGAACGCGGGAAAGCGGCCGAACGCATCTCGCACATACGCGTACAAGCCTCCCGATCCCTCGTCCATGGCGCCAAGCTCCGCGTAAGACAGCGCGCCGAAGAGCGAGAGCAGCCCACCCACTACCCAGACGATCAGCGCCACCTTCACCGATCCGGACTGACGGAGCACTGCCGATGGAACGATGAAGATGCCGGACCCGATCACGTTGCCGATCACCAGCAGCGTCAGGTCCCACGTTCCCAGAGTGCGGCGGAGCTGCATGGGGGAACATACGCGACCGATGGGCGACCAGCGAATTTCGATCAGCGAGCAGCGAGCGCTCCTCGCTTGCTATTCGCTATTCGCTGATCGCCGCTCGCTGGTCAGAAGCGTGCTTCCACGTACAGATCAAACCGGAACCGCTTCGACGGATAAATCCCCCGCGCCAGGTCTGCGCGCACCAGGCCGTCCATGAACGAGACACCGACACCGGCGCCCGACATCGGCCGTCCAGGGTGACTCCACATTTCGCGCGGTCCGGCCCAGCCGAGGTCACCGAACACGACGCCGCGCGCAGCAGCGATGCCTCGTCCCACCTCGAGGCGCGTGAGCCAATACGAATCGCCGCTCTGTGTTCCCGGCCTCTGGCCACGCACGGTCTCCGACCCGCCCAGCAGGAAGAAGCGCTGTGGCGGGGCTTTGTCCGCAACGCCCGCACCGACAGTCAGGGCGGCCGCGGTGCGCCGTCCGAACCCACGCGAGATAGTGAGATCAGCGGCCGCACGCGCGTACATGTCGGACTGCAGGCTGTCGGCGGTCGGAGCAAAGTACCCGCCCTCGAGTCGCACTTCGCTGAAGGCACGCCATCCCTGGGGATCGAGTCCGGCGCTCCGCACATCGCGGATCGCGATGCCGGCGACGTTACCGCGCGTCGCGACGATGTTCTCACCAAACGCGGAGTTCCCCATCGCATGCGCGAGACTGAATCCTGTCGTCACGTCCGCCTCACTCTGGTATTCGGCGAAGAAACGCGTCGTCAGGTTGCCTGCGGTGATGCTGCGCGTGAGGTCGATGCCGGCGCTGCGATAGTAGAACCCGTCGTCGCGGCCAAACAGCAGCGCGCTGAGTCCCGCGCCGAACGACAGCGGTGCGCCCCAGTCGTTTGCGACCGACAGCCGCTTGTACGCACCCAGCCGCCAGGTCGTCCGCCCGTTGCTTCGCGAGCCGCCAAGTTCGACGTTAGGCGACCAGTCGCCGATGCCCAGTCGCAGCGCGCCATCCACCGCATAGCCGCGGCCGAGCTCCATGCTGCCGCCGACGCCTGACGAGAGTCCTTCAACGCGGTTGTATCGCGTCTGGGAAAGGCCATACGTCAGGACGATCGGTTGCGGCGCCCAGGCCGACTGCAACGAGAAGTCCAGCGATTTCAGCAACTCCTCGCGTTCGGCGCCGCCGAATATCTCTTCACCCGAGTTGTAGATCGAGTGCGGAAGATCGGGCGAGTTTACCAGGACAGTTGAATCACAGGGTACGCGGACTGCCATGCGGAGCGATCCATTATACCGATCCCAGTCACGCGTGTACGATCCCGTTCTGGCGCATTCGTCATCGCGCTGGCGCTGGCGCCGTTCGGCCATCTCGCCAGCCGCGCGAGCAACGGCCCGGTTTCGCGCTCTCCGCTCCTCGCGTGAAAGATCCCGGCGTGGTGTGGTGTCGCCCGCGAAGAGTGAATCCCAGATCGACCTGGGGGGTGGCGGCAGCACCGGCATGGTTTCGGGACCATTCACGCTGCTGTACTGGAACGATTCTTCGATCCGTACTGGCACCCGCATGAATGCCGCCTGGGCGTTCGCAACAGCGGTTTGCGTGCGCGGCAGCCAGAACCGTCCACCGAACAGGCCGTATTCGATCGTGACCGCTTCGAGATTCGCCTTCAGTGGCGACATCATCCCTCGGACCCAGCCGGGGACGTCGTCTTCTTCTTCGAGTTCGCGCAACTCGTTCATTCCACCCCGTCGCGAAGGATCCTCCTTCGAGCGCTTCGATTCTTCCTTCGCGACGGCCCAGATGTCCATCGGCGCGGAGAAACGGTAGACGGCTCTTACGAGCTGACCCGAAGCGACGTCGAACCAGAAGGATCCGACGGACAGCCGCCATTCGGGGCGTCGCGGTTCAACGCGCAATTCGCGCAGCGTTATGCGGGCGCCGTCCGAGAGCGTGAGGATCAGTGAGTCGCCCGTCGAGTACCTGTAGTACGCTTCAGACCCGGTCGCGACGGGATGCACCAGCTCGCGATCATCCACTTCCGCCTCGGCGAGTCCGTCGCCGCCAATCCAGAGCGCCTCGCGACCAGGGTAATACGGGACGGGCGTCGTCATCTGGGGCTCGAAGTCAGCCGTTCCGCCAAACGCGGGAGCGACGGCGCGTTCGCCCGTGATTTCGACCAGTGCGCCATTCGCCCTCGACCATTTCACGCGCGACGCTACTTCGGTGCGCGCGAGCAGCCGCTCGCGGCCTATCGCGCGGAATCCGAGTCCGACCGAAATGCGCTGGTAAGTCTTGGCGTCATATGACTGCAGGCTCGAATCCTGAGCCATGCGAGCGGCACGGGCGCGATGAAGCAGATCCCGAGCCCCGGCATCGGCGAACGCGCTTCGCTCGAGTTCCGGCGTCACTGAATCGCGCCGAGCAGGCCGGCGGTCCCTCGGTGCATTCCGTATCGACTCCTGAATGACAATCGAGAGCGAATCGCTCCTTCGCTGTTTCAGGCTGTCTTCGCGGGTCTGCGGGCCGACCTTAACGGTGACCTGCAGGGCAAGTGTCAGGGTAACGACGACCAGCATCTGCCTGTCCTGTGGAACGGGAGAGACTCTACGCTCTTGGACAGCGCGGGGTTTCCCCGACGTTTACAGGCGAACGCACTCGGATCAGCCCCGGGGGCGTGCTGGGCGGGGCGGCGGCGCGGGATCCGGACCGGGACGGACGAGGAAAGGCCGGTTGGGGGCCACGCGAAGCGACTTGCTATGAAGCCGCAGGATGTAGAGGCGCTGCTGAAAGTCGCGATTGACGCGTTCCTCGGCAGCTTCCGGGATCTGTGTCGCGGTCAGGCCTAACGAAAGCAATGCCACGAGCCAGGGGATCAGGGGCGATCCTGGCAACCCTCCTCGACCGCCGCGCCGGGCAGCCAGCCGCGCGACCAGTTCCGGGAAGCGCCGCTGGACCCAGACCGTAACAGCGAGGACCGCGCCGCCCATGAGAGCGAGCACGATCGGGAAGTACGCGGTCGAGCGAAACACTTCGCCAGCCAGATAGAAGAGGTACATGACGATCGCAAATGCCCCGAAGACGAGGTGCGTTCGCCTTCCCATGTACAACGCGGCAGCCACTGCCCCGATAGCGAGAGCGGGAAGCGCGTGCCGGAGGGCGCCGGCCACGGGCCACATGGTGAGGATTGCGACCGCAAGGGCCGTGAGCCCCGTCAGCCAGAGTGGAAAGGCGACGTCGCCGCGCCCACGCTCGGCGCGTCGGGGGACCATTCGATCGGTGGTGTTCGCGATCGCGCACACGACCAGCGCGCCCGTCATCTGGATCCACCGCTCGAGGACCGGGGTCAGGGTGAAGTCGAAGGAGCGTGGCAGGTGCATAACGAGCGCAAACAGGGCCACTGCGAGCGGAAACACGACGGCGGACCAGGTGCGTCGACGGAGGACGAGCAAGGCGGCGAGGATTGTGGCCAGTTCGGCGACGAGCCAGCGCGATGATTCGGCCGGCGGATAGTCCACGTAGTACGGTCGCCCCCAGACGTCGGCCGGCCACCATCCGGTGAGCGACTCGAGCGCCCAGACGGCGACGGGTGTCAACGCAACAGCCACCATGGCCGCCATTCCCGCTGCCTCGTGGAAGTCCCGGCGTTCGAGCCAGCGGGATGCGGCAGCCGCAATGGCAGCGTAGACGAGCACGATCGCCAGCACGCCTGTTGGCCCGAGGGAGAGCCATCGCTGGGTCAGGAACCAGCCACCCGCAAAGACGACGAGCAGGGCGCCGAGTGCGTAGGCTACAGTGACCCAGTTGAATCCCCGCGGCATTTCCCGCTGCGGCACATCAGAATCGGCGGCGAGGGCAGATAGCGAGGCGTGCTGGTCGGGGGTGATCAGGCCCTTCGCAAGCGCGTTGGCGAGAAAATCGCTGATAGAGCGGGGCATGGAGCGACAAGCTAAGAGCGCACGACCCAGGTCCGCAGGGCCTGAGAACGCAGGGCCTGAAACCGCAACGGCCTGAGAACGCAGTACCCAGGTACGACCGACCTCTTTACTTGCCTGTTCGATAAGGAACCGGCAGACTCAAATTGGCTGCATCTGCGGGAGAAAGCTTCTTGGACTATCGCCGTCGTTACTTCGCCGCTGGACTTGCACTGCTGGCACACGTCGCGGCAGCGCAAGTGAGCCGGGCGCAGGGTGAGATCTCGGGCCGCGTTTCGACGGCCGACAGCTTGCGAGTGCCCGTTGCCGGGGCCGAGGCGGTTATTCCACGGCTTCAGCTCAGCGTTGTGACTGACTCGTTAGGGCGTTTCCGGTTGAAGGATCTGCCTTCCGGAGTGCATGTCCTCGTCGTCCGCGCGGTCGGCTTCCGTGCCGAGTCATCGACCGTGTCGTTACAGAAGGATGACGTGCTGTCAGTCGACCTGAGGCTCGCCCGTTCCGAGGCCACTGTTTTGCCGGAGCGAGTCGTGACAGCGTCGGGGGAGCGGATCCCGGCGAAGCTTGTCGAGTTCATGGAACGTCAGAAGACGGGCACCGGACATTTCATCGGCCGCAGTGTGCTGGCCAAGTCAGAAGGTGGTCTTCGGCAGACGGGCGACCTGATTTCGACAATTCCTGGGGTTGTCGTCAGGCGCGGCTCGAACAAGATCTGGGTCGCGACAGGACGTGCCATCAGCAATTCGTGCGCGTTCTGCAGTGGGTCAAAATCAGCACTCCATCCAGCGGATTTCGCGGCCGGCGCACGGCCTGCGTGTTTCATGGACGTGTATCTCGATGGCGCACTGGTGTTCGATTCACGCCATCCTGGCAACGGCCTGTTCGACGCGAATCTCGTCCCGCCGGAACACATCGGTGGGATCGAGATCTATACCAGCGCAGCCCAGGTCCCGGCGAAGTACAATCGCACGGGTGGGGGGTGTGGGGTGTTGCTTATCTGGACCAGGTAGGGGCAAAAGGCGCTGCGCCGTTCGCCTTTCTAACCAGCTGCCGGGAAGAAATGACACCCTGCGCGTTGCGCCTCGATCACTGCAAAGAACCCGGATGGCATGAGGATGACCCCGGGAATGACCTGCTGCAAAACCTGCGTGCGGGCTTCCGCGCGCTCAATGCTGCCCTTTTTGACTTCCTTGCTGACCATGAAGCCGAAGGCATAGTTGCATGCGAGCACGATGCCACCCGATGCGAGGAACGAGTCGAGCGTCGCGCTCCGTCGGCCAGCGTCGGTGGTCTCTTCCCGGGACAGGTACGGGTTGTATGTCACGGGATTGCCTGACGAGTCGTTGAGCTTGGTGTCCTTGCCGAGCTCGTGACGCTCCCAGAACGCGTGCTGCATGATCATGGGAATGGCTTCGTGCCGGATTACCAGCACCGCCGACACATCCTTGTCCTTCGCGCGGTACACCTCAGCGACCGTCTTCTTCCAGTCGGCAGCGCGCCACAAGCCAGCGCCCTCGTTCACGACGGGGTTGTCGAACACGCCCCGGAATGGTCCCCGCACGCGCTCACGCCAGGACATGTCCCAATCCACGCTCGCCGGTTCCGGTTCCGGCGTTTCGGCGCCTAACGCAGGAGGAAAAAATGCGCCCGTGGCCGAAAGTGCCGCCACGCTGCCAAGGAATTGCCGCCGATTGCCTTCCATCGAAATACCCCCTCAGGTCGCCTACGGGCCGTAGCCGAACGATAGATACCCGTCAAATGGTCAGACAGGGCTCAGGGACAGCCCGTTGCCATCCGGTCCGGGGCGTTTCCTCGCTGGGAGCCGCTGCCCACGCGTTGATGCGTTACTGGTTGCTCCGGTGACACCAGCGCGACCTGTCATTAGAGTCTGTCGATGCCCGTGGCACCACTCGCGCTGGAAGTACACGCTCTCAGAAAGACCTTCGGCAACGTCGTAGCGGTCGACGGACTCGACCTCGAAGTGCAGGCCGGCGAATGCTTCGGCCTCCTCGGCCCGAATGGCGCCGGCAAGACCACCACGATCGAGATCTGCGAAGGGCTTCAGGAGCCTGACTCCGGAGACGTGCTGATCCTCGGCCAGCGCTGGTCGTCCGACGAACGGGCCCTCCGCGAGCGCCTCGGCGTGCAGCTGCAGGAGACGCAATTTTCGGAGAAGGTCACCGTCGAGGAAACGATCACCTTGTTCCGCAGTTTCTTTCGCCGCGGACCAGTGGTCGACGAGATCATTCGACTCGTCCAGCTCGACGAGAAACGCGGTGCGCGGGTCGGCACGCTGTCCGGGGGACAGAAGCAGCGCCTGTCGGTCGCCTGCGCGCTCGCCGGAGATCCCGAACTGCTGTTCCTCGACGAGCCGACGACCGGACTGGATCCGCAGTCGCGCCGGCAGCTCTGGGACCTGGTGGAGCGGTTACGCGCCTCGGGCCGCAGCATCGTGCTCACGACGCACTACATGGACGAAGCGGAACGGCTGTGTGACCGCGTTGCGATCGTCGATCACGGGAAGGTCATCGCGATCGACACACCGCGCGGGCTGATCCGGGCGTTAGGCGCTGAACAGGTCGTCGAAGTCGAACTGGCGGAAGGCGCGGCCGTGCCGTCGGGGCTGTTCGACACGACCGCAGGCGTGCTCGGCTCGCGCATCGACGGACCACTGTGGACGCTGCAGGTATCGGCGGCCCATGAAGCTGTGCCCGCAGTCCTGCGCACGCTCGAGTCGGCGCAACTCTCACTCACGGAGCTGCGCACGCATACGCCGACACTCGAAGACGTCTTCGTTTCGCTCACTGGCCGACACCTCAGGGAGCAATGAGCGAATCGTCTCCGAAACAGAGCGCGTGGAATCCGGGAGAAGGCGGATCGTCGTCGCCACTTCTGCAGCTCACGCTCATCCGGTTCCGTGAATTCCTGCGCGAACCGGAGGCAGTATTCTGGACGTTCATCTTCCCGCTGTTGCTGGCGAGCGGTCTGGGACTCGCGTTCCGGTCGCGTCCAGCCGATGTCGCGAAGGTCGGCGTACTCACAACGGCGCCTGGCGCCGAGTCGGTTCGTGCCGCGCTCACCGGCGACAGCACGCTGCAGATCGTAAGTCTCGACGACTCGGCGGCGGTCACCGCGTTGCGGATCGGCACCGTCGCGCTCGTGGTGGTGGCGACGGACTCAGAGCGCGTCGAATACCGGTATGATCGCGCCCGCACTGAGGCGCGTACCGCGCGCTTGCTGGTCGACCAGGCGCTTCAGCGGAAACGCGGCCGCACGGATGCCGTGCAAGTCAGTGAATCGATTGTCAGTGAACGTGGCTCGCGATACATCGACTTCGTGCTGCCCGGATTGCTGGCAATGAACCTGATGGGAAGCGGCATGTGGGGAATCGGGTTCAGCATCGTCGATGCGCGGAAGAAGAAGCTGCTGAAGCGGTTTGTGGCCACGCCGATGCGTCGACATCACTATCTCGCCTCGTTCCTCCTGATGCGCCTCGGGCTGATGGTCATCGAGGTTACGGTAATCACCGTATTCGGGTATTTCGCGTTCGGTGTGCCGATGCGCGGTTCACTGGTCACGTTTGGCGTCGCCTGCCTGCTCGGGGCACTGGTGTTCGGGTCGTTAGGCCTGCTGGTGGCATCTCGCGCGCGGACCATCGAAGCCGCGTCGGGGCTCATGAACCTGCTCATGCTGCCGATGTGGGTCGCGTCAGGCGTGTTCTTTTCCGCCGGAAACTTCCCGGATGCCGTGCAACCGGTGATCCAGGCGCTGCCGCTGACCGCGGTGGTCGATGCCGTGCGCGGCATCATGATCCAGGGGCTCGGCTGGGCGGCACTCGCCCCCGAGTTCGCGATCATCGCGACCTGGCTGGTCCTGAGCTTCGGAATCGCGCTGCGGATTTTCCGCTGGCGATGAGCACGTCCGCACCTCGCAGCAAGATCCTGCTGGCCTTCGCGTCGATCTACTTCATCTGGGGATCGACGTATCTCTTCATGCGGTTCGCGGTCGAGACACTTCCGCCCGTTGCCGTGGCAGGCGTCCGCTACTTCATGGCGGGACTCATCATGTTCGCGATCGCGAGCTGGCGACGGACTCCCGAACCAGCAAAGGTCCCGTGGCAGGGCCACGCCATCGTTGGAACGTTGCTGACGGCCGGAAATGGATCAGTCGCGCTGGCGGTGCAACGGATTCCGTCGGGTGTCGCCGCACTGCTGGTCGCGCTCACGCCCTGCCTGATGGTGCTGCTCGAGTGGTGGTGGCGCGGCGGCACGCGGCCTTCGCTAGGCGTCACGGCCGGCCTCGTACTGGGCATTGCCGGAATGGCCGTGCTGGTGGGGCCGACCGCGTTAGGCGGCGACCGGATTGATCCCGTTGGCGCGGGGATCGTGTTGTTCGGGTCTGCGGCATGGGCGGTGGGATCGGTGTACTCCCGGACACTCCCGCGATTCCAGTCGGCGGTGCGCACGAGCGCGATCCAGATGCTTGCCGGCGGGCTGGTGGTGAGCCTGATCGCGCTTGTCGTCGGTGACTTCGGCCGCATCGACCTGGCGGCAGCGTCGTTCAAGTCGGTGTTTTCGTTCCTTTACCTGATCCTGATCGGGTCGCTGATCGGCTACTCCTCGTACATGTACCTGCTGGGCGTCACCAGCGCGGCGCGCGCATCGACTTACGCGTTCGTGAATCCTGTGGTCGCGGTCTTCCTGGGCGCGGCTTTCGCGAACGAGCCGGTGACAGCGCGTGTGCTCGCGGCCGGCGCCGTCATCGTTGTCGCCGTGGCGTTAATCACGCTCTACGGCGGCGAGCGGCGTATCGATTCCAAGCGTCGCCGCGCCGGTGAGGGCCTCGAGGTTCATGAGGCACCGTAGAACGGCAGCGGGGAGCGTTAGCGAGCAGGGAGTAGCAAGCGGGCGGCGAATAGTCACCAGCAAGAAGCAAGACCCAAGAACCAAGAACCAAGAAGACTGCGGGTTGCCTCTCTCGTTCCCGGCGCTACCGTTCGCCTCCGTGACTTCCGACCACTCCCAGGACCCGACACGGACAGCATTCGCGCGGGTCACCGCCTGGATCGAACA
>DASRPK010000292.1:0-2285 GCA_035646395.1 Gemmatimonadaceae bacterium | reverse complement strand
CCGATCGAAACGCATCAGCGCGATCGCGTGACGGCGGAGCGGTGGATGTCCGGGCTCACCCGCGTGTATGCGGAAGGTGCGCTCGCGCGGGCGGTAATGAGCTGTCCCGACGATTTCCGCCAGCTCCTCCTGCCAGAGTTGGGGGACGCGTTGAGGTGAACCGTCCGGCGAGGCCAAGGCGGACCATTCGTGCATGAGCTGTGATCCGGTCAACGGTGGCGCGATAGCAGCTCGACGGGACGTGCAAGGCGGTACAGACGCAGCCTCGCCCTACCGCCACAATCGTTCATGGCCACAATCCGATCGGCTGCCTTTGTCGCGGTTCTAACCCTTCTGTTTCCGGCAGTCTGTGGAACGCAGGCGCTGCCCACGGTTCAATCGGACACAACTTCCCAGGTGGTGCTCGACAAGGCGCTGCTAGCGGATTTCAGGCGGCGCGCCGGTGGCTACATGAAGCTGCAGGAGAAGCTTCAAAAGCAGGGAACGCGTCAGACAGTACGGGCCGGTGTCGGAGAAAACCTCGTGTCGCGAAACGCGCTGGCGATGCGTCTCCGCGTCGCGCGGCACGATGCGCGGCCCGGCGACATTTTCACACCCCCCGTCGCGATGGCGCTTCGCCGGGCTATGGATCCGGAACTCCGCGGCCTCGCTGCCCTCAGGACTCGGGAGTCCATCAGGGAGGACGCACCCGACATCTTCGTGTTGGTCGTGAATGGCGACTACCCCGCTGGGGCGTCCCGGTCAACCATGCCGGCGAACGTACTGAAAATCCTGCCGCCACTGCCAACGGGCCTCGAATACCGCATCGTCGACACTCACCTGATCCTGATGGACGTCGACGCGAACCTCGTCGTGGACTACGTACTCGACGTCATGTGTAAGACGTGCTGATCGTCGGGAATGCCGACCTTGGCGGGATCGATGACCCCGGCCGCACCATGGGAGGCGTGACGTGTTCTTTTCCGGACATCGCTTCAGCCATCCGTCTGTTACGCTGCAAGAGAGGTCGACGAACAATGCCCAAGACGCGCAACCCACACCCGCCTTCCCCGCCCGATACTCGACCGTACGCCGACGCTGGTGCCACGTTCAACGAGGCTGAAAGAGTACGGCGAGCCGCTGAGGAGGTGCGCGAGTCGGCTGAGGTGCGACGTGAGGAGCAGGAAGCCGGCCGCGAAGCCGCCGAGCGAGCCCGGACCATCGGGGAAGAGACTCGGCTCTCAGACGAAGACATCCGTCATGCGCTCGTCGATTCGATTCGGCAAACCGCCGCGAGCCTGCAGGCCACACTGGAGCGGATGACGACCGTCGAAGAAATGCGCAGGGCGCTTCACGGGATGCGGGCTCCACACAAGGTCGACTCGCAATAACCGCTACGCGCCGGTCGTCCTACATCATGGCGCGCCGATCGCGCCGCTCTTCCCGAGGGTCGCGCCGGAGAGCCTCCCCTCATTCAGTCGTCCCGTTTTCCGCACCGGATCGCGTTGGGCATCCGGTCGATGATCGTGTTCGCCCTGACGTCGTAGAGAATCAAGTCTCGTCCGACAAAACGAAACTGAATGTCGCCGGGCAACCCGGGCAGCCGCGCGAGGAGGAGCCCGGGCATGGTCGAAAGGGTCTTGCCCTCTGGATAGGTGCCGTCGATCGCGCGCGGGAACCCGCCGGCGCCGGGGTTATCCTCCATGATGCTCGCGCACATTGTGGTGTCCACGACTCGGTCCAGCACGAGGTGCAATTGGGCACGGGTCGCGGGCGTAAAGAACTCGCCCTGGAAGGCTCCGACCCGAGCGCCCCGGATCGCCCGTGCCAACGAACGCCGCTCGCGTCGGATCTGACGCACCACACTGTCCGTCACCGTCACCTCGGGCAGTCGATCCTCGAGTCCGCGCCGGAGTTCGGAGTACGCGTCAACGCGAACGGTAAAGTCAGTCAACGGGTCGACCCGGATCGCAACCCGAAAACTCGGAATGACGTCATTTGTCGGGGCAGACGTCTGCGCTGTTCCTGCGCCAGGCTGCCCCAGCGTTAGAGCGACGGCGATGACGGCCGACCGAAATACGTTGACCATGAACCATTGTGACGTGGGCGGTCTGCATCCGTCTGTTGCGTCTTGCACACGGTCTCCGCAGCGGTCGAGTAACCCGCCACCATCTGTGCCGCGTGCAAGGCGATGTGCGGTACTGGCGAGGGATCGCCCTCGCGCTGTTCTGCGCGCTCGTCGTGGGCAGCGTGGACAATGTGCTGCGGCCGCGGCTCGTCGGACAGGACACCAAGATGCACGAGCT
>DASRPK010000291.1:0-2509 GCA_035646395.1 Gemmatimonadaceae bacterium | reverse complement strand
GTAACCGTCTATACGCGTGACGTTGCGCGTCACACAACCTCGAATGTTGCCGCGGGGGAGTGGTCCCCATTCAGCGTAGATGACCCGGCCGTCTCGTCGGACGAGTTCAAGTCGAAGCTCACTTGGGCCGCCCGGGTCTCGCATCATGCGTACACGAACCTGGGCGGATCCGACTACGGCATCCGGTGGCTCGAGACCTACGTCCTGAATGACTCAGTAGATCCGGCCGCTGAGGACGCTCTATTCAATGACCTCTTTCCGCACCGGGCGACGTTGGGGCCTGGCGAGCATCCATTCACGACCCGCTACGCGCATCGGTTTGTGACGATGCAGATCGATCCCGCGGTACTCCTGCGTCGGGTCACCCAGGACTTCCAGATTGCGGGCGGCAGGTTTGTAATCCGCAACTTCCTGGACCGCTCGGATGTGCTGTCCCTGGACGAGTCGCTCATCTTCAACTGCAGCGGCCTCGGCGCGGCGCAACTGTTCGACGACGCATCGTTGGTGCCGGCCAAAGGACAGCTCGTCTACTTCCCGCCCGACCCGGCTGTGGATTACATGACGATTGGCGGCGGACGGGGCCTGCTGCACATGTTCCCGCGCTCGGACGTCATACTGCTCGGCGGCATGTTCAAGCTGGGCGACCACTCGACGAATGTCGAGCCGGAGGAGACCGCCAGAATCGTCGGAGAACATCAAAAGCTGTTCGCGAACTTCGGCTGAGTGCGACTGAGCTCAGATTCCCGCAAACCACTCGTATCCCCGGTCCTCCCAGTACCCGCCCTTCCCTCGACCGACGTGCGCGAAGCTGCCGACGAGCTCGATGCGCATGACGTACTTCGCCATCTTGTAACCCAGCTGGCGTTCGACGCGCAGGCGCAGCGGGGCGCCATTAGCAATCGGCAGCACCGCGTCGTTGAGTCCATAGGCGAGGATCGTCTGCGGATGATACGCATCCTCCATGTCGATGCTTTCGTAGTACAGGTCGCCGCTGGACATCTGATCGGCACAATGAAAAACGACGTAGTGGGCACTGTCTGACGGCTTGACCCGTGCCAGCACTTCGCTCAACGGCACACCGGTCCATTTTCCGATCGCGCTCCAGCCCTCGACGCAGTCGTGCCGCGTAATCTGCGTACGGCTCGGCATGGCACGCAGTTGCGCGAGCGTGAGCGTAGCCGGCGACGCGACGAGCCCGTCGACCTGGAGTGCCCAGTCGGCGAACCCGTTGCGCGCGTGCGCCTGGTACGCGGGGCTTTTCGGGTTCGAGGTCCCGTTGCTGCGAAATTGTGGCGATAGATCTGCTTCCTCGAATTCCTGCGCCATGGATCGACGCGAGGTCAGCAGGTGCTGTGCGCCACGCGTCAGGTGCTCGCCGACGCCGAGAATTTTCGGAAACCACTGCGTGCGTGAGGCCGCTTCGCAACCGGCGAGCAACGCCGCACCCGCGCCGGTGAATAACTGCGCGAGGACTTTCCGCCGTGAGACGCGGGACTGTTGGTCACGTGGCATCGCGGGGTTCCCCGGTTCGTATCCGGTAACGACCCGTGATCATCGAGCGCAGGTTGTTCCACACGCCGCTGATGATGACCTCGAACACGTGGATGAGGACGAAGGCGACCAGCGCCCACGCCGCCACGAAATGCAGGGTGCGCGCGCTCTGTCGGCCGCCGACCAGGTCGACCCAGCCCGGCCAAAGTGAGTTCAACCACGGCGACATCGCGAGACCCATCAGGACGACCAGCGGCAGGAGCACGAAGACCACGATCAGGTAGGTGATCTTCTGCAGGACGTTGTAGTGCTTGGCCGCTTCGCCGGTCGGGTGGCGGAAGCGCAGGTGATCCTTGATCGATTGGCCCACGGTGCGCCATTCCTTCACCTCAGGGACCAGGTCGCGCGTGAGGTGTCGGCTCGCGATCGAATACGCCAGGTAGAGCAGACCGTTGATGACGAACACCCAGGCAAAGAAGAAGTGCCATCGCCGACCCATCGCAAGCCAGCGATCACCCGGCAGCGTCAGCCACGAGGGGAAACCGCGCTCGGTCCACGCTCCGCGCGAATCCCGCGACAGGCCGAACACCCCGGTGGTCTCGAAGTCGCGTCCGAAGACGCGGGTCACCCCGATCCGTTCGCCGTTCGGCGCCGACTTGGCCGTCATGCGCAGCAGTGGTGGATCACCGGAGTACGAGGATTTACCCCAGTACAGGTTCGGGTGAGCATTGAAGATCTGCAGCCCGCTCATCAGCAGCACGATAAACGCGACGACGTTGACCCAGTGCGTGATACGCACCAGCAAGGCGTGGCGTTCGTAGAGGTAGCTGCGCGCGGCGGACGAAGTCATGGAGCGCGATCTTACGCGTGCGGCCGTTCCCGTCTAGCGCCTGGCGTTCGCCGCGTAAACCGTTACCGGCTGCCGGAGGTAAACGCGCGGAAACAGCTTCTCGAGGTTGTGGACCTTCGGCAGGTCGTTGAACACGATATACGGGGCGTCCGGATTGTTTACCAGGTA
>DASRPK010000290.1:0-3291 GCA_035646395.1 Gemmatimonadaceae bacterium | reverse complement strand
TGAGTTGTCGCGTGGGGTCGATCAGGTTGGGGGCATTCGTCGTGCCGACGGCATCAACCCCGTGGCATCTGAAACAGTAGACGTGCCACCACTTCCACCCGTTGTACACGTCGCGGTACGTCTCGGAGCCCGGTTGTGCGGCCGCCTGCAATTCCGCCCGGAAGGGTACTCGGGCCCGAACATGCGCTCCGGCCACCGCCACATACAGCACCACAGCGACGGAGATCCAGCGCAGCGTCATCGCACCGTGCCCGTTCGTTCCAGAAGCGGCACGCCATAGTCCTTCAGAATCTTCGTGATCTCTGCCTGCCGCTTGTCGAGCACGGCCTGCAGTCGCGTGCGCAGGGCTTCGTTGCCACGCTTGACGCCCATCGCGATGTTGAACGCGAACGGAAGGTCGCCCTTGCCGGACGGAACGGGCACCAGTTCCAGGCCGACACGCTGTCGCCTGGCAAAGTATCCGGCCACTGGACCCCACACGATCGCGAGATCGATTCGCCCGTTCGCAACGGCGTCGATGATTGCGCTTGGAGGATTCTCCGCGGAGTAGAAGGTGCTGAACCCGACGACGTTGTCGACGATTCCACGCTTCGACAGTTCGTGCACAGGCGGAGGGTTCGTGTAGTCGTCGCCCAGCAGGTGCACGCCGATCTTCATTTTCTTGAGTGCCGGATCATCGAGTGATGTGATCGTCAGCCCTTTGCCCCGCGGATAGACGAACACATAGGTCGAGCGATAGTACGGCCTGGTCGTCAGCACCAGGTCGTACTTATCGGGCACGCCCATGACGTAGTCGCAGCGCCCCTCCTTCAGGGTGGCGTTCATCGTGTTTCTGATGAACCCGCGCCGCTGTCCCCACCAGATGTAGCTCGGCGTGACGGCGAAGTCTTTCGCGATCAGCTCCGCGATCTTGTTCTCGAACCCCTCGAGCCTGTCGTTCGAGAAGGGCAGGTTCTGGGGGTCCGAGCACACGCGGAACTGACCGGTGTCCTGCGCCGCGGCCAGCCCGGGCCAGAGCAGGACCGCGCAGACGCAGCGCAGGGCGCGTGTGATCATGGCAACGTGAACACCGTCAGCACGCCACCCTGATTGCTGAAATTCGCCAGATCCTTGAAGGCGCCGATCGCGCCCAGCCCGGCCGTCGGATCGTCCAGGCTCATGTCGGCAGCGACGCCGATGCCGGACCAACCGCCGATGCCCGACAGCACGGCCACATACTGTTTGCCGTCGGGGCCGACGTAGGTCATCGGATTGCCGATGATCCCGGACGGCGTCTTGAATTTCCACAGGATGTCGCCGGTCTTGGCGTTGACCGCCTTCAGCCAACCCTCCATGGTCCCGTAGAAGACCACGTCACCCGCGGTCGAGAGCGCGCCTCCCCACGCCGACAACTCCTCTTTGATGCCCCACACTTTCTTGCCGGTCGTCGGGTCCCAGGCAATGAATTCGCCGCGGTTGCCGCCGGGCCCCGGCTTGCTGACGACAATCGCGCCAACGTATGGCTGTCCCTGCTGGTATTTGACTTCGACTCCCTCGTAGTCCATGCAGAGGTTGTTGGTCGGCACGTAGAAGTACCCGGTTCGCGGCGAGTACGACACCGGCTGCTGGTTCTTGCCGCCCATCGCCGACGGACAAATGTCCTTCGTGTTCTGCGTCGACGAGGTGCGCTTCGCCGGATCCTCGATCGGCCTGCCGCTCTTGAGATCGACGCCCTTCGCCCAGTTGACGAAGACGAACGGATTCGCCTGCAGCAGTTCGCCAGTCTTCCGATCCAGGACATACGAGAAGCCGTTGCGATCGAAGTTGACGAGCACCTTCCGCATCGAGCCGTTGATGTTCAGATCGACGAGCACGTTCTCGTTGATGCCGTCGTAGTCCCAGGCGTCGTGTGGCGTCTTCTGGTAGGCCCACGCGGCTTTTCCCGTATCGGGATTCCGCGCGAAGATCGTCATCGAGTACTTGTTGTCCCCCGGCCGTTGATCGGGATTCCACGAGCCTGGGTTGCCGGTGCCGTGGTAGAAGAGGTCGAGCTCGGGGTCGTAGCTGTACCAGCCCCACGTGGTGCCGCCGCCGCGCTTCCACTCGTCGCCCTTCCACGTTTCCACCGACCCGGGGAATCCGACCTCCTCCTCCGGGCCCGTGCTGTACATCCGCCAGACTTGTTTGCCCGTGTTGATGTCATTCGCGGTGACGAAACCGCGCACGCCGAACTCGCCGCCAGACACGCCCGAAATCACCTTGTCTTTCACGACCATCGGGGCCGACGTCATCGTCTGCCCGTTGCGGTAGTCGCCCTGCTTCACTTTCCACAGTTCCTTGCCGGTTTCCGCATCGAGCGCCACGGTGTGGGTGTCGAGCTGATTGAGGAAGATCTTGCCGTTCGAATAGGTGACGCCGCGGTTCACCGTGTCACAGCAGGCCACCGGAATAACCGCCGCATCCTGCTTCGGCGTGTACTTCCACTTCACCGGCGCGCCCTCTTTGCTCAGGTCGAGCGCGTAGACGTTGTTCGGGAAAGGCGTATGCACGTACATCGTGCTGCCGACGACGATCGGCTCACCCTCGTGGCCGCGCAACACCCCGGTCGAGAACGACCACGCGACCTTCAGGTTCTTGACGTTGTCGGCAGTGATTTCGCTGACGGCGCTGTAGCGCGTGGCTGACTGGTTCTTGTTGGGCATCGACCAGTCGTTGTCAGCGCTCGAGGCTGCGGCCGCCGTCGCGTCCGCTGGGGAATCACTGGTCGTTCGCGAGCAGGCAGCGGCGGAAGCCAGGCCGCATGCACCGACGACCAGGAACAGGCTCGACCATCTCTTCATATGGGCTCCTAACGCCGCCGGCAGCACACAGCTGCCTTAGGTAGGCGGCATCCTACTCGTTTCTGAGATCAAGAAGAAGAAGGGATGGGAGGGTTCCGCCGGCAACGGCTCAGCGGGACGACTGGCTTTCCAGATGCCGCGAGTTGCGCAGCGCGTTGCTGATCGCCTGATTACCCTCGTGGCAGGCATACTCGAAGAGGTAATAGTCCGGATCCCGCTTCAGCGGAAACGCCGCCTTCCATGGTCGCGTCAGCACCACCGGGTCCTCGACGGTCATGTCGTAATCGATAGTGTCTTCGTCCACGCGCGTGAAGCGCTCGATCACACGCAGCGACTCGCTCGTCGGGATGCCGCCGCCACCCGGGCCGACGATCAGCATCGGCGTCCGCCCGTTGAAGTTCGTGGTCTCGACCACCAGCGTCCGCCCCTCCCATCGGCCGCGCGGCTCTCCGAGCCAGAACCGAATCGCCGC
>DASRPK010000289.1:0-25283 GCA_035646395.1 Gemmatimonadaceae bacterium | reverse complement strand
AGCGGTGGTGACGACTGTGAATAAAGTTGGATTCGGCGGACGGGAAAAGTCGTGGATTGCGCCAGCGGCAGGTGCGACTAGTGAGGTGATCATCTACATGTTCGCCGGCACCGGCGGCCCATTGTGCCCGGGAGTCAATGTGCTCACCGAAGCCGCACCGCCACCTGCACCACCTCCTCCGCCGTCGCCGACCGCCGCAAACATCACGGTAGATCCGGGACCAACGTCAGGCAGGGGTGGTTTCTACGTGTGTGTCGGTACCTCGCAGAACAGAGCCCAATACGGCAACGGAGTCACCCAGGCGACAGGCCCGCTCAGCTTTTCGAATCTTCCCTCGAGCGGAATGATCAAGGCGACGGTCATGAGGGCGGGATATGCGGGTGTAGAGCGCGACTGGTATCCAACGCCCGGGCAGACAGTGGTGCTGTCGATTCCAATATCCCCTGGCAGCGGCGGCGGTATGGTGTGTCCAGGCTACGTCGCCCCCTCGGCGCGGCAAATCCGCGCGGTCGCCGCGCAGGTCGCCCAACAGGTGGAAGTCGGCAGGCTCGTGCCCGTATTACCCGCGGTACAGGTTCTCGATCAATACAACAATCCGATGGGCGGAGTAACGGTCGCGTTCTCTGTGACGCAGGGGGGCGGTCTTGCCTCACCAGCTTCCGTAGTGACCGGATCTGACGGAGTGGCACGCGTCTCCGACTGGTATGTCGGCCCGAATCCGGGGACAAACGCGCTGAGCGCAACAATGGCGGGCGCCTCCGCTATCGTGTTCAGCGCGACGGCAATCGTAGTTCCGGCGACGTTTGGCGTGCTCACCGCCAGATCTCAGCAGGGGTTGTCAGGCAGCGCGGTACAGGAGCCGCCCGGAGTCCGCGTCCTCGACCGGAACGGCAATCCCGTCGCGGGTGCGACTGTCACGTTCGTTCCGAGTGCGGGTGGAGGATCGGTCTCGCCTGCGACAATTGTGACGGAGCCCGATGGCGTCGCCAGGCTCGTTAGGTGGACGCTCGGACCCGTGGGGACACACACAGTCACGGCGAGCGCTGGTCCTGTGCGCGCGCTCTTCACGGCAACGGCGCTCGCTTCCGCGCCGGTGACCGCCACGGTGTCGGTAGTTGAGCGCGCACTCAATCCCACCGGGCGACCCGCGCGCCTTGGTGAAGAGATCCTCGATGCCGGGGGCACCTTTGGCGTGAACGCACCGACAAAAAAACTGGATTGCACCATGTTCGGCCCTTCATACGTGATGGTCGGTATCAAGGGAAAAGGAAGTACAAACGTCGAGGAAGTGAGCGTTGCGTGCGCGGCGGTTCAAGCCAGCGGATCGCTGAGTGGTACGGTTATATGGACCACGACGTGGGAGCCAGAAAGTCATTGGGGACCGGCGTTCGAGCGAAAATGTCCATCCGGCCGGGCTGTTAGCGCGATTCAAGGTACAGCCCATCCAGAGCGGAACCAGCTCCGAACGCTTACGCTGCACTGCAAGTCGCTGGCCGTCAGCGGCCTAACGACTGGAAACGAGAACATACTGGCTCCCACAGGCGTTCCCGCGAGCAGCCGGTGGGGTCCGAAACGCTGCTCGGGAGGACGCCCTGCGAGCGCGCTGCGCGTTATCGCCGACTTCGAAGGGTATGGCAGCATACTTTCTGGCCGTATGATCGTCGGAGCGCAACTCGTCTGCGAACAGCCATTGGTCCCGTAAAGATGCCGTCGAATTTATCGAGATCCGGCGCAGCATTCTTCGCTGCGGCTGCGTTTGCAGTCGTGTTCGTGTCGGCCTGTGACCTCTCGGCGTCACAGGACTTGACCGGCCGATGGCTGCACGAGGAGAACGGCGAATCAGCGGAGATTCTGCTCGAGCACGACAACTCCACGGGTAAAGTGAATGGCACGTTCATCGTGCTCGGCAAGACAGCGACAATTTCGGGCCGCGCTGATGGATCGGCGCTCGTAATCGAAAAGGTAGGCGATGTCGTTGCTTCGACGGAGAATGGTACAATGGTCGGCGCGATCTCTGGTGAGCAGATGCTTTTGACGATCACGCAACCCGGTCAGGAAATCGTGATTCTGCGCCTGACACGACAGCCGGGATCTGACACACGAGTCGCCTCTACAAATGGATCCGACGAGAGGTCGGTCTCTCGGCGTGAAGCGACTCCGATGGACGAGGAGCCCTTCACTCCGAGCACACCCGAAGAATTCGCGGGCTCGTGGGAGGCGGTTTCCGACGACGGCACCAATACAGAGACTGCGGAATTCGAGCTCGCCGACGGCGGTGTCAGAGGGACTCTCCGGAGTCTCGAGCGCGGTTATTACTCGGGACGAGTCACCGTCAATGCGGAAGTATCGCTGCGTGGCACTCCCCGTGGCGGCGCCCTGGACCTTCGCGCATGGGATGCGCAGACCGGCAGTCCGGAGAATGCAGTTGCCGGTCGAGCGGTAAGGCGCGGCGATTTCCTCATTCTGCGCATCGGTGACGGTGAGACCGGATATGCGCGACCAGGCGTCGCGATTGTCCGCAGCGCCGAGGGATCACCGGAAGCAGCGAGTCTTGCACAGGCGATCGCAGGCCGGATTTATTCGGCGAGCACTCAAAGCTCGGCGCGCGGGGCTTTCGTTGGCAATCGCGTACGCCTCAGCCTCTGCTCGGATGGAAACATCGCGTTCGACGTGAGTGATCTTGCAAGTACAGGGGGTGAAGCCGGCGTTGACATGGGTGACGCAACCTCACGCCGAGGACAGTGGAGTGTGGTTCTGCGCGCCGGCACGCCCGTGGTACGCGCACAATGGAGTGGCACGGGTTCCAGCTATTCGCTTACCAGGTACTTCCGCGTTCAGCCGCATAACGATGGCTCGGGTGCACGGGTTGATGGTACAGACTTACCGGTCGCCGGATCGTGCTGAACAGGCATCGCCGTTTCGTGGCCGCTCATGCGGCCGTGCTTCTGGGAGCATTCGGACCATTGACGGTCGGGGCTCAGAACACAGCGAGTGGCGGATCGGCAACGATCTCCGTGCAAAACTTCCCGCCGTACGTATCGCCGTTCATCGGACTCGACGCGACCGGTGGGATCGTGGCGGCGTGTCCTGCGGGACAGATCGTGGTAGGAATCGCTGGAACCAGGACGAAGCTGATAAAGGCGCTGACGCCCCTGTGCGGAACCTTCAGGAAGGACGGATCATTTGGAATCGTCCTCCCGCTCAATCCCGCTGCCGTGGGCAGGGCAGCGAACGGTTTCCATCTGCAATGCAGCCCTGCGCACACGGTAACCAGCGTGCGGGTTTCGTTCGACAGGATGGATCCCGCGAACCAATACCTGGGTGGAGTGGAGATCGGATGCTCGGCCTGGATAATCAGCCAGTGGAGCGGATCCCCACAGATGCAGGCGACCGCTGGTTTTGACACGTGGGGAGTACGGGCGGCTGTCGCCTGCAGCAACCAGGTGCAACCGATTCGTGCTCTTCAGATTCGAGCCGTCACTGCCGTCAAAGCGTTGAGCATTGTGTGCGACGAGATATAGGAGCAATGCTCGGGGGCTTGTTATCTCTTGTGGTGGTGGCGTACGCAGCCCCCGCCCAGAACGCGGCCACCGTTCTGACGTCAACGGGGCCGGACGCCTGGATAGCACCTAACGACACGTTTCACGTGGTCATACGGCGTCCGGACGCAACGGGGTCAGCGCGACTCGCCGCGGTCATTGGCACCACGGACGTCACGGCGCTGTTCACGGCGCACGGAGACACGTTGACCTATCGTGCACACCCGATCGGCCTGCCCGCAGGCGAAAACGAGCTCACGGTCTACCTGGTCGATGACGTGACAGGGTGGATACGACATGGCGCGATCCCGCTCCGTGTCCGCAACCGCGCTGGCTTCGAAAGAGCTTCCATCGATCCTGCGCTGGTCTTCGCCAGCGAGGGGCAGCTTGGGGGCAGGCCGCGATCAACGCCCGACGTCAGGCACGCGCTGGAGGATGTGTCGGTCACCGCGGGTCTGCAGTCGATGCATACACGCGAAGGCGTGTCACTACGAACGCAATCAAACATTCTGGGCGCATCGAATCGCGAGGAGACGCTTCGCTTTGCCGAACGGCCGCTGGATGCTCCCAAAGTCGACCTTGTCGACTACATCGTCACCGTGGAGCGCGGATCGGGGAGTGTCTCCCTCGGACATGTCGGATTCGGCCAACATCGCCATTTGATCAATGGCTTTGCGAGTCGTGGCGCGAGCGTATCCGCCAAATGGGGGCCGATCGCGACACTGTCACTGGCCGCACTCAATGGCACCACGGTCGTGGGATTCAGTAATCCAACGGGTATTTCCGAACCCGATCACCGGATCGCCGGCGGGTCACTTGCCCTCGAGCTACTACCGCATCGCCCGGGCGGCTTGCGCGTCGAGGCGACTGCCGTCGATGGGTCCATCCTTCCCGTCGCAGGCTTCCAACGGTCCGCGATCACCGACGCCGAGGCAAGCGAAGGGATTGGGGTGCGTTTCCACGCGAGTGATGCCGGCCAGCGACTTCGGCTGGAGGGTGGATTCAGCCGCAGTCGCTCCGACTATCTGCCCGACGCCGCTCTGTCCGCCGGACCGCGACTCCCCGGAATCACGCGCGTGGCACGGAGTGCCTGGTATGCAGACCTGACGACCAACCTGCTGCGCGACGTTGCGGTGGCCGGGATTCCACTCGCACTTGCCATGACGCTGCGGTCCGAACGAGTCGACCCGTTGTACCGAAGCGTTCCGTTGAGCGTACGGTCCGACGTCGGCAGCACTGAGATGGACGTCACCGGTTCGATCGGTGCGGTCGCGGTGCGCGCTACGGTTGCGCGATTGCGCGACAACCTGTCGGACATCCCCTCGCTTCTGACGACCGACACGAAAGCTTCGTCGTTCGGCCTGGAAGTGCCGGTCGGTTCACTCGTCAGGCAGGCGGCATGGTTCCCGTCAATCTCAGTTGCCCTTCAGCGGATCCACCAGGCGGGAAGAAACGTTCCCGTGAACAGTGGTTTCGCCGAAACCCACGTGCCAGACCAGTTGAGTGCAGTCGCAACGGTGGCTCTGCAATGGACGACCAACCTCTGGCAGCTGAGGGTTCAGGCAAACCAGAGTGACCAGGACAATCGTCAGGCAGGCCGGGAATCGGCGGACCTGCTGAATTCGTCATACGTGCTGTCACTGGGCGTGACACCTTCGCCGCGAGTCGCGCTGACCATGGACGTGGGGATCGATGCTGCCAGGAACGCCGAGTCGGGCGAGCATCTGCACACCGGTCGATGGTCGGCTACCACTCGACTCCAGCCATTCAACGCGACGACGTTGAGCGCCACGTACACGAACACATCGGCTGCGGAGCGAGCCTTCGGGATGGAGCAGGCGAACAACGATCTGCGTGTCGAGTGGCAACAACAGCTGCCGTTTGTGCGGCTGTCCAGGGGAAACGTTCCACAGGCGTTTGTCAGGTACGCTCGCCAGCACTTTTCATCGTCGGGCCCGATCGTCGATCCCGTCCGCCAGCGGAGCTGGTCCATGAACACGGGCCTAACGATTCCAATACGATGACCATGACACCTCCACGACGCTTCCGATGCCACCGCCGATACGCCGGCGCCATCCTGACGGCGATCGCCCTGGTGGCCCGGCCGCTGCCCGGACAGATCCGCGTGAACCCGACCGGCGTAAACGTGAGCGGGCAGAGTCCCACCACCGTATTCCTGACTTTTGGCGGACTGGGAGGCACGTACCACGCTGTTGAAGCCCTCTGGTGTGGCGAGCTGGAATCGGCTGCGCCTGACGTCGGGAGTCGCTGCAATCCCGCGACGGTATACGGCAGGTTGCCACTTCAATACAATCGCTCACAGTTGGCGTCGGGCGTGCTCACGGACATCATGTCGATCCCGGCGTCGGTGGCGAGACAGGCCTATGACGCGGCGGTCCGCGGTGAGAACTCGTCGTTCTTCTACGTCCGCCGCTTTGTCGGTTCCATCGGACAACCGGACCAGTACGTGAGCGTGACATGTCGGATGGCCGGAGGAGGGGCGCGAGTACCGCTCGCACTCACCGATGTACGCCTTTCATTTGAAACAGACGTTCCGGTATTGCTAGTCGACGCGGGCGGTACGCCGTCGGCGGTGAAGGCGGAGATCGCGTATAACGGTACCGGGCGACTGATCGGTCGTTGGGAGATCGTCAGGCCCGGTGATGAGATGCCGGAAACGAAAGACCTCCTCACGGCAGCAACCCTGGCGCCGGCAGAACGTGGCACGCAACGCCGGTTCGAGGAGCTCTCGCGCTTCAACGTGTTCCTTCCGCCAACCGGCCGGACGACGCTGCGCGGACCCGACCCGTCTCGGCTCCCCACGGCTGGAGAAGGGACTTACGTCATCCTGCTCCGCATCGAGGTATCCGACGACAAGGAAGGTGACTCCAACCTGGCCGCGGTCGGGGCGGGGAGTTCGACCGTCCATAGTGGTGCCGTCGCTGGTTTTCCGCTACCAACGTTACGGTACGTCGTTGGCACGGCGTCGACATCGGCCACGACCGGGGTGGATGCGTTTCGATTGCTGGCGCCGGCCGCAGACGCCCGCCTCACACCAGGTCAGAAGGTCACGTTTGCGTGGTCGGTGCACACGAACGTGAAGATGTACCGGCTCGAAATCGAGACGCGCGACGGCGAGCGAGTGCTCGAGGCGTACGCCCCGGATGAAGCACGACGGTATCAGCCGCCGTCGTGGCTTCTGGAACGCGCGAATGGACGACCGCTCCGCTGGCGCGTACTGGCGTTGGGTGCCGACGGACGTCCCGTCGCGCGGACGGCATGGCGACCGTTATTGACCTAACGAGGCTGCGGAGCGCGCGGCAATACACCTTACGTGGCGCTCCGACGCTCCGTGCCGACAGGGGCGGTTCCAATGCCGGCAGCGGGATCCGGCATGGCGAGCGCCATTTCCGGCACCGGCACGTCGACTTCCGACGGCCTTCGCGGCGCGAGTCGAAGGATAAAGCCGGGGAGCAGCGTGTTGGCCAGCGTATAGACAATCAGTCCGCCAAAGACGACCTGCGGCACGCCAAACCGGTCACGAAGGATCTCGGCGAGCACCAGCGTGAAGACCAGCGTCGGCACAATCGAAATGCCTATCCGTGCGCCGCTGCGAATCGGTTCGCCGAGCGAATAGTACCGGTGTGCAGCCACAAGGAGGACGCGCACCGGGATCAGTATCGCGAAAAACACCGCGCCCAGCAGCAGCGCGTCGGACGAAAGATCCCCTGACCGCAACCCCAGCCCGGCGTGGAAGAAGTAAAACGGCACGAAGAACGATGCGAACAACTCGACGGCGCCGATCATCTGGGCGGACGTCAACGCCGGCAATTGCTCCCGGAAGCGCTGGGCCGTCAACCCAACGATGAACGCGCCGACGAGATAGTAGGCGCCAAGCTCGCGCGTCACGATGGCGCAGAGCACCGCGATCATGAGCAGGAACGCGAACTCCGACTTGGGCGCGTACGGCAGCACCACCTTGGCGAAAAGGCGAAAGACGAATGGGAGGAACGCGATCATCGCCAGCATGATTCCCGTCGACGTCAGAATGCTCGACAGCCGGGGCGGTTGTAACGCGACAAACAGTACCGCCAGAGCTACGAGTTCCGTCGCAATGGCTTTTGACTTGATCCACGTGCGCTCGTGATCGCTTACGCGAAGTGAATTCAGCGAGTCGAGGATGAATCCCGTCGAGGGCGTAGTGAGCGCCAGTGCGACCAGAATCGATGGTTGCAACGACAATCGAAGGGCCAGCATCGCCGCCCAGGTGACCGCGACCACGAGGATGACGCGGATGATGATGTGCTGGACGAGAATCCGGACGTTCCGGCGCAGCTCGTGGAACTCAACGTCGAGTCCCGCAAAAAGAAAAAGCGAGACGATGCCGAGCGTGGAAAGCAGATTCACCGCCGCATCGTGCGCGAACAGTCCGAAGCCGATGCTCGCAACGGCGCCTAACACAACGCACGTGACCGCCGACGGCAGCCGATATCGTTGCAGCACGCGGGGCAGTACGAACAGCACAAACAGCAACAGGACGTACTGCAGCTCCTGTGAAATCCCATCCGCGGCTGGCGGGAGTTGTTCCACGCTGCGGCTCCGTTGAAGGACGGATCACTCCGCCGGCGGCGGACCTGGCCCTCTGGAGGGCGATCGGAAGGAATGTCGCAGGTCCACGCGCGATGGTACAGCGACCCCAACGGCACGTTCGGGCACGAACGGCGGTGTGAGCGGTGAGCTGCAAGTTGAAAACGGGGCAGGGCGGTGCTCTCAACTCACAACTCACCACTCAACTAATCGCCAGCTACTTCACCTATCGCGGCCGGTCGTACCTTTTCGCCGACGACGAACTTCTTCACGGCATTGCCGGCGTTATGCAGGATCACGTAGAAACTCGGTACCACGAACAGCGTGAGCAGGGAGGACACCGCCAGTCCTCCCACGACCGCGATTGCCAGCGGCCGCATCAGCTCGCCCCCTTCACCCAGGCCTAACGCCAGCGGCAGGGCGCCGACCAGTGACGTGAACGTCGTCATCAGGATGGGCCGCATGCGCACCACACCCGCCTCCACCACCGATTCCTCGAGGGTGTGGGTGCCTTCGCGACGGAAGTCATTGGCAAACTCCACCAGCAGGATCGAGTTGTTCACCACGATGCCGGCGAGCATGATCATCCCTAACAAAACCGGCGCCGAAAACGGCGTGTTGGTGATGCCGAGGATGGCAATCACGCCGAGGAGGGCGAGCGGAACGGCCGTCAGGATAATGAGGGGATCGAGCACGCTCTCGTACTGGACGGCCAGCACCACGAAGACCAGGAAGATTGCCAGCGCAATGACCAGCGCCATCTGCGAGTTGGTATCCTGGATCGCCTCCTGCTCACCGCCGATGATGAGGCCATAGCCGTCGGGGAGCGTGAGCTCGGCGAGCCGGCTGCGAATGGAATCCGTCACCTGGCCGATCGACGCCACGTCGGTGATGACGTCGCCGCTGACCTCGATGCGCCGGTTCTGGTTCTCGCGGCGGATCGTGGCTGGTGTGACCGCATGGTTCACGTCGGCGATGTCGCGCAGGAACACCGGCGCGGTGTTCCGTCCGCCGGGAAACAGCAGGGTTCCGCCGATGTCGGTCACACTGGCGAACTTGTGCTTCGGGAAGAGCACGCGGACGTCGTACTCGAAGTTCCCGTCCGCATAACGAGTCGCCACGGTGCCGTCGAGCGCCGTCCGCACCGTCTGTCCGACCGCCGCGACGTCGAGCCCGAGGTTTCGCGCCCGCTCACGGTCGAGCGCGATCGACAACATCGGACGCGGCTCCTCGGCCTGGGCCTGCACGTTCTCCAGCCCGGGGATGCCGCGCAGCCGGCGAATCACTTCCTGGCCGATTTCGTCGAGCTGATCGAGCTGGTCACCGACGATTGCCACTGACACGTCCGTTCCAGCGCTCGATGTGCGCAGCCCGCGGATGCGAGGCGGCCGTACAAACACACGCGACCCGGCAAAGCCGGCGTCGTCCGCCCGGCGCTGCAGCGTCTGCACCCACTGGTCCGACGTCATGGTGCGCTCGCCGGCGGGCGCGAGGCGGATGTCCATTCCACCACGTCCGGCGCCGGCATTCGTGAACACGCTGTGCACCGCCGGCATTTCGCCGATCATCCGCTCGACTTCGTGCGACAGCCGGTTTGCCTGCTGTGGAGTGCTGCCCGGCGGCATGCGCAGGTTCGCGGTCACCGTACCGTCATCGACCTGCGGCAGGAATTCCGTGGGATACGTTCGCGCCTCGAGGTACGCCCAGACGCCGAGTCCCGCGACGCCGGCCAGCAGCAACCAGCGACCGGCGACCACACGAGTCGCCAGACCGCGGTACCCCTCGACCATGCGCGCGAATCCGCGCTCGAACGCGAGGAGCGGCCGGAAGTTCTCGAGGCCGCTCTTGAAGCGGATCTTGCCTAACTGCGCCGCCAGCATCGGGATCAGCGTGAGCGCCAGCGGCAGCGACGCCAGAATGGCGAACGAAATCGTGAGGATCAACTCGCGGAAGATCAGCGCCGACAGGCCCGTGATGAGCAGGAACGGCGCGACCGACGCCAGGTTCGTCGTGGTTGACGCGATGACCGGACTCGTCACCTCGGCGGCGCCGACGTGGGCCGCTTCCTCGGGATCGAGACCGTCCACCTCCCGGCGCCGGTAGATGTTCTCCAGCATCACGATCGCATTGTCGAGCAGGAGCCCGGTGCCTAACGCGAGACCGCCGAGCGACATGATGTTGAGCGTCAGGTCCCCGATACCCATCATCACGAACGTCGCCAGGATCGCCAGCGGGATCGAGACGCCGATAATGAACGTCTTCCGGAAGGAGCGCAGGAAAAGCACGACCACCAGCATCGACAGCACCGCGCCGATAATGGCCGCGTCACGGACCGACTTGAGTGCCTGGCTGATGAAGTACGACTGGTCGTACGTGACCTCATGCTTGATGTCCGGCGGCATGTACCCGCTCGACGCCAGCTGCTCGATCTTTCCTTCCACGCCGCGAACGACTTCCACCGTGTTCGCTTCCGGCTGTTTCTGGATGCCGATGCGGACCGCCGGTACGCCGTTGAGGCGCGCCCAGCTCCGCTGTTCCTGGCTCGTGTCGCGCACCGACGCGATGTCGCGCAACGGCACCCGCGCACCACTCGGCGCGGTGAGCAGCACGTTCCGCATGTCATCGAGCGAGTGGAACTTGCCCGCTGTTGTCCCTACCATCTCGCGGTCGACTGTCGAGATGCGGCCGGCCGCCATGTCCTGGTTTTCGTTTCGCAGCGCATTGATCACCTGCGAAACCGACAGCCCGAAGCCACGGAGGCGATCGGGGTCGAGCTCGACCTGGATCTCCCGAACCAGGCCGCCGAAAATCTCGATCGCGGCCACGCCGGGGACGGACAGGAGCTGCGGGCGTAAGCGCTGGTCCACCCACTGCCGGAGCGCGATCTGGTTGCGTGTGCCTGACGAGAACGCGACCTGGTAGATCTGCTGCTGCGACGGATCCGACTTGTTGATGTTGGGTGGATCCGCTTCTTCGGGCAGGCGCCCGCGGATGCGCTCGACGTTCTTGGCCGCATCCTGCAGCGCGAAGTCGACGTCGACGCCGTAGTCGAAGTCGAGCGTGATGTTGACCATGCCGGTCGACACATCCGCTGCCATGCGGGTGAGGCCTTCAGTTGTTGCCAGCGCCGCCTCGAGCGGTTTGGCAATCGTCTCTTCGAGCACCGCGGGTTCGACGCCGGGGTTGCTCACGTTCACCCGCACCTGCGGGTAGACGATGCGCGGGAGCAGGTCGACCGGCAGCCGGCCGACGTACACGGCGCCGAGGACCAGGAGCGTGCTCGTAATCATCACCGTCCCGATCGGACGGCTGATGGACCAGCTGGCGATACCGCGTCGTTTCTCCTTCACTTGCTCTCTCCCCCACGCCGACCACCCGGTGGTCTCGTTGCCGAAGAATCGAGCGACTTGCGGACGGGCACCTGATCGCTCAACGGATCCACCACGTTCGCCTTGGCGCCTTCGCGAATCATCGACGTGCCCGACGTGATGACCGAGTCGCCTTCCGTGACGCCCTCGAGAATCTCCGACAGGCCGGCCATGTCACTTCCTACGCGCACGGCGCGCCGCTCGACCAAGCCGCCCTTTACGACGTAGACCGCGCGAGCACCGGCCGGTCCCGACACTGCGCGCGATGGCACGAGGAGGGCATCGTCGCGCCGGTCCAGGGCCAGCGTGGCCCGCACCGTGTACCCCGGGCGCAGCCCGCTGAGCTGGCGTCCGGTCAATGCCACTTCCACCGGCACCAGCCGCGTGGCGCTGTCGGCCGCCGGAAAGACCCGGCGGATGCGCCCGTCGACCCGTTGT
This sequence comes from Gemmatimonadaceae bacterium, assembly GCA_035646395.1. Lineage (GTDB taxonomy): Bacteria > Gemmatimonadota > Gemmatimonadetes > Gemmatimonadales > Gemmatimonadaceae > JABWBJ01. The sequence continues at coordinate 13,351 of DASRPK010000289.1, read as the reverse complement.
CCGCCTAACGCATCAACTGTGAGCGGCACGGTCTCCCCGGCGCGCAGGGTGCTCACTTCGAGCTCGGAAACCTGGATGCGGGTGACCAGCGTGCTGACGTCGGCGATCGCGAACAGGCGCGTCGATGACGACACGATGTCGCCGGCTTCGATGCGCTTTTCAGTGATGATCCCGGTGATCGGCGCCAGGACACGGGCGTAGCCGAGTCGCGTCTTCAGCTGCTCACTGGATGCTTTTGCCGACTCGAATGAGGCGCGGTCGCGTTCCAGTTCGGCCAGCGTGATGATCTGCTGCTTGAAGAGCTGCTCCGAGCGCTCGACCGTCGACTGGGCGAACTTGAGCGAGGCTTCCGCGCTCCGCGCCTGTGCTTCCAGTTCGCGCGCGTCGATTTCAGCGAGCACGTCACCCTGTCTGACGCGATGACCTTCTTCCGCCTTGATCGAAAGGAGGATGCCGGAGAGCTGGGCGTTCACGCCGACCGTGCGAATAGGCTCGAGCATCCCGGCGATTATTGAATTCCGCGATACTGAACCCCGCTTTACGACCGCGATTTCGACGTTCGTGGGCCGGTCAGAGGGCCCACCACGACCTCCAGTCCTGCCGCCGGCGCGACCGGTGCTGGCGTTTCCACCCGGGGGAGCTTCGCCACCTGCCGGCTTGGTGCACGAGGGGAGAACGACGGCAATCAGGAAACTCAGCGCCAAGACGCTGCAATGCTTGTGCTTACGAGACAAACACCCTCCGAAGGTCAAATGCCGCCGCCGACGCTTTCTCTAACGGACAGCGAGGGCAAAACGCTTGGATTGGCGGGTAGGCGGGCAGTCGGGCAAACGGGCAAGCGAAAACCGGTCCGCTGCTCTCTTCACTTGAGGGTTGAAAACCGATCGAGCCGGAAGAGCGACAGGTCGTGCCGGGTGCTGCCTTCGGTTACCAGGTCAGCCACGATTTCACCGATCACGCTGCAGAACTTGAATCCGTGACCGGAGCAGGCCGAAACCACGATCGCTTCCGGCGCCTCCGGCAGCCGGTCAACGATGAAATGCTCGTCCGGCGTGTTCGTGAAAATGCACGTGGATGCTTTGAGCAAACGCCCATTGGCGGCCGGGAAACAGGCGCGGATGCAGTCGCGAAGAACTGCTTCATCCTTTTCGTCCACGCTGCGCCGAACCGCGTCCGGATCCACCGCCTCGGCGCGATGATGGTATTTCCCGATCTTGAAACCGGGAACGCCGGATTCGGGAAAGCCATAAAAAATTCCGTCGCCTGTCGTGAGAACGAAGACAGGGAACCGGACCGGATCAAAGAGGCCGTGTTGCGCGGTCTCGAACCAGCCTACCACCTGGCGCTCGGGGCGGAGCAGTGGTGCAAGGGAGGGCACGAGCTGCGACATCCAGGCGCCGGCGCAGACGACGATCTGCCTGGCGCGAATGACATCGTCATCCAGTTCGACCGCGACGCCGCCATGCTCCTGCCGCCACGATCGCACCCGTACCCCCTCACGCACCGTCGCCCCCAGACCCCTTGCCAGCCTAACGTGGGCCCGAATGCACCGCTCGGGTTCGAGGAATCCCCCGTCAGGCTGGAACACCGCGCGGTATTCGTCAGGCAGGCGGAACCCGGGAAAACGCTCGTTCAGCTCCGCCCCATCCAGTAGATCATGAGGGAGGCCATGAACGCGGCACGACTCGAGAGACCCCTCGACCACTCGTGATCCCGGGGGGCCGGCGTCGATCGCCCCCGTCACGTGCAGCACGGCTTCCCCGGACTCCTCCTCCAATTCCCGCCACAGAGTGAAGGCTCGACGCAACAAGGGTACGTAGCTGGGGTGCTCGAAGTAGGCCAGTCGGATGATTCGCGAAAGACCGTGCGAAGATCCGCGATCGTGCCCGGACTCGAACTGCTCGACGGCAATCACCGAGAGTCCGCGCCTTGCCATATGGAAGGCGGCAGCGCTTCCCATGCCGCCAACTCCAAGGACGGCAACGTCATAGGCCTTTGCCACCGTGTCTCTCCGGGGGCCGCGGGACGGCGGCAAGCAAGTGATAAGGAACTGCTAATCGCGGTACACGCCCAAGGCACAATCCTGCGTGCGACTCACGCGCGCCGGCAAGCGGCGCCCTCGTGACGGATTGTGAGCGGCGCAGTCAAAATCATTGTGACCGCTGCCCTTCCTCGTCCCACCCCCGAGACGTCGCTCGTTACTGACGTAGTCGGGCGAGAACATGCCGCCCTGAGCGGCACGTTTGCGGCATCCATGGAGCGGCTGGTCGGATTGATTGCGAAGAGCATCTCCGCACCTGCCGCGCTTATTGCGCTTCTCGGCGATGACCGGCGCAGCTTCTGCGCGGGCGGCATGCGACGCGATTGGTTCTCGCACGATCCAGGTGCGCTGATCCGCTCCGGCCTGATGCAGCGAACACTCGATAGCGGCGGGTCCCTGTCACTCAAGGACCTGGGTGCCATGAACGACGTGGTCCTGCGATCGGCGGCGGTCGAGCTGAACATCGCGAGCATTGCCGTCGCCACGTTCGGCAAGACGGATGGCACGCTGGCGGGAATGGTCTGCGTGCTGGATGACAAGCCGCGCTGCTGGTCTCCCGACGAAGTCACCACGCTCACCGAATACGGGAACCTGGCCGGCACCGAGCTGCAACTGCGGCAACTGCTCTCTGATCGCGAGGTCCGCGAACAGCGGCTGCGTCACGAGTCAGTCCACGACCCGCTCACCGGACTGCCTAACCGGACCCTGTTCATGCGGCGCCTGTCCGATGCCACGCATCGCGCGCGCCGCGGACACGACGGCGTGTTCGCCGTGCTGTTTCTCGACGTCGACGGGTTCAAGCTCGTGAACGACTCGATGGGTCATCACGTCGGCGACGAGATGCTGGTCAGCATCGCGCGGCGTCTCGAGGGGTGCGTTCGTGGTGGCGACATCGTGGCACGGCTGGGCGGTGACGAGTTCGCGATCCTGCTCGAGCGGATCATCGACGTTCGCGACGCCGCGATGGTGGCGGAGCGCGTCCAGGAAGCACTTCAGATCCCGCTGCTGATTGGCGGCTACGAGCATGCGACATCGGCCAGCATTGGCGTGGCGCTCAGCACCGGCGCCAGCGAGCAGCCCGAATACGTCCTGCGCAGCGCCGACATCGCGATGTACCGCGCCAAGAACTCCGGACGCGGACGGTACGAGATGTTCGACCGCGCGATGCATGCGGAGGCGCTTACCCGGCTGCAGATCGAGACCGACCTGCGCCACGCGTTCGAACGGAGCGAATTCTTCCTGCACTACCAGCCGATCGTGTCGCTCGCGACGGGCGCCATCACCGGCGCCGAGGCGTTGATCCGATGGCGGCACTTCGAGCGGGGCATCGTCTCACCGGCCACCTTTGTTCCCGTGGCCGAGGACACCGGACTGGTCGTCCCGATGGGTCGCTGGGTGCTGCGCGAGGCATGTCTGCAGGCACGTAAGTGGTTGTCAGTGCACGAGCAATTCTCGGTCTCGGTAAACCTGTCGGTGCGCGAATTCGCCCAGCCGGACCTGGTGAAAACCGTCGCCGCGATCCTCGAAGAAACGGATCTCCCGGCGAGAGCCCTGCGGATCGAGATCACGGAAAGCGCGATCATAGGGCAGAAGCACCCGGCCATCGAGACGGTCGAGCAGTTGCGTGCGTTAGGCGTCGCGATTCACCTCGACGACTTCGGTACCGGCTACTCCGCGTTGAGCTACCTGCACCGCCTGCCGCTTGACGCGGTCAAGGTCGACCGGGCGTTCACCGCTTCCATCGATACGGAAGAGCGGCCGCTGCACGTGGTCCGGGCGATCATCTCACTCGCGCATGCGATCGGGCTGGAGGTGGTTGCCGAAGGCGTCGCCAACCTGCGCCAGCTCGAACTGTTGCGCGAAATGAAGTGCGACCTGGCCCAGGGCTTCATCTTCTCGCGACCCTGCAATTCCGACGAGATGGACAACCTCCTCAACGACGCGCCTCGCTGGTAACGCACGACACAAATCGACCGTCTGTTGAGTGAGCAAATCTTTGCCCGATAAAGACTTCCGGGTCGGTGACGCCACAGGACATGGACCGTCTTTGGCAATAGCAATGGCACTCAGAACACCGACCTCGACCATCCGGGCGCAAACTCCGACGGATCCCTATCTGCAGCCAGCACTTACGGCCGAGCCACAGGTCGCGTGGTGGTCAAATGCCGGGGTGATCGCGCAGGTCGCAGTCGCCGTCGCGATCGGCATTGGCGTGCTCTCGCTGGTAGGGTGGATGGTCGGCGTCCCGGAATTGCGGGCCCTGGGACCTGCCGATCGCGCCTCGATGAACCCGATGACCGCGGCCTGTTTCCTCGCGCTCGGCTCCGCGTTGTGGCTCGTGGCGCGCGAGGAAGTGGTACGGGGTCGCCAGATTGCGCGCGCGCTCGCGGTCCTCGTGTTCGTGGTGGGTGCGGCGCGGCTGTACGGAATGATGACGGGCGACGAATTCGGTGCCGACCAGATGCTGTTTGGCGAGGCGATGAAGCAAACGGCGGACGGCCGGGACAACCGCATGTCATTCAACGCCGCCGTCAACTTCGTCCTGTTAGGCGGCGCACTGCTGCTGCAGATGCGCCGCACGCGCTTCACGAGCGGTCTGGCGCAGATCGTTTCCGTGCTCGTGTTGTTCAGCGCGCAGGCAGCGCTGATCGCGCACGCTTACCAGAGCGGATGGTTCGAGTCTGTCGGCGCCTTCAACAAGATGGCGCTTCCCACGGCGGTGGGGTTCGGGGCGCTCAGCATCGCGGTGATGACGCTGGCGTCCAACGATGGACTCATCGCCATCGTGCTCAGCGAAGGTCCAGGTGGGTCGCTGGCGCGGACGCTGCTGCCGGCAGGTTTCCTGGTCCCGACCGTCCTCGGATGGCTGCTGATTTTCGGACGGCGCGGCAGCCTCATCGACCCCGACCTTGCCGACACGATCTTCGTCCTTGCCACCATCCTCATTTTCGTGGCGATCGTCGCCTGGATCGCGACAAAGCTGCATGAAAGTCACCTCGACCGGCTGAAGACCGAGCATGCGCTGCGCGAAAGCGAAGTGAGGTTCCGGCTCATCGCGGAAAACGGCAGCGACGTCGTCAGCCTCCATTCGACCGACGGACGCATCGTCTACATCAGTCCCTCGTGCGAACGCGTCCTCGGCTTCCTCCCCGAGGAAATGCCGCGCATGGCGCCGTTTGCCATCGTGCATAACCAGGATCGCGAGCGGCTCGAACGCCACTTCAACCAGTTGCTGCGCGGCGAGCCGGTGTCGTCGATCCAGATCCGGATGATGCACAAGACCGGGCGTCATCTCTGGCTGGAGATGATGTGGCGCGCCGTGCTGAACGAGCGGGGTCAGGTCACACAGCTGCAGGTCTCGTCGCGCGATATCACCGACAGCAAGCAGAACGAGCGGAATCTCGAGGATGCCCAGCGGAAGCTACGCCAGCAGCAGGACATGCTCCAGGACGCCAACAGCAAGTTGTCGGAGCTGGCGGCGGTCGATGGTCTCACGGAGCTGCGCAATCGTCGCGCCTTCGAGGAGCGTCTCGAGGATGAAACGCGGCGCTGGCGTCGACACGGGAATGAGGTATCGCTCGTGCTGCTCGACATCGACCACTTCAAGTCGTACAACGACACATACGGCCATCCGAAGGGCGATGAGGTGCTGCGCGCCGTGGGGCGGCTGTTGCGGCGCTCAATACGCGCGGCCGACTTCGCGGCGCGGTACGGCGGTGAGGAGTTTGCGGTCATCCTGCCTAATACGAGCGAGGCGGGTTCGTTGGTGGTGGCCGAGCAATTGCGTCGCACGATCGCCGAAGCGACCTGGGAAGACCGCGTGATCACGGCCAGCGTCGGCGTCGCGACGATGAGCGAGGAGATCAGCAGTCCGGAACAGCTGGTGGATGCCGCCGACCGCGCGTTGTACCGGTCGAAGCAGGCAGGGCGAAATCGCGTGACGGCGGGGGTCGAGTAAGTCCGGAACCCGCTGCGTGCTGATTGCTGATTGCTACTGCAAGTGCATCGTCCTGGAGCTGGTGCTGCGTGCACCAGCCATAAGCACCAGCTACTAGTAGCAGCACTAGCACTAGCACGCAGTCGCAGCTGCAGCAATCAGGAATCAGCACGCAGCCACGCCGTGATCGGAGCCGGCCGCATCGTGACAGAGACTTTGCCTTCTGTATTCGCGGGGCTGCAGCTCGGTCAGTAGTTTCGGAGCTCGGCGATTCAGTGCCGAGTCACCAGTCACGAGTCACGATCCACAATGACGTCCCGTCGCGATTTCGTCGCGCAGCTCTCGGCGTTCGGGCTTGCGTTGGCTGGCTACCCCCGGATTCCCGTCCTGGTCAGGCCGCGCTTTGTGGCCAACCCCTTTTCACTCGGCATCGCGTCCGGCGATCCGACGGCTGACGGCGCGGTGTTGTGGTCGAGGCTCGCGCCCGATCCACTGAATGGTGGGGGCATGGGAACCGAGGCGATCAACGTGCGCTGGGAGGTCGCAACCGACGAAGGGATGAAATCGGTCGTGAAGCGCGGGACAACCATTGCCCGCCCCGACCTTGGCCACTCGATCCATGTGGAGCTCGACGGACTGCGGCCGTCGGCGTGGTACTGGTATCGATTTGATGCCGGCGGCGCGGAAAGTCCCGTCGGACGCACACGGACCGCGCCACCCGCCAACGCGACGCCGGACCGGTTTCGCTTCGCGTTCGTCTCCTGCCAGCACTACGAGGCGGGGCTGTACACCGCCTATCAGCATCTCGCTGCGGAAGACGTCGAGCTGGTCGCCCACCTTGGTGATTACACCTACGAAGGTGCCACCAATCCGGACGCGCGGAACATGCTCCGGAGACATCAGGCGTGGGAACCGACGACCCTCGAGCAGTACCGGAATCGTTATGCACTGTACAAGCAGGACGCGATGCTGCAGGCGGCCCATGCCGCGTTCCCGTGGGTCGTGACGTGGGATGATCACGAGGTCGAGAACAACTACGCCAGCGACTCGCCGCAGGACAAAGCCGAGCAGGGGAGTTTTCTCGTCAGGCGTGCCGCCGCGTACCAGGCGTATTATGAGCACCAGCCACTCCGGAAGGCGTCCATCCCGAGGGGCCCTGACATGCTCCTCTACCGGACCATAAACGCCGGCCGGCTGGCGCGATTCCACGTCCTCGACACGAGGCAGTATCGCAGCGACCAGGCATGCGGGGACGGGATCAAGGCGCCGTGCGCCGAATGGAGTGATCCGAAGCGCGTCGTGTTAGGCGACACGCAGGAGCGCTGGTTGACGCGCGGCGTCGAACAGTCGCAGTCGCGCTGGAACGTGCTGGCGCAGCAGATCTCGTTCAGCCGAGTGCCGAACCCGACACAGCCGACGTATCACGCGATGGACCCGTGGAGTGGCTACCCGGCGGCCCGGGACCGGCTGCTGGCCTGGATGGCGGGACAGCAGCAGATGAACATCGTGGTGCTCACCGGCGACATCCACGCGTCGTTCGTCATGGACGTCACCCGCGACGCGTTGCAACCGGAGACCCCTACAGTCGCGACCGAATTCATCGGCACGTCCATCTCATCGGGCGGCGATGGCTTCGATCGTTGGGGCCAGTTGTTGAATTACGAGACGACGGTTCCGAACATGCGGTGGCACAATGCGCGGCGCGGCTATGTTCGTTGCGAGCTTACGCCGGATCGTTGGACGACGGACTATCGGATGGTTCCTTACGTCCGGCGGCCGGGGGCACCGGTGGAAACAGCCGCGACGTTTGTGGTGGAGCACGGCACTCCAGGAGCGCAAAAAGCCTGAATACAGAATAAGGGGTCAGACCGGGGTCAGACCCTGTTCTGACCCTGTTCTGACCCCTCCTTCGAAAAAGCGTGAATACAGGGTGGAGTCCAGACACGCGACATCTGGCCTCTGGGCTCCGGGCTTGGGGTACGCAGTCCCGGACAACAGATTCAGGGCGACCCCAAAATCGCGAAGCAAATGCGTATTCGAGCCGCTGCCCTCGCTGTTCTCGCTCTCGCCAACCTGATCGCCGCTGATCAACTCCCCGCGCAGGGTCGGGGAGGGCGCGGCGGAGGAGGAGGTGGCGCCGCTGGGCGTGGAGGCGCAGAACCCGCGCCGGCGCTGCCCGGCGGCAAGCGACTGCTCAACCTGACGGACATGTATCGGGTCCGGACCGTGGGCAACCTCCAGATCTCGCCCGATGGAGAGTGGGTGCTCTACAGCGTGTCCCAGCTTGACTCGGTCCGGGATCGCAGCGAGTCCGACCTCTACCTCAAGCGCTGGGACGGCAGCAAGACATTGCGGCTGACGTATTCGCCGGAAGGAGAGGCATCGCCGCGATTCAGTCCTGACGGGAAGTACATCTCGTACACGTCGTCGCGAGGTATCACGCCCACCTCTCGCGGCGCTCAGGTCTTCCTGCTCGATCGCAGCGGTGGTGAGGCGCAGAAGCTGACCGACGTCAACGGCGGCGTTAGCGGCTACGAGTGGTCGCCGGACAGCAAGCGGTTGATTCTCAGCGTGCAGGATCCTGATCCGGACGCGAACCGTCCGCCGGCCACTGACACGACGATCCGGCGCCAGCCGAGCCCGATCGTCGTGGACCGGTACGCATTCAAGGCGGACGGCGAGGGATACCTCGGCAATCGCCGCCGACACTTGTTCCTGTTCGACGTCGAATCGAAGAAGGTCGACCAGCTCACGAGCGGGAAGTACAGCGAGACCAATCCGGCCTGGTCACCCGACGGCCAGTGGATTGCGTTCGTTTCCGAGCGGGGAACGGATCCCGACAAGGAAAACGATTCGAACATTTACGTCGTCGAGGCGAGAGTCACCGCGCAGCCCCGCCAGCTCACGAAGTTCGCCGGGCCCGATGGCGGCCGGCCGGCGTGGAGTCCCGACGGCAAGGTGATCGCGTACCTGCAGGGGAGTGAACCGAAGTACTTCGCGTACGGCCAGAACAAGCTGGCCATCGTCCCGGTCGAGGGCGGTGAAGAGCGCGTCGTAACCGTCGCACTCGATCGCGCGGTGGGATCGCCCGTCTGGACGAGTGACGGCACGGCGGTCCTGGCGCAGGTCGAGGATGATCGCGCGAACCACCTGGCGCGCATCCGCGTCGCCGATGGATCGGTCACCCGGCTCCTCGAGGGCCGGCGGACGGTGGCTGCGTTTGCCGTTTCGCCTAACGGGAGGATCGCCGTCGTGGCCGGCCTGGCCACGCAGCCGAACGAAATCTTCGCCCTCGACAACAACGCCCTGCGGGCGCTGACGAAGGAGAACGCGGCCTGGCTGGAAGGCGTCGCCCTTGGCACGACCGAGGATTTTTCGGCGCGTGGCAAGGACGGCACGGTGGTCAACGGGCTGATGGTGAAGCCGCCGACGTACAAGGCGGGCACCCGTTTCCCCACCATCCTCCGCATCCACGGCGGACCCAATTCGCAGGACCAGCACGCGTTCAGCTTCGAACGCGAGCTGTTCGCGGCGAACGGGTATGTGGTGCTGGCGGCGAACTACCGCGGCAGCGCCGGGCGCGGGGCCGAATACCAGAAGGCGATCTACGCCGACTGGGGGAACAAGGAGGTCCAGGACCTGCTCGCCGCCGTCGACCACGCGGTCGCGACCGGGGTGGCCGACTCCACGCGGTTAGGCATCGGCGGCTGGAGTTACGGCGGCATCCTCACCAACTACACGATCGCCACCACGACGCGCTTCAAGGCGGCGACCAGCGGCGCCGGGAGCGCGCTGCAGACGACGATGTACGGCACCGACCAGTACATCTTCCAGTACGACACCGAGCTTGGGCAGCCGTGGGCGAACAAGGAGCTGTGGGACAAGGTCTCCTATCCGTTCTGGCAGGCGAACAAGATCAAGACGCCGACGCTGTTCATGGGGGGGGAACGCGACATGAACGTACCGATCACGGGGAGTGAGCAGATGTACATGGCGCTCAAGAGCCAGGGGATCGACACGCAGCTCATCGTCTACCCGAACCAGAACCACGGCATCACGCTGCCGTCGTACCAGAAGGACCGGTACCAGCGGTACCTGGATTGGTATGCCAAGTATCTGAAAGTTACGACCACACCTGCCAGCTGAACCGCCGGCTGCGTGCTGATTGCTACTGCTGCATGCTGCGTCCTGGTGCTGGGTGACGCTGCTCCAGCTCCAGCCCCAGCACGCTGCACATGCAGCAGCAATCAGCAATCAGCACGCAGCGGTTCTGTGTCAGCGCCTAACGCTCACCGACATCAGGACCGGCTTGCGCAGCATCGCCCCTCGGCGCAGCCCCCCCGCCTCGTCGTATTTTTCCCACTGGCTGTTCGCGACGTAGACGAAGTTCTCGCCGACCATCGTCCCCATCGTCGGTTCGTCGGCGGTGGGCAGGTTCCGGTCGATCACGTCGGCCCGGACGAACCGCGTCCAGGTGCTGTCGAGCTCGAACCGCATTACGCGGGGCGGTATGACGCCGTTCTGGACCGCGATCAACGCGCCGTCGTGCCAGGTCAGGCCGTCGCAGCCTAACGACGTAGACCCGGGCGCGTCCGCCACGCGCGTCACCTCGCCCGAGATCACGTCGACCTTCAGGATCCCGTGCGAGTAGTCGGCGACGAACACCACCCGCGCGCCGGCGGCCGGCGCCACGCCCTGCAGCGACCGGAACAGCGGATGGCTGATCGGCTGCAGCCCACCGCCGTCCGCCGGCAGGCGGTAGAGCACCGGGTCGCGGGAATCGCTGAGAAAGACGTCGCCGAGCGGCCCGATGCCCACGTCGCCTAACGTGTGGCTGCCGGCGGTCACCGGCAGGTCCCACCGGCCATCGATTTCTCCCTGGGGGAGGCTGATGCGCAGCAGCGCGTGCACGAGCGAGTCGCTCCCCTGGTACCCCTCCATCTGGGGGATGCCCGACATCGTGACCCATAACACACCACGCTGCGGATCGGCGCGAACGCCGAGGATCGCCCCCAGCCCGACGCCGCTCCGCGGCAGCAGTTCCCGGATGTAGTCGCCCCGCGGCGTCAATTCGGCGATGGTGCGATGCCGGATGCTGGTAACGTAAAAAAGTCCTGTTCGCGTATCGACATCCATGCCTTCCGGGAAAAACGTGGAGTCGGGCAGCACCATGATCGCCCGCCCGCGCGTGATCGGCGCCCACTGGGCCGCATGGCGGGCCGCCACGTCGCGAAAGGCCGGCAGCGACAGGTACCGCGCGAGGGCGGTGTCCGCGGTCAGGTTGCGGCCGAGCCCCAGGTCTGCATAACGAGTCAACGCATCGAGCACCGTGGCGGTGTCACGCATCCGCACCCCGATGGCGACCCGCGCCCATTGGTACGCGGGCTGTGTCGGCCACGCCTTCGCCGCCCGCCCCGCCTCGAAGCGCGCGGCAGTCAGGTCATTGCGACGGAGCGCGGCCGTAGCACGTGCATAGGAGTACCGCGCGACCGCGGCCGAATCGACCGTGGCGTTGCCTACCATCTCGGGAGCGCCGGCCTGCTGCAAGGAAAACAGCACCGGAACGAACAGTGTCAGGGCGACGTAGCGTGCAGTCATGTGCGCAAGATAGTGCGTTGGCCAAGGCTTCCAGGAATACCGACTGGCGTCGACATCGTAAACGGCCTTCTCCGCTCGTTCTCTGGTCCCGTAAAAGCCCTTAACACGGAGATCACGGTGGTCACGGAGGCAACCCTAACGAGACGGCTCTCGAATGATCAGGCTGGCCCCCGTGATCTCCGTGACCCCCGTGTCAAAGTCTTTGGAAGACCAGACACGCTAAGCCCGAGCGAGAATCCCCGCGAACAACTGGCACAACAGCGCGGCCACGAGACTCATCGAGAGCCCCCAGAACAACAACTGCCGGAACAGCACCCGCGCCTCGGCGGGATCCGCGACCGTCGCCACACACAACGCGCCTAACGTCGACAGCGGTGACACGTCCACCATCGCTGACCCGACGTTGATGCTCAGCGCCACCGCCAGGGGATCGCCGCCACCCACTTTCTCCACCAGTCCCGGCACCGTCGGCAGGAACGAGGGCAGGACGACGCCGGCCGTGCTGCTCCAGCTCGAGATGAGCCCCGTGACGAAGGCCACGACGCCGTTCACCGTCGCCGGGTTCGCGAGACGGGCGAGCATCGACGTGAACAGGTCCATGCCACCCGTCTTCTCGAGAACGGCGATCAGGACCGTGACGCCGCAGACCATGATGATCACGCCCCACGGCACGCGTTTCATCGCTGCCGTCTCGTCGGCCACGCCAATCAGCACCAGCACGCAAACCGCGAGGAACGCGGCGAGGCCAACGCTGAGTTTCAAGCCGATGACTCCCGCGATCCACGCGGTGATGATGGCGATCGTCAGCCAGTGCTTCCGCTCGAACGGCTCGGCGACCACCGTCGCGCTACCGCTCGCGGCCGGTTGCAGGCGCGGACCGCCTAACAAGACATAGGCGACGGCCGTCACCAGCACATGCGCGAACAGGTTGGTCATCCACACCTTGAATTCGTGACCACCCAGGCCGACTTCGGCCATCTTCGTGTTGGCGACGATCCCGATGGCACTGATCGGCGACAGGTTCCCGGCATTTGCGCCATTGGCCACCGCAAGCGCAGTCAGGAATTTCGGAACACCGGCGCGCGTCCCGACCGCCATCGCTATGGGAATCAGCAATGCGACCGTCGTGATTGCCCCCGGCCCGACCGATGACAGAAGGAACGCGATCAGAAACAGCAGAATCGGAATGAGCCGCGTTTTCCCGCGGGCGAGGCCCACCGCGCGGTGCGCCACCCTCTCCAGCGTTCCGTTGCTCTCCGCGAGGGCGAAGAGGAGCGTGACGCCGGTCAGCGTCAGGAACAGCGACGACGGAAAGCCGGCGGCAACCTGCTCCACCCGCCAATCGGCAACGTAGGTCCCGATCAGCCAGGCAAACGCCATGGCCAGCACACCGACGTTCAGTTTTGAAGCCATCGACAGGGCGATGGCCACCAGCAGGGCGATGAGCGAAAGGATCGCCGGGCTCACGCCGACGGCACGGGCAGGAGATGCTTCTGCAGCTTGCCCATCGCGTTCCGGGGCAATTCCTCGACCTTGATGATGGCCCGGGGAGCCTTGAACGAGGCGAGGCTCCGGGTGCACTGGTCGCGGAGCCGGTCGACATCGACACCGCTATCCACGACGACGTAAGCCACGGGAACTTCGCCACGGCGCTCGTCCGGGGCGCCAACGACGGCCGCTTCGCGGACACCGTCCTGTTCGAGCAGCAACTCCTCGATTTCGCGGGGATAAATGTTGAACCCACCGGAGATGATGAGCTCCGTGGCTCGACCGCG
>DASRPK010000288.1:0-105497 GCA_035646395.1 Gemmatimonadaceae bacterium | reverse complement strand
CTCGTCATCCTGACGGATCAGTACTCTGCGTCGGCATCAGAAATCGTCGCTGGGGCACTTCAGGACCACGACCGTGCGGTAATTGTCGGCACGACGTCGTTCGGTAAGGGCCTGGTCCAGACGGTCTTCAACCTCGATGGCGGGTATGCGCTGAAAATGACCACGGGCAAGTGGTATACCCCCTCGGGTCGTTCAATCCAGAAGGAGCGTGTCCTGACCGAGGATGGCAACTGGGTCGAGGTCGACCACGACTCGCTCGAGTTGAGCAAGCGTCCGACGTTCAAGTCCGATGCGGGTCGAGTGGTTTACGGCGGTGGCGCCGTTACGCCCGATGTGATCGTGAAGCCCGATACCTTCACCACGGCCGAGCAGGAGTACCGGAAGGCGACCGCAGCGAAGTCGACCGACATGTATGTCATCATGTACGACTACGCGATCGAGCTGAAAGACAAGGTGAAGCCCGATTTCACCGTTCAGCCGGCGTGGCGGGAAGAGCTGTATCGCCGGTTCCAGAGCAAGGGAATCGAGGTCGACCGTGCGCTGTTCAATGGTGCGGCTCGGTCAATCGACCGCGAACTCGAGATCAGGGTCACCCGGCTTGCGTTTGGCGATTCCACGGCCCGCCGCCGAACCATCGACGACGACCCACAGCTCGCCAAGGCGCTCGACCTGCTTCGCCGCGGTAATACACAGGCTGACCTCTTCGCGCTGGTGACCGCAAAGCGATAAATTGCACGCATGACAAAGTCTGTTCTGGGCGCCGCCACGATTCTCGTGGCGGCGTTTCATTCTCCCGGCGGCCCGTCTCAGGGCCGCGACGTCGCACCACAGGACGGCGAGCGCCATTTCGCCTCGATCCGCCAAGTCACGTTTGGTGGAGAAAACGCCGAGGCGTATTTCAGCCGCGATGGTCAGTGGCTGACGTTTCAGTCGACACGCGACGGACGCGCCTGCGACCAGCAGTACGTGATGCGCATCGACGGCAGCGGACTGACGCGAGTGTCGAATGGCAAAGGAAAGACGACCTGCGGCTGGTTCCTTCCCGATGGCCAGCGCCTCTTCTTCGCCTCGTCGCACGCCCATGATTCGACCTGCCCACCGCGGCCAGATCCGTCGAAAGGCTACGTGTGGGGACTCGATCGATTCGACATCTACACGGCCGGCCGTGATGGCAGCGGCCTCCGGCGCCTAACGAACTACGACGTCTACACCGCCGAAGGCGTACTATCGCCCGATGGGCGCCGCATCGTGTTCACGTCCCTGAAGGACGGGGACCTCGACATCTACACGATGAACGTGGATGGCACGGACGTACGCCGCCTGACGACGGCACCGGGCTACGATGGCGGCCCCTGGTGGTCACCCGATGGAACGAAGATCGTCTATCGGGCCTGGCATCCGCCTGATTCGGCCGGACTTGCCGATTACCGGAATCTGCTCGCGCAACGCATGGTGCGGCCGAGCCGAATGGAACTGTGGGTGATGAATGCCGACGGCAGCAATCAACGGCAGATCACCTCGCTTGGCGGCGCCAACTTCGGGCCGTCGTGGACGCCCGATGGACGCAGGATCATTTTTTCCTCCAACTACAAGAACCCGAGAAGCCGCAACTTCGAGCTGTACCTGGTCAACCTCGATGGCACGGGACTCGAGCAGATCACGAACCACCAGGAGTTCGACGGCTTTCCGATGTTCAGTCCCGATGGACGCCGCATTGTCTGGGCCTCGAATCGCGGAAACAGCAGGGAGGGCGACACCAACCTTTTCATCGCTGATTGGAAGGACTGAGCTCACCGGAAGGAAGGCCGGCCTTGATCGTCGTGACTGAATGGTGTTCGTTGTCGCCATTCGCTGATCGCTGATCGCTGCCGAACAGGGAGTCCGCATGCTGACGCTGGGGATCATCGGGGCCATCGTGCTCGCCATAATCGTCCGGTCCGTGAAGATCATCGGGCAGGCCGAGGTGATCGTCGTCGAGCGACTTGGCCGGTTCCATCGAGTCGCGCGGTCGGGCCTGAACGTGTTGGTGCCCTTTATTGAACGGCCTCGCCACCTGGACGTCCGATATTCAGAAAATGACGTCGCCGGCGTGCGCCGCATTACGTCCGCGTCTGCCTCACGGATCGATTTACGGGAGCAGGTGCTGAACTTCCCGAGCCAGCCCGTCATCACGAAAGACAATGTCACGATCGACATCGACGCGGTGCTGTACTACCGCATTGCCGATCCGCAGAAAGCCACGTATTCGGTACAGAATCTCCCCTATGCGCTGGAGACGCTGACCAAGACAACGTTGCGACAGATCGTCGGTGAAATGGAGCTGGATTCTACGCTGGCCAGCCGCGAGATGATCAACAGGCGGATGCGAGAAGTCATCGAAGAGGCATCGATTGGATGGGGCGTCGATGTCACGCGGGTGGAGCTTCAGGCGATCGAACCGCCGACTGACATTCAGCAAGCGATGGAGCTGCAAATGCGGGCGGAACGCGAACGCCGTGCCGCCGTCACCAATGCCGAAGCCGGGAAGCGGGCCGCGATTCTCGAAGCCGAAGGTGTTCGCGAATCGCAGATCCGTCGCGCCGAGGGCGAACGGGAAGCGGCAATTCTGCGCGCACAGGGACAGGCTGAAGCGCGACTGACCACCGCGCAGGCGGAGGCCGAAGCATTGCAGCGGATCGCGGCGTCCCTCCCCGAGGGTCAGGCCGCGATGTATTTGCTCGGCCAGAAGTATCTGGACGCACTTCCAGCGATCGCGCAGGGTAAGGGCTCAACGGTATTTCTTCCGGTTGAGGCCGCTGGGGTCATGGGCGCTCTCGGTGGCCTTCGCGAAGTACTGAAAGCGAGCGGCGGCGCTGCCGGGGCCCCCGAATCCCGCGGGGCCCTCGGCGCCGGACCGCTGGACCTGAAGAAACCGGACCGAGGCTAGGGATTGCCCGCGCCGATTGATCACGCACGCGCCGAACGAATCGCGCGGAGTCACCCGTGCAGTCGGTGTCTCGAATACACTTTCAAGAAACTCGTCGTCCGGCCGTCAGTGCCGTCTCATACCGCGGAACTTGGCGCGGTCTGGACCGTGACTCGTATCTGCGGAGTGTGTGGTCTCGAGGGTGAGCTGGCGCTCGATGCCGAAGGCGATATCGTTTATGAGTGATTATCCAACGATACTCGCTCCAGTCGCGTAGCTCGCTTGGTTGCGTTGCGATTCATCGTTCTTGCAGCCGTGAATCGACGCACACGGGTCGCAACTTGGATCTGGGCTCCAAGCCGGTTAGTTTTCAACACCGACTCCGGCAAGCTCGAGTCGGGTTTACAGTTTTGGAGGAGTCATGCGCAAGCCTCGTCCGGCGACGTATAACCCCGCGCAGGCGCTGCATTTGATCGCGAGCGACCGCACGGGTTCTCCACTTAGTTGCCCGTCGTGCTCAGGAAATATCGAACGTTCACCATCCATTATGCCGCCCGCTCCGCACTCCCATGTGACACTTCGGTGCACGTCGTGCGGCCGAATCGCGCGCTATATCGCTGGCGCCGCCTGAGATAACTCGGGATCAAAAAAACGCTGCAGGTGTGGATTGAAGTCATCGCTCCCGTGTCTAATCCGGGAGCGGTTTGCTTGAAGCGCGCCAGGACGCTTGAAATCCTGGAGTCCGGTACCCGCACAACCCGTTCAGGCACGGCACGCCGTCGGGACGTCGAGTACGAATCGTTTCTTTACATCGGCCCGACGGGGCAGGAGAGGAGTTAGCAGAAATGGCACGCATTACGGGAACCGTGAAATGGTTCAACGACGCCAAGGGGTTCGGTTTCATCTCGCATGAGGGCGGTCCCGATGTGTTCGTCCACTTCAGCGCCATTCAGTCGTCTGGATTCAAGTCTTTGGCTGAGGGTGACCGTGTGGAGTTTGAAATCGTACAGGGCCAGAAGGGCCCGCAGGCAGCGGATGTAGTCAAGGTCTGATGCCCAGTCTGAGCTTTTGAACGCGTCCCGCAGCACTGCGGGGCGCGTTTATTTAACCAAACTGATCCGCAGAGGGTGGTTATTCTTTCGTTTTCGTGTCACGATCGGCAGGATTCAGTCGTCTGCAAAGTGGACTGACGTAGCCTACGGTGCCTTTGATGCCCTCCGACAAGACTCTCTATCGACGGACGCTCCCGGGGGGCGGCTTCGTGAACGTGGACCTGGAATCTCCGTCCTCGCCAGGCGTGCATCGTGCGTACGTGGCCGTCGAACGCCGTTCCGATCCTGTGCGACGCGATGGTCACACCCCTCCGATCGTGGCGCAGGCCGAAGGAGGAACGCGGCAGAGCGTTTTTGCGCAGCTCCTCGCGATTGCCGCCGACAATGTGGCGGTTGCTCGCGCGCTGCTTCGCTGGAAATCGGACGGACGCGCGAGCTTCTAAGCCGCTTCGAGATCAGAACAAAAGCGCCCCGGCTAAACCGGGGCGTTCGCTTTATCTGGTGACCAGCGCATCGAGTGGCAGGTCGATCTGGCGTCGACTCGTTTCCCTTGATGGTCGGCGAATCGCCGGATCCGATCGCACACCGAGCAAGTGCGCCGTCTGGTGATAGAGTCGCATCGCCTGAAGCGGCGTAGTATATCCACGCGGCGCTCCACCGGCGATGGCATGTGCTTCCTCACGCACGGCCCGAGGGAGGGCACGGGAGAGCGGGTGCGCCAGCAACTGGCGGATCCGGATCGCGTCCCGTGAAATGAGTGCGGCGCAGAGCGAATCGAGGAAGGCGAGCATTGACGCCTCCAGTTTTGTGTCTAATTCACACTTTGCAACTAATCATAATACCGATCAGGCTGAGCCGTGTGTGCGTACGCGCACACGGACCTGCAGTGAACTTCGTGCAGTCACGTCACGCGCGTGTCACGCTCACGTCGCACTCATGCGTACGCGCGATGGCGAATTCAGTTCCCTTCAGAGCTGGTCGAGTCGCACACCGCGGCGCGTGTTTTTTCTTTTCCGTGGCGCATATCGATACAACTGCGCGGGTCGTCCACGACCTTCACTGCGCCACTCACCGGTCGGCTGCACGAGGAAAGCCGCCTGCAACGCCCTCCGGAAACTCGCCTTGTGAAGCCGGCGGACCAGCAACGTCTCGTACGCCTGCTGAAGCTCGGAGAGCGTGAACTCTCGTGATAAAAGGGAAAACACCACGGGGGCCTGTTCGAGTCGGGCTCGAAGCGCAGCCAGGGTCGCCGTAACCATGCGACGTTGCCGGCCGCCAAGCATCGTCAGCGACTGTGCGTCTCGCCAGAGTTCCGATTCGGTCCACGGCACAAGCCCGGCATAACACACTGACAGGGACGAACCGCCCGGGTGTGCGGATGCGTCGGCAAAGGCGCCGACCTGCTCGATCCAGGCGGGAGTGGCGCCGAGGGTGCGCCTGGCGATGCGCGCGGCGCCGGCGTCGAGCGCTTCACCACGCGCCGGCGTACCCCACGGCAACATCAGTCCCTTTTTGTTCACTCCCGACTCGGCGCGAACATGCAGTCGACGGTCGCGATACGTCACCAGCACGAGGTCGATCGAAACCGCTGCCGAACCGGCCGGGCGCGAAGACCGTGCGAGACCGTCGCTCATAGGGGCTGCGAATAAGTCTCAGATTGAGACTAATGTCAAGGCCCGACGCGCAAGCGGGCGAGCGGGCGATGCACCTACTGGCGTCGTGCGGTCCGGCGCTCGCCGGCGCCGAACGGAAGGAGCGGCGGAATCGAGATAGGCAGCGTCGCGGTGATGCCGATATCTCCAGTTAATGCGCGCGCCGCTGCGCGCTGCGATGCCGCGAATCCGCCCCATGACACGAGATACGATGGTGTCTCGGGCGCCTGCAGTAATGCATAGGGTGAGCCGAATGCGACGAGAATCACTCTCGATGTCTTCGCGCGGATCCCGCGAATCAATGCTTCGAACGCCGGCGGCGCACCTGCCGTCGCCGTGGTGGAGCTGATGTTCACGTATGACCCGAGGACCACGATATCCTCCGGCTCGATCGATGCCAGGAATGAATCGAGATTCGGCAGGCTGTCGTCGGCGTTCACGTACGTCGTCGTCAGGCGCACGTTGAGCCGCCGTAATTCGGCGTTGAACGCCGTGCCGGCCCCAAGATCAGGACGGCGCGCGTAGGTCACCGAGCGGACGCGCGACTGCGCGGCGCCCCCTGGGAAGGGCACAAGCGTGCCACTGTCTCGGGCGAGGACGACCGCCCGGTCCGCGATTGTTTGCGCAAGCGCGACGTGCGCAGAGTCGCCAACAACTGATCGGACGCGTTCCAGCGGAACCGTTCGCTGGCGTCGCAACCCCATTTTATCCTTGAGGAGCAGGATTCGTCGGACCGACTCGTTCAACCGGGCTTCCGTATATCGGCCTTCGTTCAGTCCAGCGACGACCGCGTCGATCGCCCCCGGCACATCCGCGGGCATGAGGAGGATGTCGTTGCCCGCCGCGATCGCGCGCTTCGCCGCTTCAACGGCCCCGAATCGATCGATGACGCCCGCCATGTCCATCGCATCGGTGATCAACAAGCCGTCGAAGCGCATGTCCTTGCGCAGCAGGTCGGTCATCACCAGCGGGGAGAGCGTGGCTGGAACTCCGCTGGAATCGAGGGCGGGGAGAAATCCGTGGAAGGTCATGATCGCGCCTACGCCCGCGCGCACCGCTGCGCGGAACGGCACCAACTCAACCGAATCGAGCCGGCTCTTCGATGCACTCACCATCGCCAGTGCGAGGTGTGAATTCGTCTCGGTGTCGCCGTGCCCCGGGAAATGTTTGCCCGTCGCGAGCATGCCGTTGTCCTGCAGCCCGCGCACAAAGGCAGCGCCGAGCCGGGCCGTGAGTGCCGGATCTTCGGAGTAGCTGCGGGCCCCGATGACAGGATTCGCCGGATTGTTGTTGACGTCGAGCACCGGTCCGAAGGCTACGTGGATCCCCAGTGCCCTCGCCTCGCGCGCAGTGACTCTGGCCATCCCGTACGCCAGGGACGTGTCGCGAACCGCACCCAGGGCCATCTGCCAGGGAAATGACGTGGCGCCACCCAGGTCGATCGCGTTAGGCAGGAAGTAGCCGCCGCGGGCGCGGAATCCCACGCCCGTTTCCAGGTCCGCGCTCACCAGCAGCGGCAGGGCACTCAGCTCCTGCAACGCGTTCATCTTGGCGGCGATGTCGATCGGTGACCCGACCGACACGATGAAGCCGCCCACGTGATGCTCGGTGACCAGCCGTCGGATCCGCGCCCATTCAGTGCTGCCTTCGGGCACGTAATCGCCTAACACGAACGGCCAGATGAGCTGGGCCACCCGGTCACGCACCGGCATGGCCGCGATGATTGAATCGGCCCAGGACGCGCCACTCCGTTCCGCGCTTCGCGGAGCCGTTGCCGTCGTCGTGGTGCTGCTGCTGGTGGCACACGCGCCGGAAAGGAACGAGAGCGCGATGAGAATATTCGGGATCCGCTTCACGGCAACGCTCCTGGTCCGGGATGTCGCTCGCCTGAGTTCACCAGTTGATAGTTCCCTGCTTCGACGTGTCGACGTCTTCGCCGCCGCCGCTCTTGAAGAGGAAGGCTTGCATGTTGCGCGTGAGGAATGCGCGAGCCTGCGGATCCATCACGTTCAGCCCGTAGTGGTTGATGAGCATCGTCTGCTGCTTCAACCAGTCGCCCCAGCACGTCTGACAGATTTCCGCCACGACGCGCGCGCCAATGGTCCCCGGGAACGGAGGACGTTCGAATCCGGCGCGGGTCTGGCTGCAACGGGCACAAGTCACGTCAGGCATGGTGCGTGTCAGAGGAATTCCTGCAGGTCCTGGGTCCGCACGGAGCGGACTGACCGGACAGATGCGTCATGAAGATCAACTGCCGGAATCTAATCATCAGGCGGACGGCCCAGCCTCGGGTGAAGGCACATGCGCCTCCAACCAGGCAATGGTGCGCGAGGTCACCTCCTCCCGGTCATGGTCGACGGAGATGACATGTCCGCTGTGTTCGACCCATTCCAGCTGTTTCTCGGCGGCACCGAGTGCCGCATAGGCCCTCTCCGCATCGCGTACCGCAATGCGCAGATCGCGCCGGGAGTGGATGACGAGGGTGGGGGCCGTGACCTGCCGTGCGGCCTGCCGTGCCTGACTCACCACCACCGATAATTCGCGCAGCAGCCGCGGCGTCGCCACCCCTTTACCTAACGCCTGACTCCGCGCGACGGGGTCGAGGATCGAATATTCGGACTTCGAGCGCAGAAGCGGCTTGACCAGGGCGACAATCCTGTGAAACGCGGCGAGTGCCGTGGCACGCGGCGAAAGCTTCATGAACGGAACGAGCAGGACGAGCGCATCGATCTCTTCTTCCGCGGCGAGGATCGTTGCCAGCGCGCCGCCCATGGACTGGCCGATGATTGCGACACTCTCGCACCGGGCGCGAAGCTGATGCAGTGACGTCCGTCCGTCGGCGAGCCATTGGACCGCGCGTGCTCGCGTGAACAGGTCGAGTGTCGTGCCGTGTCCCGTCAGCGCCGGCGCGCGAACAGTCCAACCTCTGGCATGCAGGGCCAGAGCCAGGCCACGCACCGATTGTGTCGTGTCTCCGAACCCGTGAAGGAGGAGTACGCCGCGCCGCCCGCCATCGAGCGAGACGGGCTCAGCGCCTGCGATGAACGACGCCGGCTCGGCGCACGGGTTGATGCCGTTGGCCACCCTTTCCACGACGCTCGATTTCATGCTGACGCGCAGGTTCCCGTCATGATGCCTAACGTGGGCCGCCTAGTACCGCGCAATGCTGTCGTCGACCTCGGCGCTCCAGCGGTCAATCCCGCCCTCGAGGTGCGACACGCGGGTAAAGCCGGCAGCCTGCAGCCGGGTGACCGCCGCCGCGCTGCGCGATCCGTGGTGACAATAGACGAGGATGTCTCGTCCGGGATCGAGTGTCGCCAGATGGTTCTCGAGTTGCGCCAGCGGCACCAGCCGCGCACCCGGAAGATGCCCGATTTCAAACTCCCATCGTTCTCGCACGTCGAGCACCTGGGTGTCACGCGTTAGGTGCTGAAGCGCCCCGGATGGGGAAACCGCGGGGACGCGCGTTCCGGTGCCACAAAAGGCTTCGTAGTCGATCAGTGCTCGTAATGCGCGGGTTGAGCAGGCCGGGCAAGCCGGGTTTTTCGCGATGCTGAACGTGCGGAAGCGAAGACCGAGCCCGTCGACGATGAGCAGCCGGCCCGCCAGTGATTCGCCTAACCGGCAAATCGTCTTGATTACCTCTGTTGCCTGCAGCACACCGATAAGGCCGGGCATTACGCCAAGTACGCCGGCGTCCTGGCAATCCTGAACGACCCCGGGTGGGGGCGGCTCCGGATACAGGCACCGGTAACATGGCCCGTTCTCGGTACCGAAAAGGGAGATACGACCTTCGAATCGGAGAACGCTCCCGTGAACACTCGGAATGCCGAGCAGCACGGTCGCGTCGTTTACGAGATACCGCGTCGGAAAATTGTCGGAGCCGTCGAGGACAATATCGAAGTCCTGGAGGATCTCGAGGGCGTTTCCTGAGTCCAGCCGGGTCGCAAACGACCGGATTTGAACGTCGGGGTTCATCCGGGCGAGGCGTCTCGAAGCCACGTCCACCTTTGGTGAACCGACGTCGGCGTCGTCGTAGAGAACCTGCCGCTGGAGGTTGGTCAGGTCGACCCGATCTCCATCGATCAACCCCATGGTGCCGATGCCGGCGGCTGCGAGATACAGGGCAGCAGGGGAGCCTAGTCCTCCCAGACCAACGACGGCGACTCTGGCCGCTTTCAGCCGCTGCTGACCTTCCAGCCCGAATTCGGGCAGGGTGAGGTGACGACCGTAGCGTGCAAGCTCATCCGGTCTGAGGCCGACCCGCCTTTGCGCCTCGACCCGGGGTGACTGTCGAGCTCCATCTGACGACATGCGCGCAATATACGCCCTTCTATTCTGGACACTTCGCTGGCGCAGCGTTTGCTTACCCTGAAGTGGCGGGCTCGGCTGCCAGGGACGGGATGGAGTCGCAATTCAGAAAGTCGCCAGAAACGCTGGCGGTTCTAGTGGTCGGCACAGACACAGTAATCGAAGCACTGCCGGCGAGGCCAATCCAATTGGCGCACGCCTGCGGGGCGCTTGGGTTCGACCTGGTTGTGCCGCTCTCCTGGGGCGACGAACTCGTCGCCGAAGCCGCCCTCCGCAGCCTCGAAACAGGCTCGCCGAAGCAGGCGGTGTTTTGTGCGTGCCCCCTCGTTCGACAGCGTTTGCTCCTGTCTGGTAGTGATTTGTCGGAAGTGATGCTCTCGCTGGCATCGCCGCCATCTGCAGTTGCGCGACATCTTCGCGCCAGCATCGGTCAAAGACTCGGATCGCTTACGTACGTCGGCCGCTGCCCCGGGGCGGATTCCGAGGATTACGACGTCACCTACGAGCCCACGGTCTTTCTCGAAATCCTTCGCGACCGGGGGATCCAACTTGATGAGCAACCCGATTCCTTCGTTGACCGGTTACCTGCAGACCGTCGAAGACAGATAAGCCTGCCGGGTGGGTGTCCGTCACCCGAACCGTTGTGGCTGCGCTGCCACGAAATGCTTCTCTCCGAGGTCGACGGGCCGGACCTCGCCTTGGAGCTTGCCCAGCACCTATTGTCGTCTCAGCCCGTTCTGGTCGATTTAGCGATCAGCGTCGGCTGCCACTGTTGCGGCGTAACACCTTCCAGCACCGGAAGTTCGGCTCGCGTTGCAGTGACATCGCTAGAGCCTCCTCGCTCAGTCACGCCTATCGTTTCGGACGCGGTGGTACCGGAGCTGTCCGTGCCTGTACTGGAGCCTGTAAGTGCCTTTCAAGGAGGCATTTATGGGGAAATGCAGTCGCCATCATTCCGGCCGCCAATGGCAGTCACTCCGCCGTCAGCGCTATCCGCGAGACGGTAAAGAATGTGAGTAACCCTCAAAACTCTCGACCGGAGTTACCGGTCCTCTTCAGCGTACTCGATGAGTGCCTTGGAGATAGCTGAGTTGAGCCAGCGATCGATGTCGACACCAACCGGCGCAGTCCGGGCAAACACCGAGAAGTGCCGCTCCATTTCCGTCAGGATCTGGCTTTCGGATGGCTTCTTCACGCCGAGGGCGTCAATCGCTCGACTCGCGAGATAGTGAAGCTGGTCGCGCGTCTCGGACTTCAGGCCCTGAATGTTTGCTTTCGTTTTCGGAAGGGAGGACCGCGACCCTTTCCTTCGCGCCGGTGCCTCGAGGAGTGAGCGAAGGGGCGCCAATTGCACAACGAACGAGCCGGCGGTGTCCTCGCCGAACGCATGAATCACTCCCGCGCGCCGCAGACGATTCAATACGCGTAGCGTCGATTCCTTGATCACCGGAACGCCGCCGATACTTCCCGCGCCGCGTCCGGTGATGATCAGAACGTCGCCGCTCAGCTCGACCTGTTTTGATCGCAGCCACGACTCCACGCGTCGCGCGGATTCTTCTCCGCTGAGCAAGCTGACACGAACGTTCAGCGTCCTGAGTGGACCAAAGCGCGCGCGCTCGATCGACGCGAGCTCCCTGGGGCGCATCTAGATCACGGCTTGATCGCGTCGCGAAGCGGACGCCCGTCGAGATGTGTTTCGGTCGGCCGTACCCCGATGATTTCAGCCAGCGTCGGCGCGATGTCCACGACATTCGCCTTTCTGGAGTTGCGGCCAGGCTTGATTCCGGCTCCGTAGAAGATGATGGGCACGTTGGCGTCGGAGTCGTGTGGAGATCCGTGCGTCGCGAAGTTCACGCCGGTCCAGTACCAGTACGGCTTCAGGGTGACCACTGCGGCGGCGTTCAAGTCGGGCGGCAGCATGTGCAGCCAGCGTCGCGCGACATAATCCGTAGTGGTGTCTTTTGTCGCCAGCGTGGCGACGCGGTCAACCCGGAGAACCCCAGGCACCTTCATCACTTCGGTCGCGAAGGTTCGTGCTACAGCCTCCAGCCGCAGGCCGCGGCGCGTGAGCGCCGCTTCGTCAAGGTACAGAACGCCGTCGTCATCGAACCTGAAGGTTCCTGTATCCACACCGGCGGCACGCAGGCTGGCGAACAGGGGAACGACTGCCGGACGGATGTTCACTTTTCCGGCGCCCTGGTTCGGATAGCGCGACTTCGACGCCGGCAGCGGCGTCACGGAATGATCGGAGGTGAATGCGACAACGATTCGCGTTGAGTCGCGTAGCGTGAAGAGCGTATCGAAGAACGCGCCGAGGTAACGGTCGAGCCGGACGATCTGGTCATGAATCTCACGCGAGTCCGGTCCATACTGATGTCCGATCGCGTCGGTGGTTGATAATGAAACCGCCAGCAGGTCCGTGCCGGTGCCCTCGCCCAGCTTCATCTGCCTAACGCCTTCCAGCGCGAAGGACAGTGTCAGCTGATCCATGAACGGAACGCTCGGGAAGCCTGCCGCTGCCGCTGCCGGATCCGATGGGAGTGTATGCGGGAATGTGTAATCCTGGCCCCCGCTTTCATGCGGAGCCGAATCGTTTTCCGGATACTGCGAGGCGTCCAGGAGAAGATCCCAGGACCTCCCCGCCCACGCATGCGGAAGCCGGCGACCGTTGAACGCTTGCACCCAGGTGGGCAGCGAATCGCCGTAGTACCGGGAGGTGGTGAAGATCCCGCGGCTCCGAGCATACCAGAACACCGATTGCTTCGAAGTGCCTATAGGAAGAATCGCGCCGCGATCCTTCCGCGACACGGAAAGTGCCTTGGCGGCTGGATTGGCGCTCCGCATCCAATCGATCAGCGTGCTACCGCGGAACCGGTAAGGAGACGCCGGGTCGCCGGGCGCGCCGATCAGCTGCGACTGATTGTCGTACACACCTTCGACGTTCGATACGATGCCCGTACTCTTCGGAAACCGGCCTGACAGCGTGCTCGCATGCCCCGGCGCCGTTTCGGTGTTGGCGTGGTCCTGAAACCCGTTGAGGTACACGGCTCCACGAAGCAGGCGCGCAAGTCCACCGTTGAATTGCTTCTCCCAGAGCGTGAGGTAGTCGGGGCGCATCTGGTCGATCGTAAGCATCACGACCAGCGTTGGACGCTGCGGCGCTGACTGCGCCGTCGTCGACGACTCAGCACTCTCGGTCGACTGAGCGGGGACCGTCGGCTGCGCCGACGCGCGCGGCTGCGCGCACGCGACCGACATCACGAGCGGGAGAACCGCGAAGCTGGAAAAGGACAGTCTCGCCATGGCCGGGGAATGTACCCCGCTGAACCGGGGTCCAGCAGCACTCTTGCCAGATTCGTGCCCCCGACCCGGCCGACAACCCCCTGGGGGTGCACCTATTTCCACAGGGCAATGTCCGACAATGGTAAGCGGTCGATGTCAGGAACCCGCGCGTCGGGAGCCGGATAGCCCACCGGAAGAATGAGGTATGCCTTTTCGTTCGGTGGCCGTTCGAGCAGCTCGGACAGGAAGCCCATGGGATTGGGCGTATGGGTGAGGGTAACGAGCCCCATCATGTGTACGGCGGCGATGAAGAAACCGATGGCTATCCCGACAGACTCCTGCGTGTAATAGAACGGGCGTTTGGAGCCGTCGGCGTTGAATCCGAAGGACTTTCGGAACACCACAACGAGCCACGGCGCGTCGGTCAGGTGCGACTTGTGTTCGTCGGTCCCCAGGGGGGCCAGCGCCTCCAGCCATTCCGGAGGCATCCGGCCGTGATAGTTCTGGTGCTCCTCTGTTTCCGCGGCGTCGCGAATTCGGAGCTTCAGCTCCGGCTCTGAAACTGCCACAAACGTCCATGGTTGCTGATGGGCACCACTCGGCGCCGTTCCAGCGGTACGGATGGCGAATTCGATCGCTTCACGTGGAACGGTGTCCGGAGCGAAGTGCCGCGTGGTGCGCCGTCGTGACATCGCCGAGTAGAAGTCCCGCGCGCGCTGGACGACCTCGTCGGGCTGGAGCCGGGTGAACTCGAGCGGCTTGAACCGGGGTGGGGTCATGCATGACGATGGAGCGGCGTCGCCGATGGCGCCACCCATCGGCCTCACGCGACAGCCGGAAATCAGCCTAACGCGCGCTGCAGCCGGTGCAGTCCCTCTTCGAGGTCGCCACGGGTCGCCACGAGCGGCGGCAGGATGCGCAGCGTGTAATCGCCGGCGCTGACGAGCAGCAGACCCTCATCGCGCGCGCGGGCGATGACGTCGCCCGCGGGTTCGTGCACGTCGATGCCCCAGATGAAGCCCACGCCGCGCACGTCGCGAATTCGTGCAGTGTTGTTGGCCATTTCACGCAGAGCCGCGCCAAGCCATTGTCCGTTCGTGCGCACAGACTCAAGGAGCGCGGCGTCGGACACGCGCTCCAGCACGTGGTGAGCGACTGATGCGACGAACGGCCCGCCACCGAACGTCGTTCCGTGGTCTCCCGGCTGGATGGTGGCGGCAATCTCTTCCGTAATGAGAATGGCGCCCATCGGCAGGCCCCCGGCGATCGGTTTCGCCAGTGTCATCATGTCCGGTTCGACATTCACGCGTTGGTACGCAAAGAGGTGCCCGGTGCGACCGAGTCCGCATTGGATTTCGTCGAAGATCAGCGCGATCCGGCGCTCGCGTGTCAGCGCACGGAGTTCGCGCAGGTAACCCGCGTCCAGTACCCGAACACCGCCCTCACCCTGAATGGGCTCGATCACGAGTGCGGCGACGGTCTCGGGCTCGAGCAGAAGTCCCAGGCTCTCGAGGTCGCGCTCGGCGATCGACACGCCGCCGGCCAGGGGTCGGAATGGTGCGCGATATGACGGCCGATCAGTCGCGGCGAGGGTGGCGAACAACCGGCCATGGAATGCGCCACGAACGCCGAGGATCTCATGTTTGGCGAGTGTACCCACGGCCCGGGCCCAGCGGCGCGCGAACTTGAACGCACCTTCGTTCGCTTCTACGCCGGAATTGCAGAAGAACACGCGGTCGGCGAACGAAAGGTCGACGAGCCGCTGGGCCAGCAGCTCGCCCGGCGCCGTGCGGAACAGGTTCGAGACGTGCACCAACCCGTCGGCCGCTTCGTGCATGGCCTGGCGCAAGCCTTCGTCGCCGTAGCCTAACGCGTTCACCGCGATGCCGCTGGTGAAGTCGACATACTCGCGGCCACCGGCGTCGAAGAGACGGATGCCATCTCCGCGTACCAGTTCGATCGGGGCGCGCTTGTACACGGGCAGGAGCGCCCCGGGAACTGGCGTCGACGCAGCAGATGGTGCCATAAGGGTGGCCATGGTCAGGCGGGCGAGTGGGCGTTGGTGAGTCGGGTCCCGACTCCGGGATTGGCGAGCGCAGTGACGTCACTGATGCGGACGGCGGTGACCCCGGCAGCGAGGGCGCGCCGGGCGGCCTGCAGCTTGGCCGACATGCCACCACGAGCAACGCCCGAGGCGATCATGTCGTCGACCGCGTCGATCGAGATCACCGGCACGAGCACGCCGTCTGGGTCGAGCACACCGGGAACGTCCGCGAGCAGCAGCAGTTCATCGGCACGCAGCGCGCCGGCGATCGCTGCCGCGGCGTCGTCACCGTTGATGTTGAGTCCCTGTCCGGTTTCGGCGTGCCGGCCGACGGGCGAAACGACCGGGACGAGCCCGGCCTCGAGCAGCGCTTCGAGGGGGCGCACGTTGGCTCCAAGCGGTTCACCAACGGCGCCTAACGCCCCGTCATCGAGCAGGCGGGCCGGGAGGATGCCACCGTCTTCGCCGGAAATGCCGACCGCGGTGACGCCCTCGTCGATGAGCTGCCTGACGAGTCTCTTGTTGACGGTTCCGGACAGCACCATGCGCACCACATCCATATCCGCCTCCGTGGTGACCCGGCGACCGCCGACGAACGTGGGCTCCGAGCCAAGTCGGCGCTGGAGCGCCGTCACTTCGTCGCCGCCGCCGTGCACGACCACCAGCTCGTCGCCACTGAGGGCGACATTCGCGAGCAGCCGCGGAAGTTTGGGGTCGGCCTGGGCACGCCCACCGATCTTCACGACGCGCTTCACGCGGGCAGTCCCATCGGTTCGGGGAACCTGAACGACACGTTGGCATTCTGCACGGCCTGCCCGGCGGCTCCCTTCACGAGGTTGTCGATGGCGGCAAAGACGAGAAGCGTTGGCTGGCGCACGCCGCTCACGCGCCGCACTGCGATGCGGACGACGTTCCTTCGGACTACGTCCTTGATCGAAGGAAGGTCGTTCGACAGCTCGATGAACGGCTCGTCGGCATAGGCGCGACGCCAGGGCTCGAGCAGGTCATCGGGAATCGCGGTGACCGGCACGGTGATCGTGGCCAGGATGCCGCGCGCCACAGGCAGCAGGTGCGGCGTGAAGAGCAGGTCGACGTCGCCACACAATCGTGAAATGGTGGCCCGCATTTCCGGCAGGTGCCGGTGCTCGTTCCCCACCGAGTAGGCGCGGAAGTTTTCGCTCACTTCGCCGAACAGCATGTCGGCGCGTGGCGAATTTCCCGCACCGGTTACGCCACTGGCGGCGTCGGCGACAATCAGCGCTCCGGGAACTGTGAGCTCCTGCTGAATCACAGGTGCAAGTCCGAGCAGGATCGCCGTCGGGTAGCAGCCGGGATTGGCGATAAGCGGCGCGTCTTTCAGGTCGTCGCGATGCAGTTCGGTGAGTCCGTACGGCACATCCTCCCTGGCATGACCGGGACGCAGGTCCGATGACAGATCCACAACGCGCGCCCCTGCGCTCCGCGCACGCGCGACCCACTCTGCCGAAGCGCCGTGTGGTAAGGAGCTGAACACGAGCTCCGACTTTTGAAGCGGGGCGTCATCGGTGGCGACGAACGTGATGTCGCCGGACGGCAGCACGAGCCGATCGCCGCGCCGTTCGTTGGCGGTGGCGAAGACGAGCTCGAATTGCGGATGGCCGGCGACAAGCGCGCACAGTTCTCGACCGGCGTAGCCGCTGGCGCCGAGGACGCCGACGGGAATTCTATGCATGATTAATGCATATTATTGCAACGGGGCGAAGTCAATCCGGCTGTGTATCTCCACACAATCCGTTTCGGGCCCGCTTACACCACTCAACCCGCAATGCTATCGTCGGTCGCGAGACTCACGGAGATCCGGCACGCGTGAACAAGAAGCGGCGACAGCAGGTGATTCTCGAGCTGGTGGCGGCGCAGCCAGTCGCCAGCCAGGAAGAGCTGCGGCAATTGCTAGAAGACCGCGGATTCGCGGTCACGCAGTCCACGCTGTCACGCGACCTGCGCGAGCTGCGGCTTGCGCGCATCCCGACGACGGAGGGTGCGCGCTACGCCTCGCCTGACAGTATGACGGACGATCATCGGACAGCACTCGAAGACGTGCTGCCACAGTTCTTCGAGTCGAGCGACGGGGTGGGCGAATTGCTCGTGCTGAAGACCATCGCCGGCGGGGCGCAACCTATCGCGGAAGCGATCGACGCACAGGCCTTTCCGGACGTGTTGGGCACCATCGGTGGCGAAAACACCATCCTCATCATCTGCCGATCGACGGCGGCCCGGGACCGCCTCGAAAAACGACTTGAACGCCTGGCCCGATCCGGCGTGTAGCGGTGACTCAGGCGGGTCGCCCGACACGTTGAATCGGGCGCCGCTCTCGATTAATTATGCACTCCTGACAATCCTTACGACTTGCGACGGAGTTCGAAAATGCAGCGCATAGTACTCGCGTATTCAGGTGGGCTCGACACCTCCATCATCGTGCCGTGGCTCCGCGAGCACTATGACGCCGAAGTCATCTGCGTGGCCGCCGACATCGGCCAGGGCGAGGGGGAACTCGACGGCATCGTGGAGAAGGCCCTCCGCTCGGGAGCCGTGTCGTGCACCGTAGAGGACCTGCGCCAGGAATTCGTCGAAGAGTTCGTCTATCCGACGCTACGCGCCGGCGCGATCTACAATCGCAAGTACCTGCTCGGCACCTCCATCGCGCGGCCGCTGATCGCGCGGAGACAGGTCGAGGTCGCACGGGCGGTTGGTGCTGACGCCCTGGCACATGGCTGCACCGGGAAAGGAAATGATCAGGTGCGCTTCGAGCTCACCTACATGGCTTTTGCGCCCGAGCTGAAGGTGATCGCCCCCTGGCGCGAGTGGGACATCCGGAGCCGCGAAGACGCAATCGCCTACGCGGCCGCTCGCAACATTCCGGTCGCCGCGACGACGACGAAGATCTATTCACGGGACCGAAACCTCTGGCACATCTCGCATGAGGGAGGGGTGCTCGAGGATCCGAACCAGGCACCACCAAAGGATCTGTTCCTGCTGACGACCGATCCGGCGGACGCGCCGGCAGAGCCGGAAGAGGTTACGATTGGCTTCCGGAGCGGGACGCCCATATCGGTGAATGGTCGCGCGCTTGGCGCTGTCGACCTGTTGACGGAATTGAACCGGATCGGCGGGCGGCATGGCGTAGGGCGGGCCGACATCGTCGAAAACCGGCTGGTCGGCATGAAGTCGCGCGGCGTGTATGAAACGCCCGGCGGCACGCTGCTTTATACCGCGCTCAGCGAGCTCGAACAGCTGGTGCTCGACCGACGGACCATGGACGCCAAGGACCTGCTGGCACCGCGTTATGCAGACCTGGTCTACGAGGGTCGCTGGTGGACGACCGAGCGCGAAGCCTACGACGCCTTCGTGAACGTGGTGCAACAGCGTGTCACGGGCACAGTGACGCTGCGCCTCTTCAAGGGGAACATCATCATCGCCGGCCGCGAAAGCGAACAGGCGTTGTATGATGAGCGGTTCGTGACGTTCGGCGAGGACGACGTGTACCAGCAGAGCGACGCCGCGGGCTTCATCCGGCTCTTCGGACTTCCGGCACGTGTGCGCGCCCTCAAGGACCAGCAACTCGCGGCCTCCGAGCGGGCATCGCGGCCCAACGCTGTCGCGCGGTGACGCGCGGCGACGACGCCTCCGGCACGGCGCAGTCGCATAAGCTCTGGGGCGGGCGGTTTTCCGCCGGCCCCAGTCCGTTGCTCGAGCGGGTCAACCGGTCCATCGGTGTCGACTTCCGGCTCTGGCCGTTCGACATCCGCCTGTCACAGGCGTGGGCCGAAGCGTTAGGCGCGGCCGGTGTCATTCCGGCCGAGGAGAGCAGGACCCTCGTGCAGGGACTGGACGCGGTGAGCCGCCGCCTGGCTGGCGGCGTGACACCGGCGGCGGCGGACGAGGACATCCATACGCTCATCGACCGGCTGCTGCACGAAGAGGTCGGTGATCCGGCCTCGCGCTTGCACACGGGCCGCAGCCGCAACGACCAGGTGGCCACCGCCACGAGATTGTGGACGATGGATGCCTGCGGTCGACTGGACCGCGCCATCCGCGAGCTGCAGGAGGTCATGCTGGCGCAGGCCGAGCGACTCGGCGACGGCATCATGCCCGCGTATACGCACCTGCAGCGGGCGCAGCCCGTGTTGGCCGCGCACTGGATGCTCTCGCATTTCTGGCCGCTGTCCCGGGATCGCCAGCGCGTCGCCGCGGCAGCACGGGCCGCGTCGTCATTACCGTTAGGCAGCGGCGCGGTGGCGGGCAGCGCCTTCCCCATCTCACGGGAGCTGCTGCGCGACCGGCTGGGCTTTGACGTGATCTCGCAGAACAGTGTCGACGCAGTGGCGGACCGGGACTTCGTCGCCGAAACGTTGTTCGCCTTGTCGCTGGTCGGCACTCACCTGTCGCGGCTGTCCGAGGACCTGATCCTCTTTGGCTCGGGCGAATTCGGCTTCGCGCGGTTCGGCGACTCGTTCAGTACCGGGTCGAGCATGATGCCGCAGAAGCGGAATCCCGACGTCTTCGAGATCGCGCGTGGGTCCGCGGCACGCATGCTTGGCAACCTGACGACGGTGCTGGCCACGCTGAAAGGCCTGCCGTCCGGTTACAACAAGGACCTGCAGGACGACAAGCGGCCCCTGTTCGACGCGGTCGATACGATGATGCTCGTGGTGCCGGCCGTGGCGGGCGCACTCGACGAGGTCCGCTTCGACGCGGCACGCATGCGTAGCGCCGTCAGTGCCGGGCTGATGGCGACCGACCTGGCCGATTATCTCGTCGATCGGGGCGTTTCATTCCGTGAGGCGCACGGCGCGGTTGGCCGACTGGTGCGCGAGGCGGAACACGCGGGCGTCGAGCTCGATGGACTGCCGCTGCCGTCGTTCGCCGCGGCGCACTCCACATTCGGTGCCGACGTGCTCGACGCGCTCAAACCCGAGCGGTCACTTGCGCGGCGCAACCTGCCCGGCGGCACCGGCCCCGACGCGCTGCGCGACCAGATGCGGGCCGCGAAAGACGCACTGCAGGAGCGTCGTTAGGGCTGGAGGATGCGGACCCCTTTGACGAAGTACTCGGTGTCCCCAAAGCAGTTCGATGGCACCCCGACGTGCTGGTCGTAGTAGAGCTGAACCTGCTTACCCCCGGCGTTTTCAAGAACCTTGGCGATACTGTCGTCCCGCACGGTGAATTGAAACAGGACCGGCGCGCTTCCGGGGATATTGGAAAGCTGGATTTCTCCCTCCCACGTTTTGCAGAGCCATCCGCGCTTCGAGAGCTTCTGGAGATATCCCACCCGATTGCCGCTTGAGTAACTCCAGCTCAAGGCGATCCCGGCCCAGATAGTGAACACGAGCGCCGGAATGAGGACGATGCCCGCAATCGCCGTTTTTCCCCAGTGACGGCGCAAAAAGCTGCGACGGGGCTCGACCACTTCCTCGCGAGCGGGTTCGGCACGCGGCGGTTCCGGCCGCGGTTCGTCTGGGACCTGAGTGGTTTCGTCGTCCGTCATGGTGCTCCTCGCCGGTCCGGCTTCAGGTCTGCCTGCGCGGGCCTCGACGGTCACGGCGCCCGTGCTGCTCAATAGTTTACAGCTACGATATGGAGACCAAGTAGTGTCGCTTCAAGCTCGCCGGCAAACCGTCACCGTGCGCGTCGGGGATGTCCCGGTCGGATCCGGACATCCCATCGTCGTCCAGTCGATGACGAATACCGACACGGCGGACGCGGCGGCGACCGCCGCGCAGGTGATCGACCTCGCCAATGCCGGCTCGGAACTGGTCCGTATCACAGTCAACACGGACGAAGCGGCGGCGGCTGTTGCCGAAATCGTGGATCGCGTCGGCGATGCGGGCGTTCGCGTGCCGATCATCGGCGACTTTCACTACAATGGGCATCTGCTGCTGGTGCGGCATCCGACGTGCGCGACGGCACTGGCCAAGTACCGCATCAATCCGGGGAACGTCGGTAGCAAGCGCCGCGACGAAAACTTCCGCACGATTGTCGAGGTCGCGATCGCGAATGACAAGCCCGTGCGTATTGGCGTGAACTGGGGCTCGCTCGACCAGGATCTCCTTACGACCTTGATGGACGAAAATGCGTCTCGTCCGGATCCGCGAGATGCGCGCGATGTGTACATCGACGCCATGGTCGAAAGCGGGATCCGGTCGGCGCTGTTGGCCGAAGAATGTGGGCTGGGCCACGATCGCATCATCATCTCGGCAAAGGTCTCGCAGGTCGCCGATCTCGCGGATGTCTACCACCGCCTGGCGGTTCGCGGCGACTATCCGCTCCACCTTGGGCTCACCGAAGCAGGGATGGGCAGCAAGGGAATCATCGCCAGTGCTGCCGGCCTATCGATCGTGTTGTCGGAAGGCATCGGCGACACGATTCGCGTTTCGCTCACGCCCCGGCCAGGCGGAGATCGCACCGAAGAAGTCCGCGTGGCACAGCAGATCCTGCAGTCGCTCGGGTTACGGCGCTTCACTCCGCAGGTGACGGCGTGTCCCGGCTGCGGCCGCACTACGTCGACGTTCTTCCAGCAGATGGCCGAAGACATCCAGGCCTATCTGCGCGAGCGGATGCCCGAATGGCGCGTCATGCATCCCGGTGTCGAGGAGCTGCGCGTCGCCGTCATGGGATGCGTCGTCAACGGCCCAGGCGAGTCGAAGCACGCGCATATCGGCATTTCCCTGCCCGGGACATTCGAGGACCCGAAAGCGCCCGTGTACATCGACGGTCGCCTGCACGGCACGCTCAAGGGAGAGCGCATCGTGCCCGAGTTCCTCGCGCTGCTCGACGACTACGTCGCCCGGCGCTATCCCGCAACGCCGGTCGAAGTAACTCGTTAGGGCACCAGCACGGCGATCGCCGACAACGATTCGACTGTATCGCGAAGTTCTTCGAGGATCGGCGAACGCAGGCCGGCCTTGCTCAGCACGGCGTGTAACTGGCGATACGTTGCGATCGTGCGCTCGCGGCCGCCGGGAACGCGCTCCCACACCGACCGCGCTTCGACGGTGCGACGGAGATCTGCCAGCAGCGACCCCGCGCCGTGCAGTGCTTCGGCAGCGGCGAGCACCTGCCCTTCCTCTGGCGACCTGCCTAACCGCCTGAGCAGGTCGGCGTGGCGTTCCTCGGGGTCCAACTCGAGGCCTTCGTCGTCGATCCGACGATCGACTGCCATCATCGCGATCTCGAGCACGCGGTCCCCGAACTTCTCGCCAATGCGACTCTGCAGGACATCGGCAGGATTTGCCGCGCGCGAATAGTCCTGGACGACGTCGAGCAGGATCCCCGCGACCACCGTGTCCTCGTCGCGCTCGTACCGCGTCAGGATGACGGCCAGGTTCGCCGGCTTCGTCGTGTACGGCGGCCGGGTTCCGCGCCGGACCTGCTGGTCATGATGCTTCGCCGCAAACGCCAGGGCGTGATTGATACGGTCAGAATATCCGTGCATGGCTCTGCGCAGCGATTCTCTCAGCGTCTCAGGGCGGGCGAACAAGGTACCCGTTTACCGGCGTGCCTGACACCCCGGGTTCGGCTCGTCTCCTCGTTATGACAAACGAAGCGGGGGCGGCTTTCGCCGCCCCCGCCGTTCATTCGGATGTTGTTATTCCTGAACCGTGATCTCGCCCTTCATGTTCATGGCGAGGTGTGGCGTGCAGTAGAACGGATATTTGCCAGGCTTGATGTTGCCCAGCGAAAGGGTCCACTCCGCATTCGGGTCCGAGAGAATCGGCGACTGGCCATCCACCGAGTTTGGCATGTTTGCCCAGAGCTGATCCTTCTGGTCCGCCGGAATGGCCGCTGGATCAAACGCGACGTTGTGCGGCGCGCCGGAAACCATGATGAACTTGATGCCATCGCCGGGCTTCACGGTGATGTTTGCCGGGTCGTACTTGTAGGTGGTACCCTCGAGCACCATGCGCACTTCGTGCGTGGTGCCGGTAATCGGTGCCATGGTCATCGCACCGGTGGGCGTCGGCGTCGCCGCCGGGGTCGTCGCGGTATCGGTCGCAGGAGTCTCTCCGCCACCGCACGCTCCGAGAAGAACTACGCCCGAGAGAAGGGCGACTGCGAGCACTCGCATTGCTGAAAGCCTCCGATAGGTCATGCCGTCGATCCAGAGGTGGAAAGACCGAGCGGCTGGATCCCCATTCGGTCAGGTTGTGAATTTATTCACAAGCCGCCATCGCGCAATCCCAAGTAGCGGGTGGAAATAGAGCAAAAATCCACGAGCGTGCCGCGAGCTGGAGCATTGCACCAACAGTTCACATGAGACGTGCTAAGCCGTTATCAAAACGACACAACGAGTATTCTGAGACTAGCCATCCTATCATCGACTTGAACATGCATGGATCGAATTTGCTGACTGCTTTGGAAGAGGTGGCTCGGCTCTGCGGAGACGTCGCCCTCAGCCATTTCCGGAAGGGAATTCGAGTTGAGATCAAGCCTGACGGCTCCGAGGTCACGAAGGCAGATCGAGACGCGGAGGCGGCGGTTCGACGCTGGATCGAACAGCGCTTCCCGACAGACGCCATCCTCGGCGAGGAAATGGGAGAGCAGACGAAGCCGAGCCCACGTCGGTGGATCATCGATCCGATCGATGGCACAAGGAGTTTCGTGCGAGGCGTACCACTCTGGGGATCGTTGATTGCCCTCGAAGAAGACGGCGTCGTGATTGGGGGTGCGATCAACTGCGCCGCCACCGGCGATCTCCTTGTTGCTGTTCGGGGGCATGGTTGCTGGCATAACGGCTCGCAAGCTTCCGTCTCAACTACCGACAGTCTCGCGACAGCAACGATCCTCACCACCGACACTAGGTTCCTGGCGCATCCCGAACGACAGGGGCGCTGGTCCGAACTGGCGTCGCAAGTCGCGACGTGTCGCTCCTGGGGCGACTGCTACGGGTATGTACTTGTCGCAACGGGCCGCGCCGACCTGATGGTCGATGATCGCATGAATCCGTGGGACGTCGCCGCCCTGATCCCCGTGGTCGAAGAGGCGGGAGGGGTGTTCACGGATTGGGACGGGCGCCGAGGAATCGGGCCAGACGCGGTGGCCTCAAATGCCACGCTTGCTGGTGTGTTTCGATCCCGGCTCGGAGTCCGGACCTGATGGAGCGGTCCTAAAATCGCTCCATCAGCCGGATCGCGTCGGGCGCCTTCCGAGCGTCGCCGATGTACACGAACCGGAAATTGCGCATGTAGCGGATAGCGGCGCTCTGGATATCGGCCGGTGTTATCGCTCGGAGCTCGTCCACAAAGCGATCGGCACGCCGGAAGTCACCGTAATAGAGCTCGGCTCGCGCCAGAAAATCCGCCTGCTGAACCCCGGACTCATTGTCCAGGAAGTACTGCGTAATGAACTGGAGAATGAGCCGCTCGAGCGCCTTCGGTTCGATCGTGCCGGTTTGCAGGTCGAGCAGCTCCTGGCGCATGACCTCGAGCGTGCGTTCGGGTGAGACGGTTGTGACATACAACCCGCCTGCTGAAACGGCGCGCTCGATAAAGGGCGCATCTACAGCGTAGGTCAGATTCCGCTTCGAACGGACCTCGCTGAACAGCTGCCCGGAAAGAATCGCTGTCGCGATCCGGAGCGCGTGATAATCAGGGGAATCTGCGCGTGGGCCAGGGTAAAGACCGAGGATGTAATTGGTCGGAAGGTCACGGTTGATTGTCAGGGCCGATGACTTGCTTCGTGGCAATGTGTCGGGCAGAGTCCACTTGTAATTGCCCGCCGGCAGGCGAGAGAGTGATCCTCGCACGAGGCGCTCGATCTGGGAGCGCCCCACGTTCCCCACGACCACCAGCAGCATCCGGGATTTGACTATCTGCGCGTCCTGGTACCGCTGCAGGTCCGTGATCGAGATCCGGCTCAGGGAGCCCTCGGTGCCGGCTGCCGGAAGCTGGTACGGGTGACCGGCAAAGGCGAAGGAATCCGCGACAAACTCCACATGGGCGTCCGGCGAGTCCTCGCGCTGCCTGACACCGGCGATCAGCTGACGTTTGATGAGAGTGACTTCGGACGAGTCGAATCGCGGCTCCGTGATTCGGCTCGCCATGATGTTCCAGGTCGAATCCAGCGTGGAGCGCGTTGCTCGCAGGCCGATCCTCGACCAATCCACGCCAACGCTGGTCGTTATGCTGGTTCCAAGCTGAGCGAGCGATCGCCGCAGCCGATCGCGCGAATACGACTTTGTGCCGCGCTCGCTCGCCTCGAGCAGGATAAGCTCGATCCCGGCGTTCTCCGCCGTCACCTGCCTGACGCCGCCCAACAGGTAGAGGTTTGCGACGACTATGTCCCCGCTGCGGGAATGGCGCTGGATGACACGTATCCCATCGACCTCATAGCCGACGGTCCCGGTGTCCTGAGCGGCGGGTGGCGGGGACGCGCGGCGGCCCTGCCCTAGCGCCACGTCCCCTGTCAAAGCAACGGCGACCAGAACTCCGAAGATCTTGTGCATCCTCACGGAATGATCCTCGGCAGGACGTCAGCGTCTCGGAGGCCAAGGTCGGCCTTCACGCCCGGTGGAAGGAGAAGGCCCACAACCATCGGCTTCCCCACGATGTACTTCCTCGCGTAGTCGCGAACGTTCTCGAGCGACTGTGCCGCCATGTTGTCCACGTATCCCATGTAGTACTCGAGACCCGACACGCTCCACCAGAACCCAATGGTGTGTGCGTGATCCGATGGACGGTCAAAGCCGAACGCTGTCTCCACGGCGCGCTCAGCCTTCGTTGCCGCCAACTGCTCGGGCGTGATGTATCCGGGATCGGCCAGCCGTTCTACCTCGCGCTGGAGCGCCGCGACGGCCTCCTTCAGGCGATCAGGAGTCGTTTGCCCGGCGATGGTGATGGGGCCGACCTGGTTGAGCGTGTAGTAGTTGACGTTGATCGACTGAAAGAGTCCTGTGTCGACCAGCTTTCGTTGCAGCTGCGAACCGGGCTGGTTGAGCGCGTCCGAGAACACGTCAGCGGCGTACGTTGCGGCGGGATCCTTTCGGACACTGGGCCCCTGCCACTGCATCATCACCGTGACCGCACCCACGGGCCGCTCTACGTACACCGCCGTGCTGGCGGTAAGTGCAGGGATTTGCGGAGTCGGTTCCGCCGCAAAGGGATCCTCGCCCTTCTGC
Organism: Gemmatimonadaceae bacterium; assembly: GCA_035646395.1. Classification (GTDB taxonomy): domain Bacteria; phylum Gemmatimonadota; class Gemmatimonadetes; order Gemmatimonadales; family Gemmatimonadaceae; genus JABWBJ01. Next base: position 79,099 of record DASRPK010000288.1, on the reverse strand, counting down.
CAGTCACCCAGGAACTTCTCGGCCAGCGCAAACACGGAATCGGGGTTCACGGCGCCCGTCACGATCAGCGCCGTGTTGTTAGGCACGTAGTATCGGCGCTGGATCTCCGTCAGCTGGGCAGGTGTGACCTTCTGCAGGACCTCGCGCTCGCCGATGATGTTCTTGCGGCTGAACTGCCCCGGATACAGTGCTTTGTTCATCTGCACCTGCAACTCGAAGAACGGGCTGGACTCGTTCCGGTCATATTCGCCGAGCACCACCTGTCGTTCCCGCTCGAGCTCCTGACTCAGAAACTTCGGGCCGCGGAGCGCCGCCGACATGACCTTGATCCCACCGGCGAGGCTGTCCGCCGGAAGCGTCATGTAATAGTTGACCCGCTCTTCCTGTGTCGTTCCGTTGAACGACGCACCCAGCTCCGAAGACTTCTGGATGAAGGCGTCCGGTGCGGGGAGGCTTTCATTCGCCTTGAAGAACATGTGCTCGTACATGTGCGCCAGCCCTTCCGTGCCGGGCCGCTGTGTGAACGAGCCGTTTCGGACGTTGAACTCGATCGTCGCTAGCGGCACGCCGTGAGCTTCGGCTACGATGACTTCGAGTCCGTTCGGCAGGACGCGATGTCGGATGAACTTCTCGAGCTCCGCTCGCTGGGCAGCCAGCGTGTCGGGAATAACTGCGGCAATCGCACAAGCGGCGAGAGTGACCACCAACCTCCTAACGGAGGTCTGGTCGCGATTATGTGCGCGTTGTTGAATCGTCACGCTGGCAATCCGGGGTTCCCTGGTTTTCTTTGAGCGCCGATGGCAGAACATCGCGACACTGTGGCCCGGTTCAGGGCATTGGCCGCGCGGCGCCTTGAGGCCTCGCGACTCCGGCGAGACGTCCCGTTGGCTCCGTACACCACGTTCCGGATCGGTGGTCCGGCTGATTGGCTGTACGATGCCACCACGGCAGACGATCTCGCAAACGCCGTGGAGACGTGTCGTGAGGCCGAACTACCACATTTTATCCTCGGACTCGGCGCCAACATCCTGGTCGGGGACAAGGGGTTCAGGGGTGCCGTGATCCGAAATGTCGCGCGGGACTTCCGGTTCGAAGGCAACACGCTCTGGGCCGAAAGTGGCGCGATCATGCAGGATCTCATCCTTGCCTCGGTACGACGCGGTCTCTCTGGACTCGAGCATTACATCGGAATCCCGAGCACCGTTGGCGGCGCTGTCTGGCAGAACCTGCACTTCCTCTCGCCCGCTCCCGAACGTGAGCGGACGATGTTCATCGCCGAGGTCTTCGAATCGTGCGAATTACTGTCGGAAGAAGGCGGCCGGCGCACCGCCCATCGCGACGAAATGGCGTTCGGCTATGACACAAGCCTCCTGCACCATCGGCGCGATGTCGCCCTGTCGGTGCAATTCGCATTGGCGCCCGGCGACAGCGATCGCATGAATCGCATTCTTCAGGAGAATCTTGCCTGGCGAGGGGCGCGGCATCCCTGGCTCGACATCCATCCGAGTGCCGGATCCATCTTCAAGAAGATCAAGGATGTTGGCGCGGGACGACTCGTCGACCAATGCGGGCTGAAGGGGTATCGCGTGGGCGACGCGCAGGTCTCGCATCTGCATGCGAACATCGTCGTGAACCTCGGCGCCGCCACCGCCACCGATATCCGGAAACTCATCGCGCATATCCAGCAGCGCGTCGAGGAGCAATTCGGACAACACCTCGAGCCTGAAATCGGATTTGTCGGCGAATTCTGACGCGTCGCCGTCGGAAGACGCCGCACCATCCCGGGCACGGATGGTGTGGTTGGTGGTGGGTCCTGCCGCCTATGTCGCACTGGCGGTTCTGGCGCCGAATTCACTCGAAGGGCCGGCGCGTCATGTGCTCGGCCTCGCGGTCTGGATGGCCATCTGGTGGGTTACCGAGCCGGTTCCGCTCGCTGCAACTTCGCTCCTGCCGGCGGGGTTATTGCCCGCGCTCGGCGTGGCGAGCGCGCGCGATGCCGTCGCGCCTTACGCGAACGAACTGGTGTTCCTGTATCTCGGCGGCTTCTTTCTCGCCGCCGCGCTCGAGCGCTGGAATGCACATGCGCGCATCGCCTATGGCCTCATCGCCGCCATAGGATTTTCGAGCAAGCGCATCGTGCTAGGCGTCATGGTCGCGACGGGATTCATTTCCATGTGGATCTCGAACACGGCGACGGCGGCGATGATGTATCCCATCATTCTCGCCATCATTCCGTTGTTCAGTGGGCGGGATCGCGATGCGCACCATACCCGCACGGCGTTGCTGCTCGGCATGGCGTACGCTGCTTCGATCGGCGGAATGGGGACGCTTCTGGGAACGCCGCCCAACCTGATTCTTGCCGGCGCAGCGAAAGAACTGGCCGGGCAGGAAATCTCGTTCCTGTCGTTCCTTTCGTTCGGCGTGCCACTGATACTCCTTCTGTTGCCTTTGTGCTGGGCGCTGTTGGTTTTCGTGCTCTTCCCGTCGAATGCGGCGCTCGATTCGGGCGCGAGCGGTGTGCTGCAGGACAGGCGGAGGGCGTTAGGCGCCCTGCGAGGTGGCGAGCTGGCAACGCTTACCGTTTTTGTGCTGACCGCACTCGCGTGGCTCAATCGCGAACGGAAGGAAATCGGCGACCTGACGATTCCGGGACTCGTCGACCTTTCCCCGCGACTGACCGATGCCACAATCGGTATCCTCGGCGCGCTGTGTCTGTTCGTCATCCCCGCGCGGGATCGCGATGGATCTCGTCGCGCGCTGCTGACATGGGATGAAGCGCGCCTGATACCGTGGGATGTGCTCCTGCTCTTTGGAGGCGGACTTTCGCTGGCGGCGGCGATGGAATCCACCGGCCTGGCCCGGTGGCTGGGCGATCACCTGAGCGTGTTAGGCGGCCTCCCCACCGTCGCCCTCTGCCTGGGACTGGCCTTCTTTGTCCTGTTGCTCAGTGAGCTGGCGTCCAACACGGCGGTGGCGACGATGATGATGCCGATCATCGCAACGCTTGCCACCGCGGTCGGTCAGCCGCCGCTGCTGCTGATGCTGGTGGCCGCGCTCGCAGCCTCGACCGGGTTTGCGCTGCCGGTCGCGACGCCCCCGAATACGATCGTCTTCGGGTCGGGGCAGGTCCGTGTGCGGGACATGGCAAAGGCCGGCATCGCGCTGGACGTCATCGCCGTGGTGCTCGTGGTCTTCGTGGTGCTGCTCCTCTACCCGCTGGTGTTTGCCTAACGCTCGTTGGCGTTCCGCTGCTGTCGTTCTTCACGACGGGTGACCATGATCGATGCGACGGCGCCGATGACCAGGATCGACACCACCATGCCGAGCATGTAAAGGTTCACGTTCGGCCCGAAGTGCTCCTTCAGGAAGTCGCCGGTCAGCATCTTCACGCCGATCAGACCGAGAATCGCGGAGAGCGACGTCTTCAGATAACGGAACTTGTCGATCGCGCCCGCCAACGCGAAGTAGAGCGACCTCAGGCCCAGGATTGCGAAGACGTTACTGGTGAAGACGAGGAACGGGTCCGCAGTGATCGCGAAGGCCGCGGGAATCGAATCCAGCGCGAACACGAGATCCATCGCCTCGACCAGCACCAGCCCGACGGCAAGTGGCGTCAGCATGCGCCGACCATCCACGAGGGCCGTGAAATGGTGCTCGTTGAACTGGCCAGTTACTGGGAAGAAGCGCCGGAGCTGCCTGATGATGAAGACTTCGTCCGTTTCGAGATGCCCCTCGTCGCGCGTGAAGAGCATCTTGATCGCGGTGTAGATCAGGAACGCGCCAAAGACGTACAGGATCCAGTGATACTTCGCGATCAGCGCCGTGCCGACCACGATCATGATGCCGCGCATGACCAGGGCCCCGAGGATTCCCCAGAACAGCACGCGGTGCTGGAATTGGGGCGGGATCCGCAGGTGCGCGAAGATCATCGCCATCACGAACACATTGTCGGCGCTCAGCGACAGCTCGATCAGGTACCCGGTGATGAACTTGATCGACGCCAGGCGACCATCGTTCACCACGCCGTCGACCCGATCCACCTCGGTGCCTAACGCCAGCCAGTGGTTGTCGTAGGCAACGTGCACGAACCAGGCGAACGCCATGGCCAGGACCACCAGCACCGTCGTGAACGTCAGCGCCTCACGCACCGATACGACGTGCGCCTTGCGATTGATCACGCCAAGGTCGATGGCGAGCATGATGAGCACGAAGACGAGGAACCCGCCCCAGGCCCAGAGTGTGTAGTCGATGGAACTATCCTCTCGCGCGGCGGCGCGTCATGTTCGCGCCGGAAATACCGTGGTCGTCACGCTGCCAGCCAGTCGCGCCATGCGTTCTCGTCCAGGCCGATGGTGACTTTGCTGCCAAATCGGACAAGCGGCTGCTTCAGCATGCCCGGCTCCTCGGTGAGCTTCTGGAGCCACCAGTCATCGGAATGCATCGAACGTTGCAGGCCGAGGTCGAGAAGGCGGCGCGACTCGCGGTCCACCAGGCTGGAAACCCCAAAACGCTCCGAGAATCGCCGAAGTTCTCCCAGCGCGGGAGCCCGCTCCTGGAAATCGACGAAGTGCGTGAGGATCCGGCGCTCGGCGAAGAACCTGAGCGCCTTACGGGTATCGGCATTCTTCTTCGTCCCGAAAACCTGCACTTGGCGAGTCTGCTGCGTTGTGCTTCGCACACCTACCCTCTAGGTCGCTTTCTTCGAGTTCCAGTCTCCGACTCCTCCCCGATCCGGCGAGTAATGTAGCGTTGTGACTACTTTCTTCCGTCCAGCCTGGTGGCTCCCGGACCCCCACACCATGACCATGTGGGGAAAGTTCATCCGGCGCCGGCAATTGATCGGTATGCAGCTCGAGCGAATTCCGACGGACGATGGCGACGAGATTACGGTGGCGTCGTCGATACCGACAACATCGGGCCCCATCCTCCTGTTGCTTCACGGCCTGGAAGGGGGCGTGCGGTCGCATTACGTGGGAGGCATTTGGGCCGTTGCGCGACAGAAGGGTTGGCAGACGCGAATGCTGCTTTTCAGGACGTGCGACGGTCGGTTGAATCGGGCGCGGCGCACGTATCATTCCGGCGAGACGACGGACCTCGACCTCGTGGTGCGACGTCTGGTACAGGAAGATCCGACAAGGCCGATCGGGCTCGCGGGTGTTTCGCTTGGCGGGAACGTGATGTTGAAATGGCTTGGTGAGCAGGGCGAGTCCGCGCCCCAGCAGGTCCGCGCCGCCATTGCAGTGTCTGCGCCGTATGACCTTGCGCGATCGAGCAAGGCGATCGATACCGGCTTCGCCAGGTTATACCAATGGAATTTCCTGCGGAGCTTGCGGCGAAAGGCAAAAGAAAAACTGGCGCAGCATCCCGACATCTGCGAACCGGATAGCCTCGAAGAACTGTCGACCATGTGGGAGTTCGACAACCGATTCACTGCACCAGTGCACGGTTTTCGCGACGCCGCGGACTACTACGCTTGCAGCAGTTCAATCGGCTTCCTGTCACGTATCAAGCGGCCGACTCTTCTCCTGAGCGCACACGATGACCCCTTCTACTCGCGAGACGTACTGCGTGACGTGGAAGAGATCGCAGCGTCCAATCCGTTCGTCGGAACCGAGTTTCACAAACGCGGGGGCCATGTCGGATTCGTGGGTGGCGCTCCCTGGAGGCCGACGTACTATGTGGAGTCGCGCGTTGGGTCATTTCTCGAGAACTATCTCGGATCAACAGACTCAACCGGGTAGCTGCAGGTGATGAGTGATGTCATACGCGATTCTGTTCACGGTCGTTTTTGTCGGACTGTTTGTCCTCCGGATCATTCTGGCTACGATCTTCTTCAGCCTGATCCTTCCCGCGGATGATCACTGTCCGATGTGCGATTCGCCCACGCTGCGAATCGAATCGAAGTTCGATCGCGTGTTGCCCTGGTTCCGACGCAGCTGGTGTCTACGATGTGGTTGGCACGGCGTGTTGCGCCGCGGAACCCTATCCGAACAGCCCAGTCACTCTGAGACGCTGACGCGCCGGTAGTCAGCCGCGGCCCAATTCCCTCGCGTACAGCACGAGCCAGTCGGGCCAGTTGCCACTCAACTCGAAGAAGTCCTGGAAGTAGACAAGTCCCGCGCGTTCGAGGTCGTCAATAAGCAGCTGCAACGCGCTGTCATCCAGAATGGGCCCCACAACAATGAGGTCTGCCTCCATTCGGAATTCCTGGTCGGTGAGACCAAGTCTTTCGTCGATTACTGACCGCGTGATTCCCGCGCGCTCGAACGCGGGCCGTCGTATGAGGAGACAGGGTTTGTTCGTGGGGAGTTCGAGAGGCATTTACTCAAGGTGTGAATGTAGGAAACAGATGCAACAGGATCCCGTGCCCCGCTAGCTTCATCGGATGCCCAGCAGTAACACGAACCCGAATTTCGAAGCTCGCTACGATGTAATTGTCATCGGGGCCGGCCACGCCGGTACCGAGGCGGCGGTCGCAGCGGCGCGACTGGGCTGTTCGGTCGCTGTGATCACAAGCGCACTGGAAACCATCGGCCAGATGTCCTGCAACCCGGCGATCGGCGGTGTTGCGAAGGGAACGGTAGTTCGCGAAGTCGATGCGATGGGCGGCATCATGGCGCGCGCGACGGACCTGGCGATGATCCAGTTCAGGATGTTGAACCGGGGCAAAGGTGCAGCGGTTTGGGCGCCGCGGGGGCAATGCGACCGCGGCCTGTATCGCCGCGCAGTGAGAACGCTGCTCGAGGAGCACACGCGGCTTCGAACGGTTCAGGGCACCGTGGCGAGGCTCGTCCTCGATGGTACAACTGTAGCGGGAGTGGAAACGCTCGAAGGCCGACGGTTTGGTGCGACGGCAGTGATTCTTACCACCGGCACGTTCCTTCGCGGCCGCATTCACATCGGCACCCGCACACGCATCGCAGGCGGGCGGGCTGGTGAAGCATCGACAATCGATCTCGCCGAACAGATCGAGCGTGCGGGTCTCGAGGTCGCTCGCTTCAAGACCGGTACGCCGCCTCGGATCGACGGTCGCACAGTCGACTTCTCGAAGCTTCAGCGACAGGAGAGCGAAGTCGAGGAATTCGATTATTCCTGGTCGAACTTCTGGACCGACCCTCGCTCGATTGAAGGCCGGACGCGACACCCCGATCAGCTTCCGTGCTGGATTACGTACCTCGAGGAGGGTGGCAAGCAGATCATTCATGACCGTCTCGCGGAATCGGCCATGTACGGTGGGGCGATCAGCGCGCGCGGTCCGCGCTACTGTCCGTCAGTTGAAGACAAGGTCGTTCGATTTCCGGATGCGGAGCGACACCAGCTCTTTCTCGAGCCGGAAGGACACGACACCACCGAGTTGTACGTGAACGGGTTGTCGACTTCCCTGCCCGCACCGATCCAGCTCGAGATCCTTCGGACCATCGACGGATTGGCTGATGTGCAGATGACGCGAGCCGGATACGCGATTGAATACGACTACTTCCCGCCGACGCAGTTGTGGCCTTCGCTGGAAAGTCGCGCGCTCCCCGGCCTTTTCTTCGCCGGCCAGGTGAACGGGACCACAGGGTACGAGGAGGCAGCTGGCCAGGGTTTGATCGCGGGAATCAACGCGGCTCGCCTCGCGCAGGGGGCAGCACCGGTGATTCTCGGACGCGAGACGTCTTACATCGGCGTCCTTGTTGATGACCTGGTCACGCGCGGGGTCGACGAGCCCTATCGCCTCTTCACGTCGCGATCCGAGTTCAGGTTGACCGTGCGGCAGGACAATTCACTCCGACGCCTCGCGCCGACCGCACTCGAGCTGGGAATGTTCGACGAGCGTGAACAGCGCGTCGTCGAGAAGCGGTTTGCGAGCGAGGAGGAACTCGATAGGCGGGCGCGCGAAACTTCGCTGTCTCCGGAGCGGGCAAACGGCTTGCTGGACAAAGCATCGAGTGCGCCCATTCGACAGCCGACTCGAATCGCCGAGTTGGCGCGACGGCATGGAGTGGGGCTGGGCGATCTTCTCCGCGCGTCGGATCCTTCGTCAGATCCTGATCCGGACGCACTGGTGACGGTCGAATTGGAGCTCAAGTACGCGGGCTACTTCGAGCGCGAGCGCGTGCACGCAGACAAGTTGAAGCGCATGTCGCACCTCGCGCTTCCTGCTGACCTGCCGTATTCCGAATTCCGGTCTCTGTCCACAGAAGCGCGCCAGAAGCTCGCGGCGCGCCGCCCGACGACCCTGGCACAGGCAGCAGGGATTCCGGGTGTCAGCCAGAGTGACTTGCAGAATCTCCTGATCGAACTGGAGCGCCGGCGTCGCACGAACGACCTGTCCCCTGCCCTTTCGTAGGACTGATCATCCGGAGTTGATGACGAGATCACCCCAGTACCCATCGTGATGACGGACCGGGCGGTGCCCGCGCGGTTGTGGGCCCTGATGCTCGTGATCTTTTCGTTCGTCCCGATCGTCAACTGGATTGCCGGCGGCCATCGGGCACCGTGGTACGCCACCGTCACCTCCGAGTGGACCAGTGGGTCAGCCATTGCCCTGGGCCTCGGCGTCGTCCTCTTTTTAGTCGTTAGGCGTTACGACTGGTGGCCCTCGGGTTGGAGACCGCTCGCGGAGTGGGCGGATCGTCGTGCGTTCGTGACGGCGGTGCTGCTGGCGTTGGTCGCGCTCCTGACGTACGGGCTCGTGGCGAAGGTGCTGCTGTCGGGCCGGTCGCTCCATATCGACGAAATTGTCCAGGTCATGCAGGCACGGATCTTCGCCGAGGGGCGCGTGTCGCGACCGGCCGACGCCGCTCCGGAGTTCTTCAGCGCCCTGAACGTGGTGGATGTCGGCGGCGCGGTCTATGCGCAGTTCCCGCCCGGCGGCCCTCTGATGTTGCTCCCCGGCGTCCTGGCCGGCGCAGTGTGGCTGACGGGACCCGTGTTCGGGGCGGTGACGGTCGTGGCCTTCTGGTTTCTGGTGCGATCGACCGAATCGCCGTCTACCGCGTTAGGCGCGGCAGCGTTGCTCACCGTGGCGCCGTTCATGGCGTTCATGGCGGGATCACAGATGAACCACGTGCCGACGCTGGCATGGCTCTGCCTTGCGTTGCTGGGCCTTCACACCGTTACCGCGTCGCAACGACCGAAGCCGCTGGTCGCCTTGCTGACGGGTGCCTGCCTGGGGATGATGGTGGCGATCCGGCCCCTGGATGGCGCCGCATTCGCGTTGCCCGCCGGCCTCTGGTTGCTGGCACGGACGATTCGTGACCGCACGCGGCTGCTCGAGTTGCTGGCGTCGGGCGTCGGTATTGTTCTGCCATTGGCGGGTGTGCTTGCCTATAACACGGCGACTACCGGCGACGCATTTCTGTTCGGGTATGAGCTCCTCTGGGGGGCAAACCACGGCCTTGGCTTTCACCGGGCGCCGTGGGGGGTGAGTCACACGGCGGCGCGCGGCCTCGAGCTGGTCAATCTGTATTTCCTGCGCCTGCAGACCTATCTGTTCGAAACTCCCCTTCCCTCACTGCTTCCGGCGACGGTGGCCCTGGCGCTGGTGCGCCGCCTAACGACGTTCGACCGGTACCTGCTGGCGAGTTCGGCGCTCCTCGTCCTCGGTTACTTCGCGTATTGGCACGATGGATTCTTCCTCGGGCCGCGGTTTGTCTACCTGTTGCTCCCGCTCCTGGTGCTCTGGACAGCGCGGCTTCCGGCAATCGTGCGCGAGCGGTTCACCTGGCCGGGTGCGGACCGTTTTGTCGTGCTGGTTTACGCCGTCAGCGCAGTGGTCGCGGTTGTGGTTTCCATCCCCGGCCGCGCCAGGCAGTATGCGAATGGCTTGATGTCGATGCGGCAGGACTATGTTGCGCCCGCGAGCGCCGCGTCCGTAACGAACGCCGTCGTCTTTGTGCGGGAGAGCTGGGGTGCCCAGCTGATTGCACGGCTCTGGGGGCTGGGCGTCTCGCGGAGCGCGACGGAGACGCTGTACCGGACCATCGATACCTGCATCCTCGAGCTGAGTGTCGCACAGCTGGAAGCCGCTGGCGTGCGTGGCGACGCGGCCATGGCGCGACTGCTTCCTCTGGCGGCCGATTCGTTGCGCCTGATCGAAAGCACGCTGTCGCAGGACAACACGCAACGTGTACTCCCAGGGTTCGGTTATCCGTCGTCGTGTCAGCGCCGGCTGCTCGAGGATCGCGCCGGCTATACCTTTTTTGCTCCATTACTGGCGCGCGACATGGGATCGAACATTTACGCCCGTGAACTGCACGCGCGCGATACGCTCTTGCTGGCGCGATATCCCGAGCGGGCCGTGTACCTGTTACGCGCGGCGTCCAGCGTAGCAGCGGCGCCTCTCGTTCTGGAGCGCGTCGATCTCGATTCGGCGCGCACCGAATGGGCGAGCACCGCAGCGGAGCGGGTGGGGCAGGGGCGCTAAGTCTTTTGGGGTCTTCCGGCAATTGAGTGGGTACAGGAGCGGAGTCGCGCCGCCAACAGCCTTTGAACGCGGGGGAACGCGGAGGGGCGCCGAGGAAAGCAACCGATCACAACAACGACCGCAACGACCCAGGAACCACAGCGTCGAATTCGAACGGCCGATGCTCAGGAAACCCTTCACGTTCTCCCTGCTGCCTCGGCGCTCTCCGCGATCAAGATGTTCTGACCTTTGCAAGGATGACTAGCCACCACTCGAAAGCCTGAAGGCCCGTCCTTTTCATTTGCGTTTTATAGTAGCATAGTGCTACTAATCTGGTGCCAGCGTGCCTAACGATGGAACCGGACGACACCGCCTAACGATAGATGTATGCCGGCCAGGTTGTTCGATCAGCATGGGTGCGCGGGCGTCGCGCGTTGTCTCCTGCCGGCCACCCGTAGCAGGCGCAGCCCGCTGAACCAGGCAGCGTGATCAACGAGGGGGATTCAGGAGCTGGCTCGTGTTGCCAATGCAAGATCGGTCTATCGAAATGCTCGGTTAGGCGATGTCGGCGCCCCAAGCGACTTTTGCCGTGGTGGACAACCAGGGCGTGAACGACCAGCAACACTCGGAGTAAGCGCTGCTCGACGGACATCGGAACTCAAGGAACTCGCGGAGCGATAAGCGAGTCTGTGTTTACGGCGATGGTCCGTGGAGGTCGTTAAGTGTTTGCTCGACCAACGTTTGACGCTGGCGTATGAGGCGGCGGCAAGCATTCAATCCAGCGCGCTCCGAGCACACGTTGCACGTTCAGGCGATGCATCCTGTTTCCACAGAAAGCGGAAAAATTCCCACACCAATGTTCCACGTGGAACATTTTCATAGCCGAGTAGGTGCAACCGCGATATTATCGGCCGGACATCCATCCAGACGCCGTGCCCAACGTACCTCTCAAAAGAATCATCGCGATCACGAATCAAAAGGGCGGGGTGGGCAAAACCACGACTGCAATCAACTTGGCGGCAGCGTTGGCGGCCGGGGACCGACAGGTTCTCCTGGTTGACGGCGATCCACAGGGAAACGCCACGAGCGGCATTGGAGTCGACGTTCCTGCCGACGGACAGAGCTTGTACGAGGTGCTGCTTGGTGAGGTGCCGGTCGAATCGGTCGTCCGGCGGGAAGTCCATCTAGCTAAACTCGACGTCCTACCGGCAACGCCAGATCTGGCCGGCGCGGAAGTCGAGTTGGTGAATGAAGAGGGAAGGGAGCTCAGACTGGCCCGCGCGATCCAGCAAGTACGGGACGCTTACGACTACATCCTCATCGACTGCCCGCCCTCCCTGGGTCTTCTAACGATCAACATGCTCGCGGCAGCGGACTCAATCCTGATTCCGCTTCAATGCGAATACTTCGCGCTCGAAGGGCTTACCCAGCTTCTTCGCACCGTTCAGATGGTTAGGGAGGGCCTGAAGCCTGACCTGCATGTGGGCAGCGTCCTGCTCACCATGTATGACTCAAGACTGAACCTGTCACGACAGGTCGCCGAGGACGCGCGCGAACACTTTGGCGACCTCGTCTTTAAGACGGTTATCCCCAGAAACATTCGTTTAGCTGAAGCGCCCAGCTTCGGAAAGCCTATTCTGCTCTACGATATTACATCCGTTGGAGCTTCGTCGTATATGGCTGTCGCTAAAGAACTTATGGAACGTTCGGAAACAGATGTTTCCAGTGAATCGGCTCCGCCACCTGATCCCATCACTACCGAGACTGCTACCCTATGAACGAGCCCTCCAATAGCGACAAGTCACGACGACTCGGTAGGGGGTTAAGCGCTCTCATCAGTTCCGTGCCAGTCGCTCCGGCGTCCCCTTCTCCATCTGCACCCGAATCCCAAGAGCCGTTTCGCCAGCTCCGGCTCGATCAGATCGTGCCAAACCCAAAGCAACCGCGTCGGGAATTCTCGGAATCGGAACTCCAAGAGCTTCAGCTCAGCTTGCAGACAAGCGGCCTGCTTCAGCCTATCGCGGTCCGCCCTCGAGGTGACGGCCGATTCGAGCTTATTGCCGGCGAGCGTCGCTTTCGAGCAGCTAGCAGACTCGGCTGGACCACGATCCCAGCCGTGATCAGGGACGTAAGCGATGAGCAATTGCTCAGTCTGGCACTCGTCGAAAACCTCCAGCGTGAAGATCTGAACCCAATTGAAGAAGCCCAGGGCTATCGCCAGCTCATCAATGAGTTTGGCCTCGCCCACCAGCAGGTCGCACAAGCGGTTGGGAAGGACCGGTCAACTGTGACCAATGCCCTGCGCCTGCTCTCGCTACCCGACGAAGTGCAGCATCTCGTCCGGGATGGATCCTTGACGCTTGGTCACGCGAGGGCGCTGTTAGGTGTTCCGCCCGGCATCTCGTTGTCCGAACTGGCACGCAAGGTCGTGGCGCAGCGGCTCAGTGTTCGAGAAGTAGAGCGCCTTGTTCAGGAAGCGAAGCCAACCGTAAAACGAAATCGTGACGCCGAGAACCAGCTAACCGTATCTGAAGTGCCGGAAGTGCGTCGCCTCACAGACCGGCTGCGTCGTTTCCTGCAGACTGACGTGGCCGTTCACGTCGATAGCGCTGGCCGCGGAGAAGTGAGGATTCGGTTCTATTCTGCCGATGATTTCAACCGCGTGTTCGAACTCATGACACGGTCATCGAAAGATGCCGACTGACTCTCATCCTCCGATCACCCAGCCGGGAGAACACGAAATGTCCATTTTCAAGCAACCGCCCAACACTCCCGACCGTCCCGACCGTCCCGCAGCCCCAGAGCGTCCGCCGGTTCGGCTCGATTCACCGCCGACTACCGCAGAAGGTGGAGGTACCTCAGTGATCGCACCCGGAATGAAGATTGTCGGAGACGTGGAAACATCCGGCATCCTGAAGATCGAAGGCACAGTCCAAGGCTCGATCCGCGGCGCGCGCCAAGTGATGCTCGGTCGTTCGGGCGTGATCCAGGGCGACGTGCAGGCCGAAGAGGTCATCCTCGGCGGTCGAGTTGTCGGGACCGTGACGGCGACGGAACGCGTCGAAATCCAGGCCAATTCCGTCATCGAAGGCGACGTGCACACACGCAGCATCGTGGTCTTCGAAGGCGGCTTGCTGAACGGAAACGTTCGCATGGACATGGCGGGCGCCAAGGGCGTCTCGACGCCAGTCACCCCATTGCGAAATGCAGGGGGAGCTGACTAACAGTCCTTTCCACATGATGTGGAGGACTCGCGAGTTCTCCCGCACATCACAACTGCCGGTCTCGCAACACAACGGGGATTTCTCCACGTGCGTGGAAGTTTTTCCTCAACACGGTTGGCGTTGGCTTTCGGCGGTGCCGGTGCCGGAGAGACCCCGACGAAGCGCGACGGAAAGTTCAAGGTCGCGCTGCTGACGTCAGGGCGGCAGCGCCTCAGTGCGAACGCGCAACTACAAATGGACAGCTTGTGCAAGGACATGACCGTTTGGCACTGGTGGTCATCGGTCCTCTGGACCACGCTGCGCTCGTGACAGTAACTGCCCGTGACCTGGCGCTACGGATCGACCGGCTGCTGAACGTCGCCGGTCACCCGGACTATCCGGGCGCGGTAAATGGCTTGCAGTTCGATTCGACAGCGCCGGTACGAGGCATCGCGGCCGCAGTCGACGCGTCACAGCGCGCGATCCAGGGCGCGGTCGCTGCGGGCGCGAATTTTCTCCTTGTCCACCACGGCCTCTTCTGGGGCGGCGCGCAACCAATTGTTGGCGGCCTGCACACGCGATACCGCCAGCTGTTCGAGCACGACATCGCGGTGTATTCGTCACACCTGCCGCTCGACGCCCATCCGGAATTCGGGAACAACACGCTCCTTGCCCGCGCGCTGGGATTGACCCCCTCGCGTTCGTTCGCCACGTACCAAGGGGTGCCGATCGGAGTTGCGGGGGATTCGGACATGCCCACGGACGCGATGCTTTCGGTCGCAGACTCGTTTGCACGGCGGCACCAGGGGCGTGCGCGCGCGAGCGAGATTCCACGGGGACACCAGACCCGTCGCTGGGCGATCTGCACCGGTGCCGGCGCCTCGATGGACAGCCTGCGTGAAGCCGAGGCGGCGAATATCGACACGCTCATCACGGGGGAAGGGCCGCATCATACGGCGGTCGAGGCACCGGAGCGGCGCATCGTCGTCATTTACGCCGGCCATTACGCGACCGAAACGTTAGGCGTGACCGCACTCGCCGAACGGATCGGCTCGGAGACAGGTCTTCCCTGGAGTTTTGTGAGCGCGCCCACCGGCTTGTGACGTCTTTGCCGGCGGCGCTCGTGGTGCTCGATGGCCGCGTGAGCGTCCCGCGGGATCGTGCCAGCGTGGGGCGCGCCATGTCGGGGGCCGCGTGATCGACCGCACCGAGGTTCGCGTGCAGCTCGGCGTGTTATCGGTCGCCATCGTCCTGGCGATGGCCCCCTGGTTCGCCGCGACCGTGGTCGCCGAGCCGATGGCCCGCGAGCTGTCGCTCAGCAGCGCAGCGGTCAGCTGGCTCACGCTCGCTGTCCAGCTGGGCTTCGTACTGGGGAGCCTAACGAGCGCTGTTCTGGTGTTGAGTGACCGCTACCGGCCGCGCCACCTGGCCGCGGTCTCTGCGCTGCTGGCGGCTGCGAGTACCGCAGCGATCGCGCTGTTTCCACTCAATGGTTCGCAGTCGATCGCAATGCGGCTCCTGACCGGCGCGTCGCTCGCCTGCGTATATCCGCCAGGCATGAAGATCGCGGCGGGCTGGACGGACCGGCATCGCGGTACTGCGATCGGGATCCTGGTGGGCGCGGTGTCGGTTGGATCGGCGGCGCCGCATCTGCTCCGTGCGACCTGGGACATCGCCGAGTGGCGTCCGGTCGTGTTGATGGCCGCGATCAGTGCCGCGCTGGGCGGGATTATTTTCGCGACCGCGGTGCGCGAGGGCCCATACCAGGCGCCCTCTTCGCCTTTCGACCCTCGTGCCGTCGGCCGGGTGCTGGGAGAGCGGAAGGTGCGGTTGGCTACGGCGGGCTATCTCGGTCACATGTGGGAACTGTTCGCGATGTGGAGCACGATCGGCCTGTTCCTGGCCGACGCCGGACGCCGTCATGACATCGCGGCCATGTGGGCACCGCTGAACGCCTTCCTGGTCATTGCGGCCGGTGGCATCGGCTGCGTGCTCGCGGGGATCCGGGCCGACCAGATCGGCCGGGCCCGGGTCACGATCATCGCCATGGCCATCAGCGGCGCCTGCGCCCTCGCCATCGGCCCGGTCTCCTCGTGGTCCTACAGCCTAACGATTGCTGTCGCCGTCGTCTGGGGCGTGTCGGTGGTCGCGGATTCGGCGCAGTTTTCGGCGTGTGTGGCGGAGGTTGCCCCGCGTGCATACGTGGGCACGGCGCTCACCGTGCAGACGGCGTCGGGATTCCTGCTGACCATGCTGACGATTCATCTCGTCCCGGAGTGGGCCGCGCGGTGGGGGTGGGAGCTCGCCTACGTGCCGCTGGCCATCGGGCCGCTGCTCGGGATCCTGGCGATGGCCCGGCTGCTGGACCGCCGCCGTGCCTAACGTGAGCCGGCGCGTGTCGTGACCGCGCCATCCGGTCGCGCGCAGCAGCCGGCGTGGCTTGGGGTGGGCGCCACCCTAACAACTATCGGTCGCGCTGCGCCAACGGATGACCCACGCTCCGCGCGGCGTCCGCTCGATCCATTCGAAGGTGAGTCCGGATTCCCGTTCGCGTCGAACGAGTAACGCGATCCTTCCGCTCGAGCGGACACGCACGGGGCCGAGGAGCTCGACGGAGCCCATCTTTTCTTCGGCGCCCACTTCGCGGCGGTGGAAGACGCCAGCGGGCTCCCGTCCGGGACCCTCCTCGGTGACGATGAACAGCTGTTCCTGCAGCGGGTTCGCTTCCTGCGCGACGAGCCGCACCACTTCGAACACCGTCACGATGGTGTCGGCGGCAATCGTGACGCGATGTGCCTGACGAACGGCAAACGGACGCCCGCGGAATGCGGAGAGGGTATCGTCAGGCAGCCGCGACGCGGCCAGCGCTCCGCTCCGCGCGCGTTCGGCGGAATCAGCGGACGTGAGTGCCGGCAGCGAATCGAACGGCAGTCCCTCGACTCTGCCTTCAGGAAACGCGACGCGCCACGGCGCGGACGGCGCCGTTTCAGATACAAGTGTCGCCGTCGGCCATCCAGCACAGGTGGAATCGTAGTGGAAATCTGTGATGCGCCCGGTTCCGACGATCTGTGCTCCATCGAGGAGAACGAGTGAACTCCCTTCCACGTTCCATTCGGCAGCGGTCAGGGTATCGAGCGCCTGTGCGTCGCCGTACGCAGGGTTCACGATGTACGACTGGGTGCCGTTCTCGGATCGGACCGCGAAGAAATCGCCCGCGGAACGATTCCAGGTGGAGACGCGCGCCGGCAGTGATGGATCCTCCGGTGGCAACTCGTCGACCAGCACCGTATCCTTGCCGGGCGCGCGATCGCCGCCGCAGGCGACAAGCAGCAGGAGTGCATAAGTGCGCCAGGCCGGAGACATGCGCGTAATCTGGTGGGCCTGGGGCGCGCGTCAACAGA
Organism: Gemmatimonadaceae bacterium; assembly: GCA_035646395.1. Taxonomy (GTDB): domain Bacteria; phylum Gemmatimonadota; class Gemmatimonadetes; order Gemmatimonadales; family Gemmatimonadaceae; genus JABWBJ01. The sequence goes on along the minus strand of DASRPK010000288.1, from coordinate 62,105 downwards.
CTCGCTAGGCAGCAACGACACCTCACCAGGGAGGATGGCGTGACGGCGACACCAGCAGCGAGGTCGTGGCTCGACCGACTCGGCCTGGGACGGCCGGAATTGCGCGCGTGGGCGATGTATGACTGGGCCGTTTCGGCGCTCCAGGCGGTCGTGCTGACGGCGGTGTTCCCGATCTTCTTCGTACGCGTTGCCGCAGCGGGGCTGCCGGAGTCGCGCGGCACGCAGGCGTTAGCGACGGCCAATACCATCGCCGCCATCCTCGTCGCGTTGATTTCTCCCGTGCTTGGGGCTGTGTCGGATTACGCCGCCGCGAAGAAGCGGATGCTGGCGGGCTCGATGCTGGTTGGCGCCGCCGCAACGGCCGGGATGTTCTTCATCAAGCGCGGGGATTTGACGCTGGCGTCGACGTTGTTCGTGATCGCCATCATGGGGGCCACCGCCAGCGTCGTCTTTTACGAAGCTCTCCTTCCGCATATCGCCAAGCAGTCTGAAATCGACCGCGTATCGTCGGCCGGGTACGCGATGGGATACATCGGCGGCGGCTTGCTGCTCGCGGTCAATCTCGCGTGGATCCAGCAGCCCGCACTGTTTGGATTGCCATCAGGCGAAGGGTTATCTGACCAGGCAGCCTCATTGCCGGCCAGGCTCGCATTCGTGTCCGTCGCGGTCTGGTGGATCGTGTTCGCGATTCCACTCTTCCGTCGCGTGCCGGAACCACCGCGGACGCTCGAGCAGGATGAGCCGGGACGCGGCTCGGTACTCGCGACGGCGTTCTCGCGTCTGGGCGAGACGATGAAACAACTGATGGGATTTCGTCAGGCATTCCTGATGCTGCTGGCCTTTCTCATCTATAACGACGGCATCCAGACCATCATCAAGATGGCGACGGCGTACGGCACGGAAATCGGCATCGGACAGTCGGCGCTGATTACGGCCGTGCTGATGGTGCAGTTCGTTGGCGTTCCGTTCGCGTTTCTCTTTGGCGCTTTGGCGACGCGCATCGGGGCCAAGCGATCGGTGTTCCTTGGCCTGCTGGCGTACACGGTCATCAGCATCATCGGCTACTTCATGACCACGGCGGCGCACTTCTTCATTCTTGCCGGATTGGTTGGGATGGTGCAGGGTGGCACTCAGGCGCTCAGCCGCTCGCTCTTCGCCACGCTGATCCCTGCCCACAAGTCGGGCGAGTTCTTCGGTTTCTACAGCGTCTTCGAAAAGTTCTCGAGCATCTTCGGTCCGCTGCTGTTTTCGGTGACCATCGCTCTCACCGGCAGCAGTCGCAATGCGATTCTTTCGGTCGTGGTGTTCTTCATCGTCGGCGCGGCCGTGCTGGCCTTCGTCGACGTGGAGAAGGGACGCAAGGCGGCGCGGGACGCGGAAGCGGGAGTGCGCCTGGCGCCGGCAGACTAGCGGTGCGTCATCCGCCTGACGAGTCCCTTGGCGGAAGGAATGGCCCGGCGAGATCCCAGTGCCAGGCGGGGCGGCGCTCGCCGGTTCGCGGGTCACGCAGTGGCTTCCACTGGAGTCTCTCGTCAGGCAGCCCGACGCGCCGGCCGTAGGCGATCAGGCGCTCGCGGCTCGTGGAGACGAGATGAGCCATGGGCCGTCCGAACCAGACGTGCCGATGCAGCCATAACCCGCCGTCCATCGCGTGGATCATGCCGTCACGGCGGCGGGTGAATTCCCTGGGGACTGCGTCAGCTGCGGTATCGCGGGGCATTGCCCCACAATAGCACGGCGCTTACTGGCAGACGAGCTGACCTTCGACCGTGGCCGGCGCCAGCGCGGGAACCGCACCCATGAACATCGCGCACTCGATGGGATAGGCCAGTGGGTGGGTGAGCTTCGCGGACCACCCGGTGGTCCCCACAGTTCCCCACGTGATCGTGACCCCGGTGCTGAGCGACACGTTCAGCGACGCGGTGTTCGTGGTATAGGCGAGGTGCTCGTAGAAATACGCTTCCTGCGCCGTCGCCAGATTGCGCAGGTCGGACTTCAGCGTGGCGGCGTTTGCCTTCCCCTTCGTCGACTGGAACTTGGGGATGGCAATTGCCGCGAGCACGCCGATGATCACGACCACGATCAGCAGCTCGATCAATGTGAACCCGCGGCTAGTGCGTCGCATAACGATGTCGGCCTTACTGGGAGGAAGGTTCCTGGTACCGACGCACTCGCAATGAGTGGCGTCACCCGTGCTTCCCATGCAACAGCGGTGCCGTAGGCGATGCCGGCTGTCAAGCGCCTCGGAGACAACGACTTACCACGCGAGGCCTGTGCACCTCGACGCCGGGAATTCGCGACAACCGCCGCAGCTTGCGAGAGCGCCCGCGGCGGAACGAAACCGTCCCGCTGCATAACGACACCGCTGCATAACGGGATCAGGCCTTCGCTTCGAGCCAGTTGTTCCCGATGCCGAGGTCCACCACCAGCGGCACGGACAGGTCGGCGGCCTGCTCCATGGCATCGCGAACGATACCGCTCACGGCGTCTGCCTCGTTAGGTGGGGCCTCCAGCACCAGTTCATCGTGGACCTGGAGCAGCATCCGGGCCTCGAGGCCATCGCGCCGCAGCGCGTCGTGAATGCGGATCATCGCGACCTTGATCAGGTCCGCCGCCGATCCCTGGATCGGGGCGTTTGTGGCCACCCGCTCCCCAAAGGCGCGAATGTTGAAGTTGCGATCGCGCAGTTCGGGGATGTAGCGGCGACGGTGAAAGATCGTTTCGACGTAGCCGTTCTCGCGCGCGTACGCGACCTGCGAGTCCAGGTACGCCCGGACGCCACCGAACCGCGTGAAATACGTCTCGATGAACGCCTTCGCCTCGGCGTGCGTGATGCGCAGCTGTCGCGCGAGCGCATTGGCGCCCTGGCCGTAAATCGTCGCGAAGTTGATCGTCTTGGCGCGTGAGCGCATCTCACTCGTCACGTCCTTCAGGTCGACGCCAAAGATGATTGCCGCCGTCTGGCGGTGAATGTCCCCGCCAGACCGAAACGCGGACAGGAAGGCCGGGTCGCTGGAAAGGTGCGCCAGCAGCCGCAACTCGATCTGCGAGTAGTCCGCCACCAGGAACCGCCATCCCGACTGCGCGACGAACCCGCGGCGGATGTCCCGTCCCAGTTCCCGTCGAATCGGAATGTTCTGCAGGTTGGGGTCACTCGATGACAGTCGGCCGGTCGCGGCCACGGTCTGGTTGAACGACGTGTGCAGCCGGCCGTCATCGGGATGCACCAGTTCGGGCAACGTGTCGAGGTAGGTCGATTCGAGCTTGGAAATCTCGCGGTAGTCCATCAGCAGGATCGGAAGCTGGTGGCCTTCTTCGGCCAGCTCCTGCAGCACGCTCGCGTCGGTCGAGGGTCCGGTTGGCGTTCGCTTCAACACCGGCAATCCGAGCTGGTCGAAGAGCACAACACGGAGCTGCTGGTTCGAGTTGATGTTGAACTCACTTCCCGCCGCCGCATAGATCTCACGCTCGATGCGTTCCCGTTCCGCGCGGAACCGGGTCTGCAGAGAGCGGAACCAGTCGATGTCGATGCACACGCCGGCCCGTTCCATGTCACCAAGGACCCGCGAGAGGGGGATCTCGATATCCGTGAGCAGGTTGCGCTGGCCGTGCAGCGTCAGTTGTGCCTCGAAGATCTCGCGCAGTCGCAACGACGCCTCTGCTTCGCCACCGGCGAATTCGGCGACGCACGAGACGGGGGCCACATCCATCGGCACCTCGTCTTTCCCCTTGCCGACCAGCGCTTCCAGGCTCGCGAGGGAATGGCCAAGGAATTCGACGGACAGCAAATCGATGCTGTGCGAGCGGCGCCCGGGATCGAGCACGTAACTGGCCAGCATGGTGTCGAACGCAAGGCCTTCGAGCCTAACGCCGGCACGCTGCAGCACCGCCGAGTCGAACTTCGCGTTATGCGCCGTTTTTGCCACCGCCGGATCGTCCAGCAGTGCCCGCAGGGGCTCGAGCGCCGGATCCGTCAGCGGCGCAAGGTTGACGGGATCCGGCGCACCTTCGGCCAGCAGTTGCGCGGCAATGCTGGCAGGCACCTGGGTCTTCGATTTCGTTGCCGGTCGCGCCGGGACGGCGCCGAGCAGGTCGGTCTGCTCCGGTCGCGATGGACGGTGGGCGAAAGGCAGATACCAGCATTCTCCCGCCTTGATGCTCACCGCCAGCCCAATCAGCCGTGCGCGCAGTGAATCGGTCCGCGGGGCCGTGACCGGCTCAGGCATCGTCATGGTGCGCAGCGCAAAGTGGCCGGCATGACGCGCCTCGTCGACCATCACCTTCAGCGCATCAAGGCTCTCGACGACGCGCGTGGTGACCTTCGATCGCTCCATCGACGCGCGGGGCGTCGTGCGTTCGAGGTCGCGCAGCAGCGTCGTGAACTCGAGCTCGACGAGCATCGGGCGCAACGCGGCGATATCGGATTCCCTGGTTCGCAACGCATTCGCGTCGAGCGAGACCGGTACATCGTCGCGGATGGTGACGAGTGTTTTTGACAACTTCGCCCGCTCCGGGTTCGCCAGCAGCGCTTCGCGCGGGCGCTTTCCCTTGATCCCGGGCGCGGCATTCAGGATCGCATCGAGATCCCCGAACTCGTTGACCAGCTCGCGGGCGGTCTTGTCCCCAATGCCGGGAACGCCGGGGACGTTGTCGGAAGAATCACCGACAAGTGCGAGGTAATCCACGACCCGTTCCGGCACGACGCCGAGTCGCTCGTTCGCGTTATGCGTCCCGACCCAGTGTTCTTCGACCTGTGCCGGACCACCGCGGCCGGGATTGAGCAGCCAGACTCCCGACCTAACGAGTTGCTGGAAATCCTTGTCGCCCGAGACCACGACGACCTGATATCCCTGCTCCACGCCCTGGCGGACCAGTGTCCCGATGACGTCGTCCGCCTCATACCCGTCGACGGCGATGATGGGAACGCGGTACGCAGCCAGAAGCTGGGCGATGCGATCGAGGCCGCGATCGAAGTCCGCCTGCAGCTCCTCGTTCAACTTCTCCCGCGTCGCCTTGTATTCGGGGTATATCTCCTTTCGGAAGGAGCTTCCCGCGTCGAGCACCCATCCGATGTGGTCCGGCTGGTGCTCCGTCTTGAGCCGCTGCAGGAAGTTGACGACGCCCCAGGCCGCAGAGGTGTTCTCGCCGCGCGAGGTTGTCAGTGGCCGCGACAGCATGGCAAAAAACGCCCGATAAATGAGGGCGTAGCCGTCGACCAGAAAAAGCGTCGGGTGTCCGGGGCGGGTAGGGTCAGCCTGAGCTTTCGGCGGCACGTTCCGGGGAGTCGTGTTTCAACGGAAGGGAAAGAAAGCGCCCGCCTGCAGTGAATGCAGGCGGGCGAACGCTCCGCTTCAGCGCGGCGCTTGTGCGCCGAGCCGATGAGTTTTCAGACGCGTGTTACGTTGGCGGCGTGAAGGCCCTTGTTACCCGACTGGATCTCGAACTCAACCGTTTGGCCCTCGGCGAGGGTCTTGAATCCGTCCATTTGGATTGCAGAGAAGTGGACGAATACGTCTTCGCCCGAGTCCTGCTCAATGAAGCCGTATCCCTTGGCGTCATTGAACCATTTGATTTTCCCGCGCGCCATACCGTGATGCCTCCTACTCGATGAAACTGGACCCGCACAAATGTGTTGCGGGGCAAACCGCTGCGGTTCGCGGCACCTTATATAGAGCGACCTCGTCGGGCTGTCAAGAGAACGTGTTGCGCTGCAACGCGATACCCAATCGTTAGTTATGACATTCTCACCGACAAACAACTCGAATCAGATGATTGGGCCGGTTACTGAGGTATGATCCTCCTCACAACTGACTCGAATTCTGACTCTGAAGGGAGCGTCATTCTCCACCGGCCGAATCCCGTCTGGTCGATGAAGACGACTTGCAGCCGGTGTTCGCGGAATTCCCATATCAATGTCCGGCCGCGCTGGCCGACGTTGCCCATTGTGGGCTCGTATACCTGATCGGGCTGGCCCAGGGCTACCATGACGCGGCCGCGATCAGTGAGCCAGCCCGCCTGACCCTCTTCACGGAAGCGGACGTTGGCCTGCGCGATCCGGCTGAAATAGTCGCGCAGTCCTTCATGTGCGGGCGTTTGCGCAACGGGATCGGTATCGCGAAGGAACGCGGACCACAAACTCGCGCGTGATTCCGCCGGTGCATCGCGCATCGCCTGCAGGCGCTGCGACGACACGTAGTACCGGAGGTAATCGAGCATCTGGGTAAACGTCGCAACCGGAAGGTCTTCCCCGAAGGCGATGAACAGCGGGATGCGAACCGTGTCGGCTGCTCCGGGTCTATTGACGCCGAGCAGCATCACGCCCACACCGAGTCGCGATACGGGAACGGGGAACGTGGAGCTGTAGTGGTCTCCATGTCGCGCCAGACTCACCGTGTCGCTCCACAAGACCTGACTTGACTCATCCGATTTGATCGTGACGTGCACGGGCACACTGTCGCCCCCGTCGCCGTAGCCTTCGGCGTAGATCATCATGATGGAGTCGCGCCCGAAAACTGCGGTCGACCGTGGTGTGGGGACGATGTTGAGCGGAGCGCCGAGTTGTTCGCGCGGCGCTGACTCGTAAACGGGGACGGGTGACGAAACCGACCCCGCTGCGAATTGCGGCACGCCGATCGTTGCCTCAACGGCACTGCCCCGTGTGGCAGACTCGTCTCGCACGATGAGTCGAATGTCGTAGGTGCCAGGCCTGAGGTTTATCAGCTGCTTGAACAGGACGCTCTCGTCGTCGCGGGTGGTCTCGCGAAATGCGAGAACCCGCACCACTTCTCGGCTGCGTAGTTCCTGGACGACGGTCGTGCCACTCCGAACCTCGATCCCGACGTCATAAGAGGCTCGCCACCGATCTCCCTCGGCGCGGAATCGCAGGACCCGGTTCGGCAGCGAAACGGTCACGACGATTGACGTAGAGTCGGCGGTTGGGCCGGCAAAGAAGGAGAGTGAGCCGACGAACGGCGTCTCCCCAGCCTCTGCGAGCAGTCCCATCCGTCGGTACAACGCGACGGCATCGGGTTGGCGCGGCACTCTGCCCGGCGCAGCGGTGCTCAGGATCGGTTCTGGGGTTGGGACGCTACCGGTCGGGGAGGGGCCGCTGCGCGATCCGCCGCAGCCTGCGAGGGCCATGAAGCCGCTGATAGCGGCGAGGGATACGACCCGTGGCGAACGTCTGAATTTCATTTTTGCTCCCCGCAGTGGGTTCCTCTGCTCGACCATCTTTCCAGCACCTCGGGCATTGGTTGCTTGCCGCCCCCCAACCGCCGCATTAGGTTCGCGGCCGTGCCCAAGGAAAACCTCGTCGGACAGAACATAGCCGGCTACTCCATTGAAGAGTTGGTCGGCGAGGGCGGTACGTCCGTGGTGTACCGCGCCAACCATGCGCAACACGGAACGGTCGCGTTCAAGGCGCTTCGGGACAAAATGCGCCAGGACAAGACCGCGTTGGCGCGTTTTACCCGCGAAGCAAATTTCGGCAAGCGCGTTCTCCATCCGAACGTCATCCGGACGATAGAGACAGGCCAGCATGATGGTATCCCCTACCTGGTGATCGAATGGGCCGGGGGCGACCTGCTGGAGAGTTACGCCAAGAAACATGCGCCGATGCCGCGCGAAGAAGTGGCGAACGTGATCATACAGATCTCTGACGCCGTCGCTGCGGCCCACAAGTCCGGAATCGTGCATCGCGACCTGAAACCTGATAACGCGATGTATGACCATGCGACGGGCACGCTCAAGCTGCTCGATTTCGGCATCGCGGCGGCAACCGATACCTCGCAGGACGAGCGTCTCACGCGCGCCGGCTACTTCGTCGGAACCCTGATGTACGTCGCACCGGAAGCACTCTCCGGCGCACTCGTCACCCCAGCCGCCGATCAGTACAGCCTTGCCACGATCTCGTACCTCCTGTTGACGGGCGCACTCCCGTATCTCGCCAAGTCTCCTCGCGAAATGTTCACGCAGTTGCTTTCGCAGCCACCTATTCCGCTCAACAAGGCGCGGCCGGGACTCGACTTCGGGCCGCGGGTGGAAAGCGTGATCATGCGCGGCTTGTCGAGGGAACCCGGTGATAGGTATCCGGACGTGTTGACGTTCGCCCAGGAGCTGAAAGAAGCATTGCTCGCGGCGCCATCGGCGTCGGCGCAGACACCGACTCCAGGTGCGCAACCGGCTGCGGCTGCTGATGACGGCCTGCTGTCGCGCATGAAGGGACTGTTCCGTCGCGGGTGATTGTACGCACTACTCGCGTGACCGCCAACGATGAGTGATCGCGGCACGCTGATTCGCTTGCTCGCGCAGAGGTCTGTTCGTCGCGGCCGGTTCACTCTCGCGTCGGGACGCGAATCGAGCCACTACGTGGACGCGCGGCTGACGACAATGAGTCCGGAAGGACTCGCCATCATTGGACCACTGGCACTGGCGGCGATTCGCGAGGAGGCATGGGCGGTTGATGCAGTCGGTGGACTGACGCTTGGCGCCGACCCGATTGCCTATGCAACAGCGATAGCCAGCGTAAGCACGCCTCCGCTCGTGCGCGCGTTCACGGTGCGCAAGGAAGCGAAGCAACACGGCACCGGTCGGCTCGTCGAAGGACCGATGCGGGAAGGGGATCGCGTGGTGGTCATCGAAGACGTAATCACCACCGGAGGTTCCGCGTTGCGCGCGGCCGAAGCCGTGCAGCGCGCCGGCGCCTCTATCTCCGGGATCCTGGCCCTGGTTGATCGCGAGGAGGGAGGCCGCGCAGCGCTGGAAGCACAGGGATTCCAGGTTGTGTGCCTTGCGACGCTCACCGAGTTACTCGAGCAGTCCGGCGGCGCACCCGCTCAGGCTTCGTAACCGCGACGCGCTGATCCACGAGACAATCCTTCGAACCCGAGCGGATCGAACGCCCGGAGTCGCGGAATGTGAGGGAGAATGAGCTCATCGCGAAATCGCTGGAGCATTCCTTCGCCGTCGTATCTCTCGCGGAATTGAATGGCCGTGAGTTGAAGCATCGCGCGCAGGTGTCGACCAAACGCCTGTGGTGAACTGTAGTCCAGTTCATTCGCGACCAGCGTGACCGAGAGTCCCGGGTTCTCGAACATTCGTGCCGCGCACACGAGTCGCGCCATCGACAGGTAGAACTTCGGTGGCGGGAGGGTCGCGCGAACGAAGCGACTCATGAGGGTCGACGGTACAACGCCAAGCAGTGTCGAGAGCTCCTGAATGGTGCGCGTCTCCGATCCTTCCTCGAAGAGCGCGCGGAAGAAGCGGTGACACCCTTCTGGCGCATCTCCCAGATCCTCCGCCACGCGTGCCAGCGCAACACGATGAATTTCGGTGGCCTGATCGTGAAGCAGTACCGAACGCAGTTGCTGCCAACCCCGCGGTTCACGCACGTCGACGAGGGTGCGCACCCCACACCGGCCGAGCACGAGGACGGTCTGTGCGGTTTGTGGCGACAGGTTGGACAACAACGCGACCGCGGGCACGCGCGGAAATTCCCGCACGACGCGCGCGACACGCGGCAAATCATTCTCGTCGCAACGCGCGATCGAGACGATGACGGCGGCCGCGTGATGGTCGCGAATGTCTCGCAGTGCGTCGTTGAGCGAGTCGCGATGCAGCGCGCGATAGATGCCCTGACCTGCGGCGTCCACACGCAGGCGTTCATCCGGCGTGAGTACCGTGGTGATTCGCGGTACGGGAAGGCAATTCTGGTAGTGAGGCGAATGCATGGCCGTCATCGCTGATCCGATCGGTGCTGCGGGATGCTCGGCACGTCGTCGGATCGTTCGCGGACATGCTGCTTCTGGCTCGTCACTCCGGCGTCACGACTCGCTATATTTGGAGCAGTGAACAGCCGGGCAGTCGCAGGGTGATCGCTTCGGCGATTGTCTTGAGGAAAGTCCGGGCTCCATGGGCAAGGCGCCAGGTAACTCCTGGGCACGGCGTTTCGCCGTGACGGATAGTGCCACAGAAAACAGACCGCCACGGAACATCGTGGTAAGGGTGAAATGGTGGGGTAAGAGCCCACCGCGCTTTCCGGCAACGGAGGCGGCACGGTAAACCCCGCCGGAGCAAGGCCAAATAAGCGGCGAGGAGAACGCCCACTCCGACAAAGACGCCGCGGGTAGGCTGCACGAGGGCGGAGGAGACTTCGCTCCCAGAGGAATGACTGCCACGGAGCTTCGGCTCCGCTACAGAACCCGGCTTACAGGCTGTTCACTGCAACGCCCAAGGGTTGCGAGACCCTTGGGCGTTGTTTCGTATAGTGAGCAGCGATCAGCCATCAGCGACCAGCCATCAGCGACCAGCAAGCGACTGTTCAGTCGACGAGCCTGAGCGGCATCACGAGGCAAACGTACTTGCCCTGGCCAGCCCAGTTCTCCGGCAACAGGGTAGCAGCGCGTTCAGCGGTCTTGAACGTGAAGCGCACCTGGTCCGTCGGCATATAGCGCAGGATCTCGAGCAAATAGGTGCTGTTGAATCCGATGTCGAGCGAGTCACCGGTGTAGGCAACAGGAATCTCATCCTGTCCTTCCCCGACATCCGGTGTTTGCACGGTGAAGCGAAGGAGCGCCGTGTTGAACGAGAGCTTCACCCGATGCGTCTGATCCGACGCGACCACCGCCATGCGCCGTAACGCGCTGATGAGAGAAGGGCGATCGATTATCGCGTAGCGATCGTTGTCGCGCGGAATAACCTGGTCGTAGTTCGGGTACGGTCCCTCAATGAGCCGGGTGGAGACGCTCGCGAGCGGACTGCGGAACGCGAGATGGTTTTCGCCCTTTCCGATTTCGATTTCTTCTTCCGGCGGAAAGACGCGTCGCACCTGATCGAGCGCGCGCGGCGGAACGATGAAGTCGCCGGTCGCATTCTTCCCCATCTCGGCGGTCGACTCCATGAGCGCGAGCCGATGCCCGTTGGTCGCCACCATGCGCAGCAGCTGTGGACGAACTTCCCACAACACACCGTTGAGAATCGGCCTGCTCTCTTCGGTGGAAACCGCGAACGCAGTGCGGGAGATGAGCTCGTGCAGCACTGAGGACTTCACGCGCCACCCGGTGTTGTATTCCACCGGCGCAAAGGCCGGATACTCGTCGCGGGGAAGACCAAGCAGCTTGAACTTCGTGCGGCCGCATTCGAGCGTCGCGCGTTGTTCACCAAGTGCGGCGATTTTTACCGGTGCCGGAGGCAACTCGCGCGTGATCTCGCCCAGGCGTTTCGCCGGGAGCGTCAGGGCACCCGGCAACTCGACATCGGCGGGGACTTCGACCGACACCGCGACATCGAGATCGGTTCCGGAGAATCGCACCCCACGTTCTGAGGCCTCGACCAGAATGTTCGCGAGCACGGGAAGCGTCGTCTTCGCCGGCACTGCCGGCGCGACATTGGTCAGAGCTTCCTGAAGTTTTTCCCGCGCAATGGTGAAGCGCATTCAAGCCTCGATGGGGAAAGACCTATTGCTGTTTATCTATATAGATAAAGAACTACAGTAGCAGCAGTACTGTGGAGATGTGGCTAGGAAGTGGTCAGGCCGCGCCGGCAGGGAGTTCAAGTACTGCAAGTTGAAGACGTTCGGCGAACTCCTGGTCGGCGGCGCGCAGATACCGGGCACGTTCAAGACTGTGGATAACAGTGGAATGATCCCGACCACCGAACGCATTTCCAATATCTGCAAGGTGCGCATTCAACAATTCACGTGATAAAAGCATCGCTGCCTGACGAGGCACCGCGACTTCACGTGTGCGACTCTTTGACGTCAACGCTGCCGCGCTGACCCCCCACGCCTTTGCCACCGCGGATTGAATCGTTGTAATCGAGAGTCCGCGGCCGTCGCTGCCATGTCCACTGCCCGGTGCGCTCGGACGAATGCGATCGCGCAACGCCTCGATCGCGAGGTCCACCGTCACCGGTTGCTGCCGCAACGAGGCAAAGGCGATCAGCTTGATGATGCAGCCTTCGAGCTCGCGCACGCTCGAGCGAACATGTTCGGCGATGAGATGGAGCACATCATCGGGAATCGTGTGCTGCAAGTGATCCTGGTGCGCCTTGCTGCGCAGGATCGCGATGCGATGCTCGAAATCCGGAAACTCGATGTCCGCCACCATGCCCCATTGGAATCGCGTCACGAGGCGCGCTTCGATGCCGGGGATTTCGCTGGGAGGCCGATCGCTGGTCATGATGATCTGGCGACCGCCCTCATACAGCGCGTTGAACGTGTGGAAGAATTCCTCCTGTGTCGCTTCCTTGCCCTTCAGGAAGTGCACGTCGTCGACCAGCAGCAGGTCGAGTTCGCGGAACCGGCGGCGAAAGTCGTGCGTGGTCCGCCCCTGGATCGACATCACGTATTCGTTCGTGAACTGCTCGGCGCCGAGGTACGCGGCACGCATTGCAGGATTGCGCGCCAGTATGGCATGCGCCACCGCCTGCATGAGGTGCGTCTTCCCGATTCCGGTCGCACCGTAGATGAAGAGCGGGTTGAAATCGCGGCCGGGCGCTTCAGCGACAGCCAATGCGGCTGACGCGGCGAGCTCATTGGATTTTCCAATGACGAAGTTGTCGAGCGTGTACTTCGCATTGAGCAGCGGGCGCGGCGCCGGTGTCACGCCATTTGGCGTTCCGCTCGTGGAGGACGATGGTGGCGCAACAAACAGATCCATCTGCACGCGCTGTCGCGAACGCGCGTCAACGATGAATTCAACCTGGCACGGCTGACCGAGCGCGATTGGCGCGAGCGACGTAAGCAGCGCGGCGTGCTTCGATTCGTTCCAGTCAGCGGAGAACTGATCAGGAACCGCGACCGTAAGCTTGTCGCCACGAAGCTCGACCGCTTGAGTCGGTTCGAGCCAGGTTTTGAATGTGTGATCTGCGATTTCGCGCCGCGCGCATTCCAGCAAACGACTCCAGACTTCTTGCGGCGCCAGATCCATTTCTGTTGAGAAGCTCAAGGGGCGGCGAAGCTATTTCTGCCCTGTTGAAAAGTCAACGCGCAAGTTCGTGCGCAGTTCACATTGCATCATCATGCAGTTCTAAGGCGTTGACTTACTTGCGGTAAGAAGGGTACGTTTCTCTCCCCAGAAAGCACTGTCAGTTCAGTTTTGTCTCACATACGTACGCCATGGGAAAGCCCACCTATCGCCCGCGCAATAAGAAGCGAATCCGGAAGCACGGATTTCGCACGCGCATGTCGACACGCTGGGGCCGCGATGTGCTCAGTCGCCGCCGCAAAAAGGGGCGGAAGCGCCTCACGGTAAAGCTTCCGTCCAAGTACGCCGCCGCGTAAACCGCGCCTGCGCTTTTCGCGGGCGCAACGCATCAGTCGCGGCGCAGAGATCCAGCGTATCCAGCAAGAGGGGAAAGTCGTACGAACCCGGCACTTCTCGATCCGGGCGTGCGCTTCCCCTCTCGGCTTTCCCAGAGTGGGCATCATCGTGCCGCGACACGGACAATCCGCGGTGAACCGCAATCGATTGAAGCGCCGCCTCAGAGAAATCATCCGGCATGATGTGCTTCCAACGGAGCGCGGCCTCGACATCATCATTCGAACGGCGCCGGGAGCATACTCCGTTGCGTTCGCCGACCTGCGCGTCGAGATGACCGGCGTGATCAGTCGGCTGATGAGTTGAAACAGGGACTACCGTGCGTTCCGTTCTGATTGCGCTCGTGCGCGCGTACCAGATGTTTCTCGGACCGTTGTTGCCTTCGGTCTGCAGGTATTCACCGACATGTTCTGCTTACGCCATCGAAGCGCTCCAGAAACACGGAGCGTGGCGAGGGCTGGTGCTGTCAGTTCGCCGCATTGGACGGTGCCACCCGTTCCATATCGGCGGATATGATCCCGTTCCTTAACCACACCGTCACTCATGGACCGACGCACGTTACTCGCGCTCGTCCTCGTCGCCCTCGTCATCCTGCTCACTCCGCGACTCTTCGCGCCACCGCCACCGGTGGTCACGAGCGCGGATTCGAGCGTAGTTGTCGACTCGGTGCGCCAACCGATCGACACAGCGCAGCGCGCGGTTTCCCCAACGCCGCCGGCCGTCGTGGCGCAGCCGGAGACAACGCTCCTTCGCGTCCCTGCCGAAACCCTGCACGTTGGTGACTCCACGTCTGCCTTCACGTTCGTGAATCAGGGCGGCGCGTTGCAGCAAGTGGAGATGCGGCAGTTCCGCGCGCTCGGCGGGCGTGAAGGTATGGTGAAGCTGGAGGGAGACGGTGCCCCCCTCCTGGCGTTCCGCGGCATCGTCGGTCGCGACACCATCGACTTTGCGTCGACAACGTTCCGCACCGTTCGACGCGACATCTCCGGCTCAACCAGTCAAATCACGTACGAAGGTGTCGTCGGCAGCGATACGTTGGTGCTCGACTACCTCGTCAAGCCGGACAGCTTCATGGTGCGCGTGGATGCGCAGGTGCGCGGCCCGTTGGCGCAGAATGGATTCATTCTCATGAACTACGCGCCGACGCTGAAGTCATACGAGGCAGACTCGATCGATGATCAGCGCAGCCTGAGCTTCGCATATGAAGTCTCGCGTCGAGGCGCGAAGGGAACCGCTTTCGCCAAGTTCGATCCTGGTGAGCGCCAGATTGTTCCGGGTCCGCTCACCTGGGTGGCATTGAAGAGCAAGTATTTCATCGTGGGAGTCCTCGCGCGCGATAGCGTCTCGCCGATCGCGGAATTCGCGATGACGGGACTGGCGCGCACATCGCGTATCGCGACGCGGGCGCAAGGCACAGCCGTCATTCAACCGCGTCAAGGTGGATTTTCCCTCGACGTGTATGCCGGCCCGCAGCAATCTGAGCGATTGACGGCGCTGGGCAGGGATTTCATCAACTCGAATCCGTACGGCGGATTCATGCAACCGGTGGTACAGCCGTTTGCCGGGTTGGTAATGCGCGTGCTGCTGTGGATGCGTCACACGTTCGACATCGGTTACGGGTGGGTCCTCGTGATCTTCGGCGTGGCAGTGCGTGTGATCCTCTGGCCGCTCAACCAGAAGGCGATGCGCACCAGCATGAAGATGCAGCGCATCCAACCCGAGCTGCAGGCGCTCCAGACGCGGTACAAGAGCGACCCGCAGAAGCTGCAGACGGAAATGATGAAAGTGTACAAGGATCACGGCATGAGTCCGTTCAGCATGTTCTCGGGATGCCTGCCGCTGCTTCTTCCGATGCCGGTTCTGTTCGCGCTGTTCTTTGTCTTCAGGAGCACGATCGAGTTCCGCGGCGTCCCCTTCATGTGGATGACGGACATCTCGCTGAAGGATCCGTTCTACATCCTTCCGCTCGTGATGGGCGTGTCGATGTTCGTGCTGTCGTGGATCGGCAGCAGAAATACGCCGCCCAATCCGCAGACGAAGATGATGCTGTACCTCTTCCCGGTGATGATGACGTTCCTGCTCGCCAATCTCGCCGCCGGATTGAACCTGTATTATGCGGTGCAGAACCTCGCGGCGCTTCCGCAGCAGTGGCTCAT
The DNA here is from genome assembly GCA_035646395.1 of Gemmatimonadaceae bacterium. Classification (GTDB taxonomy): domain Bacteria; phylum Gemmatimonadota; class Gemmatimonadetes; order Gemmatimonadales; family Gemmatimonadaceae; genus JABWBJ01. The sequence goes on along the minus strand of DASRPK010000288.1, from coordinate 46,633 downwards.
TGCCAATGAACGGGCCAAGGCGGCGGTGAAGGCGAAGGGGTAACTACAGGCCAGAGGCCAGAGGAAGAGGCGAAGAGCCTTGGGGCGGGAGCACCATGGTCGTTGCTGAGGATACCATCGTCGCGATCTCGACGGCTCCTGGTCGGGCGGCGATCAGTGTGGTGCGGCTGAGTGGTCCGCAGTCGCATGACCTTGCGCGACGATGCCTGAGTGTGTGGCCCGACCAGCCACGAGTGACGCGGCTCGCCGCCGTACGCGATCCGATGTCTTCAACGGTCATCGACCAGGCAATCGTCGTTCGTTACGACGCACCCAACTCGTTCAGCGGCGAGGACATGGTGGAGATCAGCGGGCATGGTGGCGCGTTGTCGCCGCCCGCGATCGCCGCGCTGCTCATTCGCGAAGGTGCGAGGCAAGCCGACCCCGGTGAGTTCACACGGCGCGCCGTCTTGAACGGAAAACTCGACGTGCTGCAAGCCGAAGGCATTGCCAGCGTCGTCGACGCGCGTACGGAGGCGGCGCGTCGTGGCGCACTGCATCACATGGATGGCGGCGCGTCACGTCAGATAGGCATGCTGCGTTCGGCGGTGCTCGAGCTCGAAGCGTTGCTCGCGTACGACATCGATTTCCCCGAGGAAGACGACGGCCCGGTTCCGCGGTCGCGCATCGAGCGAGCAATGGCCGATGTGCAGCGGCAGGTCGACGCATTGCTGGCGAGCGTCAAGCTCGGTGAAGTCGTGCGTGAGGGCGCCGTGGTGGTGCTCGCCGGACCTCCGAACGCCGGAAAATCATCGCTGTTCAATGCGTTGCTCGGTGTCGAGCGCGCGATTGTCCATGAAACGCCCGGCACGACGCGTGACGCAATTGAAGCAACCATTGAAGTCCATCGATGGCCGCTGCGACTTGTTGACACGGCCGGCCTGCGGGAAAGCGATGATGAAATCGAGCGAACCGGTGTGGAAGTGAGTCGCCGGTACCTTGCGGGGGCTAACCTGGTTCTCGTCTGCGGTGAAACGATCAATCAGATCGATGTCGGCGCGGAAGTCGTGCGGCGCAGCACCGAAGCACCGCAGGTTCATGTGCTGACGAAAGCCGATCTTCACAGATCGGTTGACGACGGTTCGTCACCAGGAACAGCCGTCGTCAGCGCGCAGAGTCGTCAGGGCCTCGTGGAACTGATTGCGATGATAGAAGCCGCGCTCGACTCCTCCTACGGCTCTCTCGATCCTGACCTTCCGTTGCTCACCAGGGCGCGTCATCAGTCGGCGTTGACGAAAGCAGCGCAGGAGCTTGCGTCGTTCCGTTCACTCTGGGCCGAAAACAAGGTCCCGATGTCAATTGCGGCAGTGCACCTGCGATCGGCCGTGCACGAATTGGAGACGCTGGTTGGCGCCGTCGACGTCGATGATGTTCTGGCCCGCGTTTTCTCGACGTTCTGTGTCGGGAAGTAGACGTGATCAGGCTGAGGCAGCGGCTGATGATTCCGCGACATCGATGACTTCGTGTGCGGCAGCTCGTACGGCCCACGCCGCGCCGTTCATCTCGAGCGCGGGGGACACAAGCCTCGCGCCAACGAAGTAACCTGCTCGCTCCGGAACAACAGTTCGGTCGACGAGCCGCGATTCGTCCGGCATTCCGCCTGACATGTAACGCAATCGCAGGCCAAGGGCCGCATTATCGAAGTCCGACAGAACCGATCGAGTAATCGAGGCCTCGAGTTCGCGGATACGGGCATATTGCCGGCGAGCATAACCAAAGTATTCCCAGGAAGCGTGGCCCGGACTGACCATGCGCGAGATTTCAACGGCGATGCCCTCGTTCACGACATGCTCGCCCAACGATGCGCGCCGTCCAGTCTCCCAATACGAGTAGTAGCCATCGGCCTCTTCGATGAGCGCGCGCATTTCACTGCGACTCGTCGGTGATGTGTAGCGCACTGCGTGAGCCATTTCGTGCGCGAGCCACATGGGAATCAACTCGGGGTCGAGGCCAAGGCCCTGCGTCTGCTGGTTTTGAATCCCGGTGAAGTGCTCGAGGCAGACAAAGGCCACGCCGCGGCCGGCCACAACGAGCTCACCAGCGTTCGCCGCGCCAACGCCGACCATGAGAATGACATCGATGTCGACATCGCTCTCGAGCAGTGCGGCACATTGCGCTTCAGTGCTGCGTGCGAGCGACACCACGTCGGTGCGCTCGAGCATTGCGAGAAGGTCCGACCGATCGGCGAGAGCCGCCATGCGCGTCACTTCAGCGAAGTGCGGTGTCTCCGGATCGAGAACGTAGTTATGCCAATATGCCGCCAGTCGATGGCGATGTGCTTCGTAGTAGCGATGATATGCAGCAACCCGGTCGGAGCTGTTCAGGACAGCCAGAAAATCCGGCAACAGGTTGACGAGCATCAACGACCGGGGCGCGGGTAGGCGGCGCAGGATCGAGCGCGAAAAAACGCGCGGCAAGATACTCCCGCAACAACGCAGCTACAAGAGACGATTCCCGATGTGCGCGATGATGTGTTCAACGCGTACCAAACAAGCGATCACCTGCATCACCAAGTCCAGGAAGAATGTAACCGTGCGCGTTGAGTTCTCTGTCCAATGCTGCCGCGATGACACTCACATCCGCATGCTCATTCGCGAGATATCGGAGTCCTTCAGGCGCAGCGACGAGACAAAGAAATCGAATGCGGGTCGCCCCTGCACGCTTCAATGACGAGACAGCGGACGCAGCGCTTCCGCCAGTCGCGAGCATCGGATCGAGCAACAGGAAATCGCGCTCGGCCGCGTCACTGGGAACTTTGAAGTAGTAGTCAACCGGTTGCAGAGTGTCGTGATCGCGATACAAGCCGATATGGCCGACGCGTGCCGAGGGCACCAATCGCAGCACTCCTTCCACCATTCCCAGCCCAGCGCGCAAGATTGGAACGAGTGTCAACTTCTTGCCACTGACGCGGTAACCAGTCGTGCCTTCAAGTGGCGTGTGCACGGGAACCGCTTCGAGCGGCAACGAGCTCGTGGCTTCATACGCGAGAAGCATCGCGAGTTCATCAACAAGTTCCTTGAAAATCTTCGTCGGAGTGTCGCGGCTCCGCAGCAATGCGATCTTATGCTGCACCAACGGATGCAGAACGAGCGTGAGGTTGGGGTGCAGCAGGCTGGTGTCCATGTTCGGCAAGCTACTAACTTCGCCCGCATGGCAGAATACCGACACGCGCTCGGCAGTTGACGATGCAGATCACTTTCGCCGGCGCCGCGCGCGAGGTGACTGGATCCTGTCACCTGATTGAGGTCGAAGGGAAAAGCATCGCGCTCGATTGCGGCATGTTCCAGGGCCACCGTACTGACGCAGATCGCAAGAACCGCGAGCAGCCCATGGCAGTTGACGGACTGTCAGCGCTGGTGCTGTCGCATGCGCACATCGATCACGCCGGCCGCATTCCGTTTCTGGTGCGCAACGGTTTCGCGGGCCCCATCTATTGCACGCCGGCAACACGCGACCTTTCGGCGTACATGCTGATGGATTCGGCCTTCATTCAGGAGAAAGACGCCCAGCATCTCGCGCGACGTGGCAAGACGTTCGTGGAGCCGTTGTACGATCGGCGCGATGTAGCGCGGACGATGGAACTCATGATCAGTGTTCCGTATGGTCGCGAGTTCACAGTGACGCCAAACATCCGTGCCGCATTCGTTGATGCGGGTCACATTCTCGGATCTGCGTCGGTGGTGCTGGACTGCCGCGAGGATGGCGCGAAGCGTCGGCTGATTTTTTCGGCCGACATCGGGCGGTGGGGATTACCGATCATCCGCGATCCAGTAATTCCAGGTGGCGCACACTCGGTCATCATGGAATCAACCTATGGAAACCGGACGCATCCCCCGGCGGAAGACATGCGAGGACGTCTGGCAACAATCGTTACGGAGACCGCGGCTCGCGGCGGTCATGTGATGATTCCCGCGTTCGCCGTTGGAAGAACTCAGGAGCTTTTGTACGACTTACATGCGTTGTCCCGCGACGGTTTGATCCCGCGGATTCCCATCTTCATCGATAGTCCGCTGGCGTCGGACGTCACCGCCGTCTTTGAGATGCATCCAGACTGTTTCGATGCTGGCGAGGATCTGGTGCGTCGCGTGGAGCAGTTGTTCCGATTTGACCTGGTCAAGTACACCAGAACTGTTGACGAGTCGAAGGCGTTGAACTCGCTGCGTACCCCGTTCGTAGTCATTGCCGCGTCAGGAATGGCGGAATCGGGGCGCATCGTGCACCATCTCGTGCACGGCGCTCATGATCCGCGAAACACCATCCTTATAGTAGGCTTTCAGGCCGAACACACGCTTGGGCGACGGATCGTAGAACGTCAGCCGACGATCCGTGTCTTCGGTGACGAGATTCCGTTGAAGGCGAACGTGGAAGTCCTGAACGGTTACAGCGCACACGGAGACCGGAACGAACTGCTCAAGTGGATCGAGGGCGTTCGCGCCAAGTCCACTGAACTCAACGAGGTCCATCTCGTTCACGGGGAGCCGGAATCGCAGGACGCGTTTGCGAACGAGCTTCGCTTTCGCGGAATGCAGGTAAACATGCCGTCCCGCGGTTCCACCGCTTCGTTCTGACACGCGCGCAATAGCGCCGATACGGCACTCGACCTGCCAACGCGCGAAATCCACAACTAGACTCAACGACGGCTGGACACTATGGACGCGAACCCTCGCGTCCGGTCTGCGAGGAGGAGATGCGCCGCTCTCTGCCGCGAATCGTTGCCGCGTACGCCGTGCTGGCAGCATTAGCGGCGTGGATTGTCAGCTTCCTGGCGGTCGTGTTCTGGGGTTCGCGCGACATGGCCCGCAAGGCCGATGCAATCGTCGTCCTGGGCGCCGCACAGTACGCGGGCCGTCCCTCGCCAGTGCTCAAAGCAAGGCTCGATCACGGGCTGGGTCTTTTCAAGAAGGGACTGGCGAAGCGTCTCGTGCTCACCGGTGGTCGTGGCGTTGGAGACACAATCAGTGAAGCAGCGGTCGGTAGACGGTACGCGATGAAGGCTGGGATCGCCGACAGCCTTATCCTGCTGGAGAACGAGGGACGGACGACGGACGCGTCCGTCGCGGCAGTTGCGGTCATCATGGAGAGGGCCAAGCTCAATCGTGCAATTCTCGTCAGCGATCCCTTTCACATGTTGCGGCTCCAGATCCTGTCGAAGCGATACGGGGTGGAATCCGTCACGTCACCGACAAGGACCAGCCCGATTTCCGCAAATCGCCTTGAAGCGCTCGCGTATATCATGAGCGAATCGGTCAAAGTCCCAGCGACCATCGTGCTCGGCATTCTCGGACGATAGCAATGCAGCGACTTCATCGCGCCATCGCAGGCGCACAGATCCTGGCGGTCGCGTCGATCCTGGGGTCGACGTCGATTCAGGCGCAGGACAGTCCCGTCTTCGAGTTGCAACCGGGAATTACGATCTCGGACTTCATTTCCATTACGGAAGAAATGCCGAGCAATTCCGCGTTCAGTCTTCGATTCTCGACGAGGTTCCGGACTTCACTGAAGTGGCTCACGCCGGTGGTGGGAGCAGTGTTCTTTCCGTACGGCACGACTGAAAACACGATCCGGAACACGGACGCTCCCACGCTCTTCATCGGGAACATCTTTCCGCTGCTGTCCGAAAACAGTACTTCAGGCTGGCTGTCGATGGAGGTCCCATTACTGGTTACTCATTCGCCAGGCGCTGGATCTACCGGGAACGTTCGGGACTATGGAAAGGATCTGGTCATCCTTCCAACGGCTTACGTCAACATTGGAGCGCGAATGCTGAGCGAATTCGGTTCGGTCTGGTCGAGGCTCAGCCTTTTCGCGCAGCTCGAACAGGTGCTTACACCTGGCAGGGACGTCGCAACAGGTGATCGAGACTTCTTCAACCCCTTTGCGACGTTCGGCTTTTCGCTGATCGTCGGCGGGTCTCGCAACTGAGATGGCAGCGCCAGCACTGTCGCTGCCCATAGAAACTCGCCGACTCGAGAACGGACTACTCTTCACACTTTCAGCAGACCGCACTGCTCCTATTGTCGCGGTGAATCTCTGGTATCACGTTGGCTCAGCGAATGAACGAGCCGGTAGGACGGGATTTGCTCACTTGTTCGAGCACATGTTGTTCCAGGGCTCGGAGCACGTGGCGGCGAACGAACACTTCGAGCTGATACAGCGAGCAGGCGGAACGCTGAATGGGTCGACGTGGCTGGACCGCACGAACTACTTCGAAACAGTTCCATCGCAGCAGCTCGAGCTGGCGCTCTGGCTCGAAGCCGATCGCATGGGCCGGCTGTTGCCGGCAATGACGCAGGAGAAGCTCGACACGCAGCGCGACGTCGTGAAAAACGAGCGACGCTGGTCTGTCGATAACCAGCCGTACGGTTCGTGGTGGGAGCGATTGCCGGCGCTGTGTTTCCCTCCAACACACCCTTTCCATCACTCCCTCATGGGATCGATGGAAGACTTGTCCGCCGCCAGTCTCGACGATGTCGCTGCATTTTTCCGCACGTACTACACACCGGACAATGCGGTTCTCACCATCTCAGGCGACGTGGATGCCGACGAGGCGAATCGCCTCGTGGATCGGCACTTCGGGTGGATTCCGCGTGGATATGGGCGCCCGCCTCTTGATTCAATGGACGTGCCGGAAAAATTCGGCGCCCCGATCCGGGAGGTAGTAGAAGACGAAGTCGCAGTCCCACGCGTTTTCCTTGCCTGCCGCACGCCCGTGCTGGGCAGCAAGGACTACTACGCGGCGAGCATCATTGCGACGGTATTGGGTACCGGGCGAGGATGCCGTCTCCATCAAACACTCGTGCGCGACCGGCAACTGGCATCCGCGGCGTCGGCATTCACGTTCGACCTGTCGAAGGGTAGCGACCTGCTTGTCGTTGACGCGACCGCGCGACCGGGTGTTCCGCTCGACGCGCTGGAAGCGGGCGTTGCCGACGTGCTCGACGAGTTGCAACAAGGCGGCTTACGCGAGGGAGAGCTGGATCGCGTCCTGGCGCAGATCGAGACGGACTTCGTGACGTCGATGCAAAGCGCGGGAGATCGTGCCGAGCAACTGAGTCGGTTCGCGACCTACTTTGGCGAGCCCAGGCTGCTCAACGATCAACTTCAGCGCTATGGCGAAGTTACTGAAGCGGACGTCCGAGCGATGGCGCGAGCTCGGCTCGGGCCCGACAACCGCGCCAGCCTGGTGTACATCCCACGCATTGGGGGTGGGTCGTGAGCGCGCCCACGGTTGTTCGTCCCGCTCCCGGCCATTCGCGCCCGTATCGTTTCCCGGCGTTCGAACGGACCTCCCTGCCTAACGGCGTCGAGCTCATTGTGGCGCCCGTGCACCGTTTGCCGCTCGTCACCATCCGGTTCGTGCTCGACGTCGGTGCCAGGCAGGAAGCTCGAAACGACGCCGGCGTCGCCATGCTTACCGCCGCTGCGCTGGCAGAGGGCACGACCCGACTGGATGCGTTGGCGCTCGCGAACGAATTCGAACGACTCGGCGGCGCCCTGTCGTCGTACGCGACGTGGGATGCGACGCACGTACGCACAACGGTCCTGTCAACCAGGCTGCGCGACGCGCTCTCGTTGCTGACCGAAGTTGTCCGCACGCCCGCGCTGGACGAGCGGGAGGTGAATCGCCTCAAGGAAGAGCGTCTTGCCGAGCTGCTCGAGCTGAAGACCGAACCACGTGGACTCGCGGACGAGCGGTTCACGTCCTCGCTGTACAAGAGCGGTTCGAGGTTCAGTGCTCCGGAGAGCGGTTCCGAGCGCAGCGTTCAACAACTCACCGTGGATGCGTGCAGGTCATGGCATGCGCAGCAGTTTGCACCGGCGGTAACAGCCCTGATCGTTGCAGGAGATGTCGAGATCGACCAGGTCCTGCAGCTCGCCACCGAAAATCTGGGCGACTGGGATGCGGCGGCGCCTGCTCCCGTGTCGGTCGACGACCTGCCCGCGCGCGAGTATCGGAGTGTGCGGGTGCTGGATCGTCCGGGCGCCCCACAAACCGAACTGCGCGTTGGACATGTCGGCCTGCCGCGGTTACATCCGGACTACTTCGATGTGGTGGTGATGAACGCCATCCTCGGTGGCGTTTTCAATTCCCGCATCAACATGAACCTTCGAGAACGGAATGCGTTCACCTATGGCGCATTCTCGTCATTCGAATGGCGGCGCGACGCTGGCCCGTTTGTGGTGTCGACCGCTGTGGCGACGCCGGTGACGGCATCGGCGCTGCGCGAGACGATGACGGAACTGGAGCGGATGCGATCGAGCGAGCCGACAGCGGATGAACTTTCGCTGAGCACGTCCTACCTCGACGGCGTCTTTCCCATCCGCTTCGAAACCACCGACGCCATTGCGGGCGCGCTGGCGAGCCTGCGAACCCTCCGGCTGCCGAACAATTACTACGACACGTACCGCGACCGTGTACGCGCAGTGACGGCAGGCGCCGTAGCCAGGGCGGCGCAAACGCACCTGCATTTCGAGCACATGCAGGTCCTCGCCGTCGGTGACCGGTCGGTCATTTCTCCCTTGCTGGCTGACCTGGACCTGGGTCCCCTCAGCGTTATCGGCGACGATGACGAGTGACGGCGGTGAGGAGGAAACACCTCCCGCCGGTGCACCCCGTTCGCGAAAGGCGACCCTTTTTTCGCGGCGGATCTACAGTGGCCGGGTCCTCAACCTGGATGTGGACCGCGTCCGGTTTCCGGACGGCAGCGAAGGCACGCTGGAGCTGATCCGGCATTCCGGTGCGGCCGCCGTGCTGCCGTTCCTCGACGAGCCTAACGATGTGTCGGCCCGGATCCTCCTGATCCGCCAGTATCGATACGCCGCGGATCGCGAGCTGTACGAGATTCCGGCGGGCCGTCTCGAGGACGGTGAAGCGCCGGTCGACTGTGCCCGGCGGGAATTGCGCGAGGAGGCCGGGTGCGACGCCGACCGGCTCGAGTCGTTAGGCGGCTTTTTCACGACGCCGGGTTTCATCGACGAATTCATCCATCTTTTCATGGCGACCGGACTCACCCGTGGCGTTGCTACGCCCGAGCCCGATGAGTTCATACGGCAAGAATCACATACCCTCTACGAGGGATTGCGTATGATCGATCGCGGAGGAATCGTGGATGGGAAGACGATCATCGCACTTTTCATGGCTGACCGTCTCATCCGTAACGGCGACAGAGGACTCACAAGCCAGCCGGAATAGCGCTCTGGTGTCCGGTTTTGGATGGTAAAGATGTCCCCATTCGGGGACGAGTTCGAAGCGCCGGGATCATGAAATGAGCGCTGGAACTCTCGAAGTCGTTGTCGTGCGGGAACTTGCGGTGTTAATCAACGCGTAACGTGATTCCGGCACAGTGAGTGCCTTTGCATGTGTTCCAGAAACTGATGCGAAGTAGTGGGAACAGGTTGGGTGGGTGGCGGGCCAACATGGAGGGGATCATGGCTGACACAGCTTTTCGTCCGGTTGAAGTCTCGCCGGGTTCGGCTACGCGAGAACGACTTCGCGAGCTCGACGATAGCGGGGTAGTAAGTGCCTTTCTGGAAGGTGAGCAGCGCGCTTTCGACGAACTGGTCAACAGGTACCAGAATCGTCTGCTGAATTTCGTGTATCGCACGACGGGTGATCGTGAACGCGCTGAGGACCTGGTCCAGGAAGTGTTCGTGCGCGTGTACCGGCACATCCATCGGTTCGATCGTTCCCGCAAGTTTTCGACGTGGATCTACACGATCGCGTCAAATCTCGCGAAGAACGAACTACGCAACCGATCCAGAAATCCGCTGGTGCTGTTCCAGACGATCCGCCGGAATTGGGAGGACGACGACCGTCCGTTGCAGTTCGAGGATCCGGGATCGCGCCCAGACGACCTGTACCGCAAGCGTCACTTGCGCGAGGTCGTAGAGGATGCCGTCGACAAGCTTCCGCCACATCACAGGAACGTGTTCGTGCTGCGCGAACTGGAAGGGAAGTCCTACGAGGAGATTGCGGAAATCACCTCGTGCAACCTTGGAACAGTGAAGTCCCGGTTGAACAGGGCACGGAACGCGTTCGCGTCCCTGGTCGCGCCGTCGCTCGAATAAAGTAGGGGTAGTCCTGATGCGCGCCGCGGCTCCGGTCGCGGCGCGTATCGTTTTGTGGCCGTTGGGAGTACGGTTCCGGCACTGGACGTGACGGTGTAGCCTTGCCACCATTCCTCGCGGAACCAAGCCCGCAAGGGTCGGGTACCGGCTGCCTGAGCTCCTCCCACGAGCGCACAGATGGATTGTAAGGAATTCGCCACACGACACGCCGCTTTCATAGACGACACGCTGCCCGGTTTTCAGATGGCAGCGATGCGCGAACACGTCACGGCCTGCGCCCGGTGTTCGAAGCGCGACGCCGAGATTCGCCGATCCCTGTTCCTGCTGAAAAACCTTCCAGCCGTGGAGGTCTCGGACGGATTTCAGGATCGGCTTCGCGCGCGCATCACGGCGGAAGGTCCGGCATACCACAGCGCCCGTGCGTCAAACGCTGGCCTGATGAAGTGGGTCGCAGCCGCAGCGATGGTGGTGGTTCTCGCCGGGATGAAGGGTTGGTATGATCACGCGCGCGTCGCCGCCGCGCCGGTACGTCTTCCTGCGGTGTTTGCGTCGGCCCCCGTCACGTACGAGGGTGGCGATGAATCAGCGCCCGCGTACGTCGCGTCGATGTCGACAGGGATTCCGATGTGGCCCGCGTTGATGCTCGCCGAAGAAGGCCCCTTACGCTTCGCAGGCCTGCAGTCTGCGAGCTGGCAGGCAACGCGCCCCGACTGATCACACGCCTCGCGCCGCGGGGGAGCATGCGCTGGTGCGACTTATATTGTTGCCATGGCGATGGCAGTGGAGCGCGCCCTCCGAAAGGCGATGCGCGACCGCTCGTTCGAGCGAGTCTACTATTTCCGCGGCGAAGACGACTTCCTCAAGGAAAGCACGGCGCGTGAATTGATCGCCGCTGTGCTGGACCCGTCGACGCGCGACTTCAATTTCGAGTTGATCCGCGGCGATGAGACAAGCGCGGAAGCGGTGGACACGGCGCTCTCCACGCCGCCGATGTTCGCGGAGCGGCGCATGGTCGTGATCCGCGACGTGCAGGAGCTCCGCAAGGATGCCCGGTCGGCGCTGGAGCGGTATCTCACCCGGCCCGCCGCCGACACCGTGCTGCTGCTCGTGGAACCCGCTGGAGAGAAACCCGACAGCGCGCTCGCCACGTCGGCCTTTGCGGTGGACTTCGAACCGCTCTCCGACGACCGTGTTCCGGCGTGGATCGCCCACCATGCCGGTACCTCGTTAGGCGTCGGCATCAGCGAAGGCGCCGCCGCGCTGCTCCACGAAGCCGTGGGATCGAACCTGGCGGGGCTGGCGTCGGAACTGGACAAGCTGGCCAGTTACGCTGGGGGAGCGACGATCGACGAAGCCGCCGTCCGCGCGGTGGTGGGCGTGCGGAGCGGTGAGACGCTGGCCGACCTGCTCGACGCGGTCGCCGATCGCGATGCCGCACGGGCGCTACCGCTGGTGCCTGTCGTGCTCTCGCAGGCAAAAGCAAACGTGGTCACCACGATCATGGCGCTGGCGACGCAGATGTGTGCGATCGCCTGGGGGCGTGCGGCGAAAGATCGAAACACCCCACCGGCCGGTATCGAGCGGGGCTTCTATTCGTTGCTGAAGGAAGGGAAGGCCTTTCCCGGCCGGCCGTGGAAGGAGGCTGTTGCGGCCTGGAGTCGCGGCACCCAACGATGGACCTCGCCGCAACTCGAAGAGGCAATGCGCGCCCTGCTCGACGCCGACATTGCCGCCAAGGAATCGCGCGTGTCATCCGAGGAACAGCTGCTGACATCACTGGTCCTCGCGCTCTGCGCGCACAGCGAGCGTAGAGCCGCATGAAGCCAGTCATTGTCGGCGCGTGCGCAGCGCTCGCGTTCCTGGCGCAACAGGGTAACGCACAAGATGTCGTCGATAGCGCGCTCACCCGTATCGAGCGACTGATCGTCGCCGGGGATCGCTCGTCAGCGCGCGTTCTGACCGACTCGCTGGTGGCGGCGCTGCCTCAGGAGTCTCCGCGACTGGCTGACGTGTATTACTGGCGAGCACAATCGGCGACGAGTGCCGCCGATGCCGAACGCGATTATCTGCGCATTGCGATCGAACACCCGTTCACCTCACGGGCGCCGGACGCCTTACTGGCGCTGGGGCAGCTGGAGCTCGCGCGAGGAGATCGCCATTCCGCGCGCCGCAGGTTCGATCGGGCACTGCGTGACTATCCCCGTGGCCGGCATGTCGTGCGGGCCAGTTTATGGAGCGGCCGTCTGGCGCTGGAAGAAAGGGATTACGCCGCCGGATGCGCCACGCTCAACGCGGCGCGGCCGCTGGTCGGGCCGGACGAAGTCGAAATGCGCAACCAGTTCGACTACTACATCACGCAGTGCGAGCGTGCCCTGGTCGTGGACAGCACCACGACCGCGCCCCCTACGCCAGAATCCGCGCCAGTCACCGAGGGCGTGCAGTTCAGCATCCAGGTGGCGGCGTACTCCGCGAAGCGCGAGGCGACGGCAACGGCTACGCGACTGCGTGAGCGCGGCTTCGATGTGCGCGTGGTCGGCGATCGGGCGCCGTTCCGGGTGCGCATCGGGAGGTATCCCACGCGAGCGGCGGCAATGGCGGCGCTGGCGCGCATGCGTACCTCGCGGGTAGACGGCATCGTCGTCGAGGCAGAGCGGAGATGAGTCGCGAGGGCACGCCGCTGATGCAGCAATATCAGCAGATCAAGTCGCGGCACGCGAACGCCATCCTGATGTTCAGGATGGGTGACTTCTACGAGATGTTCTACGACGATGCCGAAGTTGCGTCGCGGGAACTGGGCCTGACGCTGACCTCGCGGAACAACGGCGGGGCGTCGGACGTGCCGCTGGCCGGCGTGCCGGTGAAGGCGGTAACCGAATACCTGCGCCGCCTGGTCCAGAAAGGGTATCGCGTCGCCATCTGCGAACAGGTCGAGGATCCCCGGCAGGCCAAGGGGATCGTGCGTCGCGAAGTCGTGGAGACCGTCACACCGGGCGCGGCGTATGCCGATGACCTGCTCGACGGGGAACGCCACAATTACCTCTGCGCCATCCGCGCCGCGGGGTCGTCGTTAGGCATCGCCGCCGTCGACGTCTCCACCGGCGCGTTCCGGCTCGTCATCGGCCACCGCCGCGATGCCGCCTCGCTTCTTGGCCGGCTGGCGCCGCGGGAAGTCCTGGTGGCCCGTGGCGATCCACTGACCGCAGCCGGCACGACGATTGGCGTCGACGGCGTATTGCTCACCGAGCGCGAACCGTGGGAATTCGAGGCGAACGTCGGCCGTGAGGAACTGACACGACAGTTCGGCCTGCACTCGGCGGAAGGGCTGGGACTCGATGGGGCGCACGACATCGCGCTCGCAACCGCCGGCGCCATCATCCGCTACCTTCGCGAACTGCAGCCAGGTGGGATACCGCACTTGATGCGGCCCTCGATCGAAGTCACCGGCGATGCGATGCCGCTCGATGAAATGACGCGACGGAACCTCGAGCTGGTAGAATCGCTGCGCGGTGGTGCGGATGCGGCGGGAACGCTGGTGGGCGTCCTCGATCGCACCGCCACCCCGATGGGCGCACGACTGCTGCGGGAATGGCTGTTGGCGCCGCTGCTTTCCGTGCCGCGCATCGAGAAGCGACTGGATGCGGTGACTGCACTGGTTTCCCACCCGATTGCGCGACTGGAAATCGGTGAGCTGCTCGACGGGATGCGCGACATCGAGCGACTGGCGGCAAAGACGGCCGCGTCGCGGGTCAACCCGAGAGAGCTGCGACACCTCGGCTCGGGCCTCTCCCGCCTCGCGGGCCTCCGGCTCGCCGTTTCCCGCGCCGGCCACGAAGGCTTGTTAGGCGACCTGCTCGACGGGTGGGACGATTGCGATGACATCGGGGCTGACATCCTGTCGCACCTGGTGGAACGCCCACCGGTGGCGCTCGGCGAGGAAGACGCGATCTCGTCAGGCATCGACGCCTCCCTCGACGAGTTGCGCGCCCTGCGGGACGGCGGGAAGGATTCGATCGCCGGCATCCAGGCCACGGAACGGGAGCGCACGGGAATCTCGTCGCTCAAGGTCGGATACAACCGCGTCTTCGGATATTTCATCGAAGTGTCCAACGCGAACCGGCACCTCATTCCGGCCGACTACCAGAGGCGCCAGACGCTGACGGGCGGAGAGCGCTTCGTCACTCCGGCGTTGAAGGAGTACGAAGAGAAAGTGCTCGGTGCCACCGAGCGGATCGAGCAGCGCGAGCGCGAACTGTTCGATGCATTGCGCCAGCGTGTTGGTCGGTCGATTGGACGACTGCAGGCGGCTGCATCCCGAGTCGCGGCGATCGACGTCCTGATTTCCTTTGCACACGTCGCGGCAACCGAATCGTATGTGCGGCCGCAGGTCGACGAACGGTTCGATCTCGAGATTGTCGCGGGGCGGCACCCGGTCGTGGAACGGATGATGGCGCGTGATCGATTCATCCCGAACGACATCACGCTCCGCAAAGACGCGCGGATGATCATCCTGACCGGGCCCAACATGGCCGGGAAGTCGACGGTGCTGCGTCAGGTCGGCCTGATCGTTCTCATGGCCCAGGCGGGATCATTCGTTCCCGCGACACGCGCGCGCATTGGCGTGGTGGACCGGTTGTTCACCCGCGTGGGCGCGAGCGACAACCTGGTGCGTGGACAATCCACGTTCATGGTAGAAATGGCCGAAACCAGCGCGATCCTTCACCAGGCGAGTGATCGCAGCCTCGTGTTGCTCGACGAAATCGGACGAGGGACGTCGACATACGACGGCGTCTCGATCGCATGGGCTGTCAGCGAACACCTGCATGACACGGCGGGGTGCAAGACGGTGTTCGCCACCCATTATCACGAGCTCACGCAACTGGCGGATGAACTTCCGGCAGTGCGCAACTTCAACGTCGCGGTGCGCGAATCCGGTGAGGACGTGGTCTTCCTCCACCGGTTGCAACCAGGGGGAGCGGATCGGTCGTACGGCATTGAGGTCGGCCGCCTGGCGGGGCTGCCAGCGTCAGTGATTCAACGTGCCCGGACCGTGCTTCGCCTCCTCGAGGGTGAGCAGCTCGTTGCCGGTCTCTCTGGTGTAACGCGGGCAGTGTCGGTGACCTCCGACCCGGCCACTCCGCCCGCGCAGCTCGCGTTGTTCAACGACGTGCATCCTGCAGTGGAAAAGTTGCGCGCGATCGACGCGAACCAGATGACACCCATGGAGGCGTTATCGACACTCGACGAGCTCGCCCGCATCGCCAGGCAGGAGGCGCGATGAAGAACTGGCGCGTGGAGGTGGCGCTGCTCGTGTTTCTGTCGGCTTGCGGAGAGCGATCTGCGGACGAAAGCTCGAGCGATCCCGCGTTGCTGACGCGGGAGCTGCCGTTCGTGTATCCACCGGCCCTGTACGAGGCCGGGGTCGAGGGAGACGTCGCCCTTCGTCTGTACATCGACTCGTTAGGACTGGTGGTGCAGGAGTCGACCACGGTCGCCGAACCCTCCGGTCATGCCGAGTTCGATTCGGCGGCCGTTGCTGGCGCTCCCTACCTCGAGTTTCAGCCCGCACGCAGCGAAGGCGCACGGATCGGGAAGACGGTTGTGCTCCCTGTGAAGTTCAGGCGGCCGTCCGCTGATTCCGCGCGCCGGGATACATTACGACCCGGGCGTTGACGCTCATCCACCTAACCACTGCACGGATCGCGTGAGAATCACAGTCTTGATGGGTGGTACGTCGGCGGAACGCGACGTGTCCATTGCCTCCGGCCTCCGGATCGCAGCGGCGCTCCGCTCGCGCGGGCACGAAGTGACATCGCTCGACACCGCGACCGGTGTGATCGACGCGTCCCGCGAACGGGATCTGCTCGCGTCCGGTGTGCAGCAGGCGCCACCCGACCTCGCGTCACTGGCGTCCATGGCACGCCAGTCTCTTTCGCCGAATCTCGGCACGTTGCCGGAGGTACGCGGTGCCGATGTCGTATTTCTCGCCCTCCATGGCGGACAGGGAGAAGACGGGACACTGCAGGCGCTCTTCGACCTCAGTGGCGTCCGCTACACCGGCACCGGGCAACTCGGAAGCGCGATGGCGATGGACAAGGACGTCTCGAAGCGCCTGTTCCGCGACCATGGAGTGCAGACCGCCGACTGGTTGATGGCGCCGGCGTCCGTGCAGGAGGTGGGGGACACGATCGGCTTTCCGGTCGTGGTGAAGCCGTCGAAGCAGGGATCCACGGTGGGCCTAACGCTTGTGCGGGAGCCGGCTGGGCTGGAGACCGCTATCGCCGAGGCGTTCAAGTACGATGACGAGGTCATGCTGGAGCGCTTTATCAGCGGCCGCGAGTTGACCGTCGGGATCCTGGGAAATGAGGCGCTTCCAATAGGCGAGATCATTCCCAAGCACGAGCTGTACGACTACGAGTGCAAGTACACGAAAGGGATGGCCGTGGAGGAGTTTCCGGCACGTCTGGAACCCGCCGTCGCGGCGCACGTACAGGCACAGGCGGTGCTGGCATTCAGGGCCCTGAAGCTGCGCGGATACGCGCGGATCGACTTCCGCCTTGACGATTCTGGTGGTTGTTTCTGTCTGGAGGCGAACACGCTTCCCGGCATGACGGAATTGAGTCTCATTCCGCAGGCGGCGGCAGCAGCCGGGATGTCATTTCCCGAGCTGTGCGAACGGATCGTTCAACTCGCCATTACAGAAGGGAGATCGTAACACGATGGGTGCAACACCGGTGCTGGCGGCGGCGCTTGCGGGTATTCCCTCGGGAATCCAGCGGCAAGGCGTGTGGGCGGGACGGCGCCAGGTTTTCATTCGTTTCGCGGGAGCAGCGGAGACGGCGCAGATGTATACCGCCGATGCGCTCGCGCGCGAACTGGGGCGTGCGCTCGGGCGCACGATCTACCACTCGGTCTGTGTCACTGGACGCGATTCGTTCGGCAATGCGGACTTCCTCGCCGCGGCGCTGAAGCAGTTGCCGACTGGAACCGAAGTCATGGCTGACACTGATGGGCAGAGACCTGAGGCGTTGGCGTTGCTGCATCCATTCCTGTCGCTGGTCCAGGTAACGATCGAACCACCAACCGCATCGCCGGCGCTGGAGCGTGTAATTGAGACGTTACGCTCGGCAGCATCGTTGGGTTGCGCTCACGCAGTCACTATCGCCGGCACCGACGAGTCGAGTGACGCCGATTATTTGCAGATCGTCGACCAGGTACATTCCGCCAGTGATGCGACCAGCATCGTGATCCACCCGGGTCCGACCGCGGAGCGAGGTGTCCTGGACAAGCGCTGGAGTACGCTCATGGAGCATGCTTCGGCACGTCACAAGGATTTGAGAATCCTGGCTCGCCTGAGCGGGCCGGCGACAATGCGATAGGTCGGGATCGGGAGGGGAGGGGTACAGGCATGCGGGATATGACGTTGCAAGCCGACGGAACAGAATCGGGTGTGGGCGCGTTTACATAGGATATGCAAGGCCCCAGCGAACCCATGACGCAGCTCTCGCTCGAGGAGCCGCCTGTCCCGCGCATGACGCCGGCAGTTCAGTGGATCGTTGCGCTGAACGTGGTGGTGTTTTTCCTCCAGTTCACGCTCTTCGGGGCGTCGAACATGCGCGACGCGCTGGGTTTCCGTCTCGACGAGCTGCCGTCGCAATGGTGGACCGTTGGGACACACATGTTCGTGCACAGCGGGTTCTGGACGCTGCTCCTGAACATGTACCTGCTGTTCATTTTCGGTCCGCGACTCGAACACGCCTGGGGAACGCGCGCGTTCCGGAACTTCTTCCTGTGGTGCGGCCTCGGCGGCTGGTTGGCGCATGTGCTGATCGTCCGGGATGCCACGTTGATTGGCGCAACCGGCGCGGCGCTGGGAGTGACATTGGCGTACGCACTCCGGTGGGCGGATGACGAGGTATATCTCTTCCTCACATTCCCCGTGAAGGTGAAGTGGTTGGTGGCGGCTCTGGCTTCCATCACGCTTGCGGTCGGGGCTGTGCAAGCCGGTGACGGAAACGGGGCAGCGTACCTGACACACGCCGGTGGCCTCGCAGCGGCCTGGTTGTTCTGGCGCACGTCGACGGCCGGCGCGGGCTTCGATCGCCTGCGCCAGCGTGTGAATCCCGTTCCGGACCTGCCTGACGAGGCACCGCGGGCAGTGCCGCGCTCGATGCCTCGCAATCGGGAGCGCACGCGCGACATCGACGACATCGTGGCGCAAAGCCAGCAGGCCGTCTCGCAGCGCGTCGTGCCCACGGTGCCCAGCTCACCAGCCCGGCCGCATGCGGATCGCGACAGCCTGACCGAGCTCGATCGGGTGCTCGACAAGATTTCCCAGACAGGCATCGACAGCCTGACCGGCGACGAGCGGCGAATTCTGGAAGAGCGTTCGCGCGAATTGCGCCGAAACGACTAGAAATGAGAGCCCCCCGGGGTCGCCGGGGGGCGGTACCGCCACGCCGTGTCGCGGCGGCAAAGACCGTCGTTTTTACGACGGCGAATCGAACCTACGGTTCCCGTAGCAGACTGGCCATGTCGGCCAGGGCCAATATTGTCACGCCGAGAGCCAGAGTGGTTCTGGCCACAGGCTTCAGGAAAGTCGAGCGACGGCAAGCGTCAGTTTGTACCTCCGCCTACGCGTCTGTCTCCTTCCCTGGAGCCTGAAGCCGGAACTTTCAGCCAGTAGATTCCGTCCATGCCCAAGCCAGAACTGCTGGAGACCTTTGTTAATCCGTACGCCGATCGCGCGTATGAGATCCACATGGTCTGCCATGAATTCACTTCGTTGTGTCCGCTTGGCGGCGTGGAATCGGACGCATCGGAGCTCGCGCTCCTGAAAGGCGGAGCGCCTGATTTCGGCGTCATCAACATCACGTACATCCCTGCCGCGAAGTGCATCGAGTTGAAGAGTCTCAAGCTCTATTTGTGGAGCTACCGCGATTCGGCCGTTTTTTATGAACGCGCGGTCAACCGGATCCTGGATGACTTGAGCGCCGCGGTGGAACCGCGATGGATGCAGGTCGTCGGAGACTTCAACGTGCGGGGCGGCATTAAATCGGTGATCACTGCTTCTGCAGGCCAGAGGCCAGGGGCAGGCCAGAGGCCAGAGGCAGGCCAGACGCCAGAGGCCAGAGGCCAGGGCTAAAATCCGATGCCTCTGACCTCGGGCTTCTGGCCTCTGGGCTGATGTAAGGGTTCATCCAAGCACAATCAGGCTTTACGTTTATCGTCCCGGGCCAGGTAGCTCAGTTGGTAGAGCAGCGGACTGAAAATCCGCGTGTCGGCAGTTCGATTCTGCCCCTGGCCACTATTCCTGTCGCAGCGCCACCATAGGCTCAACACGGGCAGCCCTCCGCGCGGGAATGACTGCGGCGAGGAGGCCGACGGCGGCAATGGTCAGTATTGCCGCACCGAACACGAAAGGATCGCGCGGCTGGACGCCGAACAGAAGCGACTGGGCGAGCCGGGAAAGTGACCAGGCCCCGAACAGACCGCCTGCGATACCGACCGCAACCACCCGCGCGCCGCTCCCCAGGACAAGCCGCTGAAGCCGGGGCCGGTCCGCGCCTAACGCGGCACGCACCGCCATCTCCCGCGTCCGCTGGGCTACCGCGAACGACAGCACGCCAAACACGCCGATGGCCGCCAGGATCAGCGACAGGATCCCGAACACGGACACCGTTGACATGGTGAACCGGCGCGCGGCCGTGACCCGGTCGGCATGCGATCGGAGGAACTCGAGGTCCGCGGGAATCATCGGGTCGATCGCCCGCACCTGGTCGCGCACGGCGCTCATGAGGGATGCCTCGGAGCCGGCGCCGCGGACTACCACACTCATGGTGCTGACTCGCCAGTACGGCAACTGTCGGTACAGCACGTACATCTCGGCGGCTTCGTCGGATTCGTAGCCGCCAGGCCTCGCATCGCTCACCACGCCGATGATCGTGAGCCACGGAGCTTCAGTGTCGAAACGCTCCATGCTCGTCGCACGTAGCTGACGACCAACAGGTGATTCGCCGGGCCAGTACCGGTCGGCGAGCCGCTTGCTGATCACCGTGACTCGCATTCCGTCGGCGCGATCGGTCTCTGCAAAGGCACGTCCCTGCAGAACAGGCATGCGAAGAGTCTCGAAGTAGCCCTCACTCACGATGCGATAACCCGCGCCCGCTCCCGGGATGTCCTTGCCGCCGATCTCGATGAATCCGTTGCCGCCCCGCACGAGTGGCACCCAACTCACCAGTCCAGCGCCTTCACTGCCCGGCATCTGAGCGACAGCTTTTCTCAAGCGATCCCAATACGCAAGCACCGCGGCGCTGTCGCGGCTGTATCGAGGCCCACCGAGCGTGACCTCCGCTACCACGATGCGATCGATCTCGAAGCCAAGCGGGCGCGCGAGCACGGCGCGCATGCTCTGCACGAGCAGGCCGGCTCCGATAACCAGCATGAGCGCCATCGCGACTTCGGCGGCGACGAATACGCGCCCGGGTAATCCTCGACCCCCGCCGACATTACCACGCGCTCCGGTTTCCATTGCGCGACCCGGCGCGACGCGTGTGGCGCGAAGTGCCGGAAGCAATCCGGTTGCAATTCCCGCCAGCGCTGCCACGAGAAACGCAAACGCGATCACGCGAATATCGATCGTAATCGAACTGGTGCGCGGTAGTTCGGCCGCGCCCATCAGCGTTGCGCTGCCGGTCAGGAAACGAGCCAGCCCCACGCCGAGCGCGCCGCCAACCGTCGCGAGCATGACATGATCGACCAGAACCTGCCTGACGAGTCTCGCGCGTCCGGCGCCAAGTGCAGCGCGGACGGCCATCTCGCGGCTGCGCACTGCGGCCTGGGCCAGGTTGGCGCTGGCCAGGTTGGCGCAGGCGATGAGGAGGACCATGGCGACGGATCCCATCAGCATCGCAAGCATCTCTCCCGAATCGCCGACCACGTCTTCCACCAGCGGCCTCACCCCCACGCCATGGGAGTACAGAGCGACGGGGTCCTGTTGCCGGATGTGGTGCGCGATCGCCGAGAGATCGGCCCTGGCCCGCTCGAGTGAAACGCCGGGCTTGAGGCGGCCAATTGCTGCATAGTTGACGTTGTTTCGCTCCGCGCCGCCAACGGTGCGCGGCCGCTCCAGCAGGTAGACTTCCGTCCCTTCCGGCCACGCGTGACGTGAGTCAACGACGCCCACGACGGCGTGGCTGAAACCATTCACCTGAATGGCGAGATTGGCGAGAGGCGTGTGTCCGAGCCTGCTTCTCCAGAATCCCTCGCTTACGATCGCCACGGGATCCCGGAACGCAGCATCTGAAGCCTGAAACCCGCGCCCGGCGACGAAACGGGCTCGGAGCACTTCGAAGAAGTCCGCGCTCACTTCCTGACCTTCAGCGCGCACCGCTTCTGCACCCCACACTACAGAAAGCCGGCCGTCCTTGCGGATTGCAGACTTGACCAGCGTCCGGTTTCCGGAATTCCAGTCGGACCAGTTGGCCGAAGAGACGTACGAAAACGCACTGCCTGACGAATCCACGGATTGCAGTGCGACGAGGCGGTCAGAATCCGGGAAAGGGAGAGGGCGGAGCAGCACGCCGTCGACGACCGCGAAGACGGCGGTCGTGAGCCCGATCGCGAGCGCCAACGTGAGCAGTGCCATCGTAGTCAGCCCCGGGCTTCGCCGGCGCTGCCGAAACGCGTACGCGACATCCTGGCGCAACGTGTGAAACCATTCGCGCACGGGCATGGGACGCTGCCTCGGCGGTGCCGCGCCTAACGCCGCGGTTCGCAGGCGACGCAGGACACGCGCGCGTCCCACTGAAATCGTCGTTCGCCACCGCGCGACGCTACCACGTGCCGCCTGCAACTCGTCGATGAACGCGCGCGCCGATGCAGGGCGTGCGGAAGGGTCGATGGACATCGCCCGTTCGATCGCCTGCGCCACTTCGATCGGCACGTCCGGCGCAAACTTCTGCAGCGGCGGCGGCGGTTCGCGGAAACGGAGTGACACGATCTGCTGCGTCGTTTCACCGGTAAACGGCTTCCGTCCGGCGATCATTTCGTAGGCGACACAGGCGAGGCTGTAGATATCCGACCGCGCATCGAGGTTCGGTTCGCCCGATGCCTGCTCGGGACTGACGTACGCCGGCGTCCCCGCAGAAAAATCGAGGTCTTTCCGCAGCGAGGACCACTCGAAGGCTTCGGAATGAACCTTGCGCGCGATGCCGAAATCCATCACGTACGGATGCGCGCCCTGGACGAGGATATTCTCCGGTTTGATGTCGCAATGCAGCACCCGTTCTGCATGCGCGTGCCCCAGCCCGGCTGCAATGCCTTCGAGCATGCCTAACGCTTCCCCTAGCGACAGCCGCGTCCTGGCCCGCAGCAGGGCCCCGAGTGAGCCGCCGCGTACCCACGGCATGACATAAAACGGGCTGCCACCGCGTTCGCCCGCGTCGAACAGGGGCAGGATGTTCGGGTGCTGAAGACGGGATACGAGCCTGATTTCCTGCACGAGCGGATCGGCGCCCACGCCGGCCACGGCTTCGGCGGCGACCATTTTCACTGCGACCACGCGACCCAGTGCGAGATCATTGGCGAGGTAGACAGTTCCCATGCCACCCTGACCAAGCTCGGACGTCAGCTCGAAACGAGCGGCGAGTGCCAATCGGAAATCGAACTCTGCGTCCGGGGATGTCGAGTCCGGCTCAAAGAGGTCGCGTTCCTCGACACCAAACGCTTCGACGAGGCGCTGGCGGGTCCTGGCCGAGGGGAATGGGTGCTTCCCACTACGAAGATCGGACCAGTGACCACGCGACAACCCGAGTCGCATCGCCCAATGGTTCTGACTGACGCGGCTGGTCGACAGCAGTTGTTCGAGGCGATCAAGCCTCAGTCGGTAGCGCATGCCGGATCAGACAATGAATTCACGTGCAGAGTGGGCTCGGTGCACGGGCGTGTGTAGCGCCTGCATGCGAAAAGTGTTCGGACCAGGTGTTCGGACCGGCTTATTAGCGACCGCGAGAACGCGCTGGTCACACCTTCGTAATTCTGTTCCATTGCTTCGCTCGCCACGGGTCTTCCAAGCACCTCGGGAAAGGCACTCTTGCCAAGGCGTGACCTTCTGGGTCACGCGCCGGTACTGAGAAAGAAGTGACGCGGAACGACGGCGCCGGGCTGGGCGCACCCGTGCCCGGCCGTCGTTAGGCCATGTCGATCTCTCCTTCACGAGCACAGCCATGGAAACGGATTCCGGTGGTACAAGGTCCCTCTGGATGGACACGGCCCGTATGCCGTCGTATGACCCGTTGCAGAGTGACCTCGACACCGAGGTGTGCATCGTGGGCGCCGGCATCGCTGGAGTGACTACCGCGTATTTACTGGCCCGCAGTGGTCGCCGCGTGGTGCTGCTGGACGATGGACCAATTGCCGGTGGTGAAACCTGCCGCACGACTGCGCACCTCGTCTTTGCGCTCGATGACTTCTACGAGAAGATCGAAACGATGCACGGGTCGGAGGGCGCGCGCATAGCTGCCGCAAGTCACAAGGCGGCCGTGGACCGTGTCGAATCCATTGTGCGCGAGGAGAAAATCGATTGCGAATTCGAGCGACTCGACGGGTACTGGTTTGCGGAAGACGAGAGTGGGCACGACCTCGATGGCGAATTACCCGCAGCCCAGCGCGCCGGATTGAATGGCGTGGAGCGTGTCGCGCAGATCCCCGACGTGCCGTTCACGACGAAAGTTGCACTCCGGTTCCCCAACCAGGCGCAGTTTCATCCGTTGAAATACATCGCCGCACTGACGAAAGCGATTGAACGGGATGGAGGAATGATTTTCTGCGGCACGCATGTCGAGTCACTGGAGAAGGGTGATCGGCCGCTAGTGAAGACATCGGACGGTCACACGGTCACTGCCGATGCAATCGTCTTTGCGACGAACTCTCCGGTGAATGACTGGGTGAAAATCCATACCAAGCAGGCCGCGTACCGCACCTATGTCATCGGCGCCCGCGTCGCACGAGGGGCGATTCCGCGCCGGCTCTACTGGGACAATCTCGATCCGTATCACTACATCCGGCTGGCGGCGCTCGATGGGGATACGGAGATCCTGATCGTCGGAGGCGAAGACCACAAAACGGGACAGGCCGATGATGATGAGCAGGAGCGCTTCGGAATTCTCGAACAATGGAGTCGGGGACATTTCCCGATGATCGAGGACGTGCTGTATCGATGGTCAGGGCAGGTTCTCGAGCCGGTCGACTACATGGCCTTTATTGGCCGCAATCCCGGCGATGAAAACATCTATGTCGCCACGGGCGATTCCGGGAATGGAATGACACATGGCACGATCGCGGGAATTCTGATCACCGATCTCATCACGGGTCGGGAAAACCCATGGACAAAGCTGTACGACCCGGGGCGTATCTCTTTACGCGCGGCGCCGACGTTCCTCAAAGAAAATCTCAACGTCGCGGCACAGTACGGAGACCTCGCGACCGCTGGAGACATTGGCAGCGTTGACGAACTTCCCCGGGAATCGGGAGCCGTCATGCGGCGCGGCGCGAAGAAGGTTGCGGTCTACAAGGATGGAGCGGGAGCGGTGCACGTTCGTTCCGCGGTCTGTCCGCATCTCTACTGCATCGTGGACTGGAACGACACCGAAAAGACGTGGGACTGTCCCTGTCACGGATCCCGATTCGACCGTTATGGCACGGTGATCAACGGGCCTGCCATATCGGACCTGGCAGAAGTGGCCGACGCGGACTGATTCCAGCGCACGCTGGCGTGCGCGATGCTTATCTTTCCAGCACTCGTCCGGGGTGCTCTCCGTGGTTGCGGAGAGCTGAGAGAGTCCCGTCGAACCTGATCCGGTTAGCACCGGCGTAGGAAGTCGCGAGTGACTGCCAGCAGTGGGGTCGGCCAGGTAAGGCGCGTCAGCGCCTGGAGTTGCGTCCATGGGACGCACTGGCGGCGAATTCCGTCCGTTGCGACCGACAGGTCGAGGATCCGGAGGAGCGACATCAATCCGTCGATCCATGAAGTGCTACAGCATCTTCGCCGCGGTCTGCCTCGTGATCTCCACCAAAGCGGGCGCGCAATCCCCGCAGAGCATGCCGATCACAGGGACCGTCGTCGATTCGGTGAGCGGTGCCTCGCTCGGCGGGGTGACGGTCCAGCTTCGCATCAGCACCGGCGAAGTGGCCAACGTCATAACGGGATCCGACGGGCGCTTTCGCATCCCGTTCCGTGGCTACACCACGTTCAATACCGGATCCGGGACTGGCGGAATGCCTTCCCAGATCAGGCCTTCGACAACGCTTATCGTTAGGCGTGCCGGTTATGCTCCGTTGCAGCGGTCACTGACGCTGGGCGACACCGTCATTCGATTGGCGCCACTCGGCAGTCCGGCGAACCGGGCTGCGACGGCGCAATCTTTGGAGCGTCTGACGGTCACTGCCGTGCGCGCCAGCGAGGCCGCACCAATCGCGAGCACCATCCTCGACGAAACACGGATCGATCGTGATTACAGCGGTCAGGATGTACCGCTGACGCTGCGACAGGCGCCGAGCGTGACGGCGTACTCCGAGAGCGGATCACTCCTCAATTACTCGTACTTCAGGATCCGGGGCATCGACCAATCGCGGATCAACATTACGCTGGACGGAATCCCGCTCAACGAGCCGGAAGACCAGCAGATCTATTTCTCCGATTTTCCGGACCTGACCAGTTCCATCCAGAGCATGCAGGTCCAACGTGGCGTCGGCACCAGCACGTATGGCCAGGCGGCGTTTGGCGGATCAGTGAACTTCGCGACGCATTCGCTCACGGGTGCCCCGCGAGGCTCTACGGTAGAAGTGGGCGGCGGGTCCTTCGGCACGGCGCGGTCCACGGTGCAATTCAACAGCGGGCCGCTGGCCAACCGGCTGTCATTCCACGGACGCGTCTCCGGTATGCGGTCGGACGGCTATCGCGAGGGGGCGACCTCGGCGGCCAATAGCGCGTTCCTGAGCGGCGGATACTACGGCGACCGGGACCTCGTGAAGTTCACCGCGACGACTGGGCTTGAACGGAACGGGCAGACGTACGCCGCTGTTCCTGAAGAGGAGCTGCGCACGAATCCACGCGCGAACCCGTTGGCTGGTGTGGGGGACAAGTATCGCGAAAGCTTCGCAACGCTTTCCTACACGCGCCTCCTCTCAACCGACGTATCGGCGGGCCTCACGGCGTACGGTTTCACGACGCGTGGCTTCTACGACTACCCATCGGGTGCGCCCGGCCCGGCGCTACGGTATCGCTCCGCCTCACGCTGGGGCGGTGTCGTCGGCGCGCTGCACGTCGTGAAGGGAAGTGTCACCCTCGATGGTGGGGTGCACGGGATGACGTATTCGAAGGACCACGAGTTCGATGATCGTCCCGACCTCCAGTACCCCGGCTATTCCAATACGGGTTACAAGACCGAGGCGAGTGCCTTCACCAAGGCCAGCGTCGCGTTAGGCGGTGCAACGTTGTTCGGCGACTTGCAGCTGCGCACGGCGGAGTTCCGGTACCGGCCGACCGACGGGTACGGTCTCGAGGAAGTCAGCCAGCGCTGGAGCTTCGTGAATCCGAAGGTGGGCGTTTCGGTTCGGGCGGCGGAGCGCCTGGCGTTATTTGCTTCGTACGGCACGACGGGGCGGGAGCCCACCCGGGGTGACCTGTTTGCGGGCGCCGACGATGTCACTCCCGACGATGCGCCGGCGCTGCTGCCGCTGACGCGCGTGCGGCCGGAACATGTGAACGATCTCGAACTCGGCGCCACGTTCACGTTGCCGCGCGCACGTGTCAGCCTGACCGCGTTCGACATGCGGTTCCGCGACGAAATCGCGCGTACCGGTGCGACGACGCCGCTGGGCTATGACATCCGCGCCAATGTCGGAAAAAGCTATCGGCGCGGGATCGAATTGGACGCAGCGTTTTCGCTGGCGCCGACACTGGATTATGGCGCGTCGCTGACGGTGAGCCGGAACCGAATCGAGTCGTATACCGACGAAGGAACGGACGTTACCTATCGCGATGTTGAACCGATCCTGACGCCGGCGTTTCTGGCCACGCAACAGCTGACGTGGCGGGTGTCACGGCCGCTCACGCTTACAATGGACAGTCGCTATCAGGGGATGAGTTACCTGGCCCCGCGCGGCGACGTGCGCCTGACGAGTCCAGCGTTTCATGTCCTCGACGCGGGCGCTCGTTACGCATGGGGGGATGCTACGATCGCGGTGTACGGGCGCAATCTTCTCGATCGGCGCGCCTACCCTTCAGGTGATGTGAGCGGCGACGGGACGCCGAGGTACTTCATTCTTGGGCCACGAAGTGTGGATGTGACCTTTACACTTCGTAGGTGATTGGATGGCGGACGTGGGACGTGGGATGTGGGTGAACCCGACGTCTGATTACGCGGTTCAGGGCCAAGGATGGCGGCGCAAGGTGTGAAAGCCATCGGCATCCCTGACGGAGATATAGACGGTTCGAGGCCCGAATCCGACCACGCGTTCCGAGTCGGGCAGGGCGAGTTGGCCGATGCGCTGCCCTGTGCGATCGAACACATCGTAACGAGTGTGCGGCTCCTTGGACCATTGTGCGCGCAGCACGAACAGTTTGCCGTCCGGCGCTGCGATCATCGAGTTATTGGTGCGAACAGGCGCGAGTCGGTCGGTCCACGGCCGGTCATCCGCTTTCGCGCGATCGCCAATGCGGCGCTTCAAGCGCTCGAACGCAGCCGCCTTCTCCTTCGCGTCTGCTGGTGGCCACTCCCAAGGCACCTCGGGTCCACGGATCCAAGTGCCTGACGAGTTACGCCACTCAACGCGATAAGGCTGGACACGAACCACTGCGATCCAACCATCCGGGAACAACATTGCTTGGTCGGCGACGGAGCCGGACAACTGAATCTGATTCCAGAACGGCCGCTCTCGAGTACCGACCTGAGTGATCTGATATTCATCACCACGGAGCCTCGCAATCGTGTCGGCCCGCGCGCTGTTTCTTTCTCCAACTAGTGCGATAAGCTGCAGTCGGATCCTGTTGTGGTCGAGCTTTTCCGAGCCCGCCGATCGTACGCCGAGCACGCGTCCACGATCATCGACACCAGCCGGGCTGCCACCAACAACACGCAACGCGGGCGAGTCTGGCGGGACATTCCTGACGATGCTGTCGTGGTGCATCAGCAACCACCAGCGACCGCGGTCGGGAGAATCGATGAGTAGCGTTGAGTCGCCAGGGAGCGCAAAGAGCCTGCCTGCCTGCCGATACTCACGTGGCCCGGCACCGACGTTTCCGACTCTTCGCACGCGTCCGGAAAGCAGGTCAGCGACCACGACGCGATTGTCGGGGCTGTAATCGCTGATAAGGACTCTACCGTCGGCGAGCTCACGGATCGAATGGATACTCGTAAAAGGCTCGCCTAACGTGGCATCAGCCGGACGCAACGTGATCGCGCGCGGCGCCTGCTGAAACGAAACCGCCGTCGCAATGGCTGTGAAAGCAATCGCGACGGCAGTTCGTATCATTGAGTTTCTCCCCGTTTACCCGTTTACCCGTTTACCCGTCACTTTGGATCCCCTTTCACCGCATCCTTCACGATGTACGGTACACCATCGATCATCCACTTTGGTGCCGGAGCGCCCTTGAGGTAGTGATCGAAGAACTGGAAGTACCGGATGGTCAGGTCACGACGGTTGGCGAGGCCGCGCAAACCGTGGCCTTCACCCGGATACGCCAGCATCACCGCCTTCTTTCCGTTGAACCGAAGCGCGTTGTAGAAGTTCATCCCCTCGCTGAACGCCACCGTCGGATCGGCCGTGCCGTGCATGATCAGAAATGGCGCCACGGCGTTAGGCGCGTGGGCCAGCGCGCTTTCGTTGCGATACAGCTCGGGATCATCCCACGGCGACTTCCCCCAGCGACCCTGGCCGAAGAGGTAGTAGTCGTTTCCGTTCATACCGCTGCCGCCAGTCACCTGGTACGACCATCCCCAGCTCTGGCTGAAGTCGGAGAACAGATCGGTCACGCCGGCGCCCATGCCAACCGCGGCGAACATCTTCGACCGCGTCCCGATGAAGGCAGCGCCCTCGCCGCCATAACTGTGTCCGTGGACCGCGATCTTCTTCGGGTCCGCGTAGCCGAGCTCGATCACCTTCTTCGTTGCGGCCTCAACGCCCTCGAGCATGTCGCTGTGCGACGACCCGGTGCGGAAGTGCACGTCTGCGTACATGGTGATGTAACCGCGGCTTAGTGCTTCCACCGGGATCGTGCCCATGCCGGTTACAAACGACGGTGCCGTGTACCGGTGCAGGTTCTGCGAGTTCTTCTCGTAGAAACTCACGATCATCGGCCGCTTCTCGCCCTGCTTGTAATCGTCAGGCAGCGCCACGATGCCCTGCAACCGCACGCCATCCTTGTTCCTGTAGTCAAACAACACGCGGCGCCCCCACATGTACTCGGCCTGTTGCGGATTGGCATCGGTGATCTTCCGCGAGTCCGCGAGCGTGGGACCCGAGACGCGCAGGTCGGGGAAATCGACGAACGTCTGCCGGGTGAACAGGAACCGATCAGCCTTCGACGCGCGAACGGGATTGCTGAATACGGCGTCGTCCAGCACGAGCTCCTTGAGCGTTCCATTCTCCAGCTGGTAGAAGCCGGACTTCTTGGAGTACTCGCCGTACGCCGAGAGCGTGAGCGGCTTCGTCACGTCGACCTCCTGACGCGACCGCACCCGGCGCGGGGCGGACGAGTCGATCGGTTCGGTGCGAACGGGACGGAAACGCAGCTCGCGTCGCGCGCCGATACCTGTCGTCAGGTTCCGCGTGCCGGCCGAGCGGTCGAGCGGAATCATCACCAGGTCGTAGCGCTGTGCGACGATCACGTTCTTCCCGTCCGGCGTGTAGCCGACGACGCCATATGACGGCTTCGGCCCCGGGTAGTCGAATTCCGTGTTGATGAAGCCATTTGTGCCGTTGCCCAGCGTGCGGCTCGTGCCCTCATCGAGGTCCCAGGCCTGGAAACGGTTGTCCTTCCAGTACAGGTACCGCTTCCCGTCAGGCGAGATGCCTAACGCATGCTGCTGGGTAAGCTGCCCCTTCATCATCAGTGTGCGCTCGCCGGTCGCGGTATTGACGCGATAGAAGTCCGCAGCGGGGCGCTTGTAATCCGAGATGTAGGCGCGCGTATCGCGGCCGACGGCCCATCGCCCGTCGAGCGAGATCTCCACCGTGCGCATCGCCGAATCGGTGAGGGTGATGTACTTGCCCTCGGTGACGTCGAACGCCTGCCGGAACGTGAAATTCCGCTCCTGCTCGGCCTGGATCATCTGCTGCGACTGGATGCGCTCGTCGTCCGTACGCCAGATGTCCACGTCGGCGATGGAATCCGTACTCCGCCGGCGGGCCGTATCGGGCGCCGATGTCTGCGGAATGATGCCGAGGAAGATCCGCTTCCCGTCTTCGCTCCACGACAACGGTGTGCGCTCGCTGACGACGAATCCCTTCGGGAATCCGGTTGCCGAGGGCTCCAGCTTCGAGGCCGCAATCTCCGGATCGTCGATCATCGTACGCAGGTTCGACAGCGCCAGCAGGACATTGTCACGCTCGCGCATCCGCTCGACGGGGCGTCCCTTCAGGACCGCGACGCGATTTCCATCGTCGCTCCACGTCAGGCGGTTGTACTGCAGCGAGTCGTTATCGAGCACGTGAGTCCGACCGCTGCGGACGTCGATCATGAACAGGCCATTGCCGTCGCGCACCTGCGCATCCACGGTGTAGGCAAGCAGGTCTCCCTGCCGGTTGAACGAGATGTCGCCGACCGAACCGAGGAAGAGTGAGCGACCGCTGGCCAGATCATGGACGACAGCGTCGGTCCCGCGCACCGCGTTCGGACCGGCAGGGGCCGGAGCCGGACCAGCTCCGCGACCCGGACCCGCAGCGGCTCGGCGACGGAGGATCAGGTGCGACGCAACAGCGTTGAAGTCGCCGGACTGCATCCGTTGCCACGATTGCGTGCGACCCGAGGCAAGCTCGCGCAACTCCATCCGGGGTGGCACGGTCACTCCTGCACCCGAGCGCCCCGCGCCCTGGGGTGGCGCGACGGCGCCCGGATTTTGGGGCGCCGCACCAGCAGCGGCACTCGTGTCGGTGGCGGGCGGCGTGCTCCCCGCGCCACCTGTCCGTCCACCACGGGCCGGCACCGAGTCGATCTGGTAGACCACCCACCGCGAATCCGACGAGAAGGACGGTGAGTGCGCGTTAGGCACCTCGATATCCTGGTTCGAATCCAGGTTCACGATGTGCAGGGCGGGCTTGGATTCGGCGGGCAGCGTGTTCATGAATCGCAACGCGTACGCGACCCACTTCCCGTCCGGGGAGATTTCAGCGCCTTCGATACTCCGCCACTTCGAGTAGTCGCTGATGGTGAGCGCCTTTTTCGCGCCCACGGACGTTTGGACGGGAGGCGTTGCGGCCTGCGATGCCGGCAAGGTCTGGGCAACGACGGCAACGGGAAGGAGGGCGGCGACAAGAAAAATCCGGGACAGACGCGAAATCATCGAAAACCTCGGGCGTGGATGCGGCGCCAAAGAATGAGAGCCATTGGACAGTAAGAGCAAGACACCGGGTTTGCCGAAACCGTATAGCCGGCTTAAGAGGTTCCCAATGCCTCGAGCGTCGCCCGGCACCACGCCTCGAGAAGGCGTGAGTAGTCCCGCGGCTCGAAGTCGCCCAGGGCTGCAATTGTGATCGGGAAGCTTCGGGGCTCAACGGCACCCGGCGGGAGTGGCGGAGCGGTCAAATGCGGAGGCGCCCCACCCTGCGCATCGCGAAGCGCCTGCGTCACGGCCAGCGGATCGTCGCCGGCGACCCAGACGCGATACAGCAGGAGCCAGCACCGCTCGAGTACCTCGCGAGCCCGCCCCACCGGATGCTGGAGCATGAACGCGGCGAAGGCACTTCCGTGCCGGCTTCCCCAGGGTTCCTGCCGCGAGTGATCGAGCGCGAGCAACAGCTCGAAGCGCTGCCGGCAGCCGTCATCCGGCGACTCGTATCGGGCACCACATTGATCGCAGCCGTGCCCGGTCATCTGGTCCTGCGTTGTCCGCCTAACGCGACCCGGGCAGGGGAACGGAGATGGCGACGCCGTGACCACTCAGCCTGATTGAAAACTGGCGGGGCAGTGGAAGTGGGACCGTGACCCACCGCTCGGATTTGACGCGCGAGCCGACGAAGGCGCCCACGCCGGCGCCCACGCCGGCGCCGAGGGCGCCGGTCAGGAAAGCGCTGTACTTCTTGGAGTCATCGGAGGGGTCAGCAACCGAGGCGAAAAGGACACCGAGGACGAGGCCTACGCCGGCTCCGATGGCAGCGCTCTTGGCGATTGGCGCCTTGTTTACACTGGCCTCACCGGCGGTCATCTCGAGCTTTTCGATCTGACCGATCGCGAAAGACCAGAGGCCTCGCCCCAAGCCGTCCTCGATGAACACGAGGGTGTCGCCCCGCTGCTCGAGGAAATTCGCAACCAGCGGCGCGACCAGGGTCGGCGTTTTGACCCGGACGCGAGATCCGGGAGGGACGGGTACCGTCGATGGCCGTGTCTGGGCGACCGCGTCCTGCGCGATGCAGCCAATGAGGACTGTGAGGAACAGGGCTTTCAGGCGCAAAGGGATACGCTCCGGGCGTTCTGGTCTGGGCGAAGACGCAGTCCAATAATAGTCAGGGCCGGCATTCACGTTCCGGCCAACCTTTATGGACGGCTGCTCGCCCCTGCGGGTAAACCAGACGCCGCGACCAGGCGGACGGTCATTGGGGCAATAGCGACCAGGTCCTAATTTGTCAGATCAGCTCCGGCCTCGAATCACACCCTCATGCCTCCGTCGACCACTTCCGTTGTCGTAACCGCCGAATCGAGCGGTCTGCCGTTCCGGGCCGCGCCACTCGCAGGATCGTTGAAGGGTTCCGAGATCCTTCGTATCGCGACGGAAATCCGGGCTCGCCTCGCGGCCGGTGAGAAGATCTGCAATCTCACGGTTGGCGACTTCGATCCCCGGCAGTTCCGTGTTCCCAAGTTGCTCGAAGAGGGGACGATCGAGGCGCTACGGAAAGGTGAGACCAACTACCCGCCCGGTATCGGCATGCCCGTTCTGCGGGAATCCATTTGCCGGTTCTACGAGAATGCCCTCGGGCTGTCGTATCCCCTGGAAAGCGTGCTGGTGACTACCGGCTCGCGTCCAGGAGTGTACGGCACGTACCGCACACTGGTGGGAGAAGGCGAGGGCGTGATTTACGGCGTGCCGTCCTGGAACAACAACTACTACACGCACATGATGGGCGCGGAACCGCTGCTGCTCGAGTGCGGCTCAGCGGATGCGTTCCTCCCTACCCGCGAGCGCCTCGAACCACTCGTCAGGCGCGCGCGGCTGCTGGCGCTCAACTCGCCCCTGAATCCCACGGGCACCGCGTTCAGCGCCGAGTCGTTAGGCGCGATTTGCGACCTGGTGCTGGAGGAGAATGCGCGGCGCAGCGCCGCCGACGGGCCGCTCTACGTGATGTACGACCACGTATACTGGCAGCTCACCTTCGGCGCCGTGGAGCACGTCAACCCGGTGTCGCTGCGACCGGAGATGGCGCCCTATACGATCCTCGTGGACGGCATCTCGAAGGCGTTCGCCGCCACCGGAATGCGGGTGGGTTGGGTGGTGGGTCCGGCGCCGGCCATCAAGGTGATGGAGAACATCCTGACGCACGTCGGCACGTGGGCACCCCGGGCCGAGCAGATCGCCACGGCGAAGTTGCTGGACGACCTGGATGCCATTGCGACGTTCCGCGACGCCCTGATCGCCGGAGTGCAGCAGCGGCTGCAGCTGCTGTATTCGGCCATCCAGCAGTTCAAGGTCGCGGGTCATGCCGTCGATGCGATCGAGCCGATGGGCGCGATCTACCTGAGCGCGCGCTTCAACCTCGTGGGTCGTACGACGAGGACCGGATCGCGGCTTTCAAATGCGGACGACGTGAGGAAGTGGCTGTTGGAGGAGGCGGGGATGGCGGTCGTTCCGTTCGACGCGTTTGGTTCAACCACCGACGAGGGGTGGTTCCGGCTCTCTGTCGGCGCAGTTTCGGTGGCAGATATCGAAGTTGCCCTCCCGCGGCTGCGTGCGGGTCTCGAGTCACTTTCCTGAGGGGGGAGAACAGCATGAGTGTTCGTACCGGGTTAGCCCTGACGCTGACCATTGTCGCAACCACCGCTTCTGCTCAGACGCCAACCGTCCCATCGCCGGACGACCAGATCGCGGCCGCGGTTCTCCCCTTACCCGCCGAAGCTCGGCCAACCGCAACAGTCCTTGGCTATGGTTCGGACGGAAAGCTCACGACCCTTCGCAAAGGCACCGGGACGATGATCTGCCTCGCCGACGATCCGAAGATCGCGGCATTCCACGTTGCCTGTTATCACGACGCGATGGAGCCGTTCATGGCTCGTGGCCGCGAATTGCGGACGAGCGGCGTAACGGGTGCCCAGGTTGACAGCGTTCGTTTTCGCGAGGCCAAAGCGGGAACGCTGAAGATTCCGAACAACCCGTCGAGCCTCTACTCGCTCAACGGCGGTGCGTTCGATCCGGCGACAAAGACGGCTCCCGGAGCGCGGTGGTTGTATGTGGTCTACATCCCTTACGCGACCGGCGCGAGCACTGGCTTGAGCGAGAAACCGCAAGCAAATGCGCCCTGGATCATGTTCGCCGGAACGCCGAAGGCGCACATCATGTTTACGCCGGGGATGTAGAAGGCGGGCAGGCGAGCAGGCTGGCAGAAGGTGCACGGGTTAGAAGACACTTCATGGCGTGACTGCTAACGGCTTCTGCGTCATAGCTATACGTGGCGCAGAAAGCTGGAAGAGTAAGCGGATCGCTGTCGCTACCAAGCTCTATAGTGTCGCGATACTGACGTGACCTTGCGAGGGCACAGATTAGTGTCTAGCATTCTATCCGGATTAACGGATATGACTGCTACTGCCCACGTACACGACCGACTCGCTACGCTCGCCGATCCAACGCGCGGGCGGATCCTGCTCGCACTCGAGGAGCACGAACTCACTGTCGGCGAACTGTGTGCGGTGCTGGCCCTTCCGCAGTCGACGGTGAGCCGGCACCTCCGAGTGCTCTCGGACGACGGTTGGGTGAGCACTCGACAAGAGGGCACGAGTCGGTTTTACTCGGGGAACGCCGCCCTCGACTCGGGCGCCCATCGACTCTGGTCGGTGGTCGCGGACGACCTCCGAGAAGACCCGTCGCACACGCGTGATCTCGCCCGGCTGGCAGAGGTGATGGCGCAGAGACGTGCGAAATCGCGCGAATTTTTCGCCGGGGCCGGCGAGTCGTGGGACGCGCTTCGGCAGGAGCTTTTCGGCAGCGCGGTTGGTGGTGGCGCGTTGTTAGGTCTTCTCGACGATCGTTGGGTCGTGGGCGACCTGGGGTGCGGGAGCGGCCATCTCGCGGTCCTTCTCGCTCCGTTTGTGCGCCGGGTGGTTGGAGTGGACGCGTCGGCCGGCATGCTGGAGCAAGCCCGCACACGTGCGGCCGGGATGGCCGGGATCGAGTTGCGGCAGGGAGAGCTCGAGTCGCTGCCTATTGAACCGGCGGAGCTCGACGCGGCGATCCTGTCGCTGGTCCTCCATCACTCTCCCGATCCACGGCGCGCGCTGGCCGAGACTCACCGCGTGCTGCGGGACGGAGGACGCCTGCTCCTGGTCGACCTCCTGCCCCATAACGAGACTGACCTTCGCGAACGTATGGGTCACGTCTGGCTTGGCTTTTCGAGCGCGCAGGTGACGGAATGGCTGCAGGACGCGGGGTTCACGCACGTGAAGGTGATTGCCTTACCGCGGGATCCGGGAGCAAAAGGGCCTGAGTTGTTCGTGGCATCGGGAACCAGGTGAATGCGGAACGCTGATTGCAGATCGCAGCTTGCAGAACGAACTGATCTTTCAACGGGGAATTCAAATCAATGACAACGACTGTTCGCCCGGCTCCCAATGCCCTCGACCGGCCCGCCTTCAAGGTGAAGGATCTCGGGCTCGCAGAATGGGGCCGGAAGGAAATCCGACTCGCCGAGCATGAGATGCCCGGCCTGATGGCCATTCGCGCCGAACACAGGAACGCGAAGCCACTCGACGGCGCGCGGATCATGGGATCGCTGCACATGACGGTGCAGACCGCGGTCCTCATCGAGACGCTGGTCGACCTGGGCGCGAGTGTGCGCTGGGTGTCGTGCAACATCTTCTCGACGCAGGACCATGCGGCGGCGGCGGTCGCCGTCGGGCCTAACGGGACTCCCGAAAACCCGGACGGGATCGCGGTCTTCGCCTGGAAGGGCGAGACGCTCGACGAATACTGGTGGTGCACCGAGCAGGCGCTCATGTGGCCTGACGGTTCCGGTCCAAACCTGCTGCTCGATGACGGCGGGGATGCCACGCTACTCGTCCACAAGGGAGCGGAGTTCGAGAAGGCCGGTCGTATCCCGGCGTTCGACGAGAACAGCGACCCCGAAGAATGGGGCGTGATCCTGCAACTGCTTCGCGATCAGGCGCGCGTGAATCCGGGCCGGTGGACGAAAGTGGCGGCAGATATCCGTGGCGTGTCGGAGGAAACCACGACGGGCGTGCATCGCCTGTACGAGATGATGCGGAACGGCACGCTGCTGTTCCCGGCGATCAACGTGAACGACTCGGTCACGAAGTCGAAGTTCGACAACATCTACGGCTGCCGGCACTCGGTGATCGACGGACTGAATCGCGCCACCGACGTTATGCTGAGCGGCAAGGTGGCCGTTGTCTGCGGCTACGGCGAAGTGGGAAAGGGTTGCGCGCAGGCGCTCCGAGGCCAGGGTGCACGCGTCGTCGTCACCGAGATCGACCCGATCTGCGCGCTGCAGGCGGCGATGGAAGGCTTCCAGGTGTCGACGGTCGACGACGTGGTCGCAACCGCGGACATTTTCATTACCGCCACCGGCAACAAGGACGTGATCACGACGGCGCACATGTCGCGGATGAAGGACAAGGCGATCGTCGGAAACATCGGTCACTTCGATAACGAAATCGACATGGCCGGCCTCAAGCGCGTGTCCGGTATTCGCACGATCAACATCAAGCCGCAGTACGATGAGTGGGTTTTCCCTGACGGACACTCGGTGCTGATCCTGGCAGAAGGGCGTCTGCTGAACCTGGGCTGCGCAACGGGTCATCCGAGCTTCGTGATGTCGGCGTCATTCTCGAACCAGGTGCTCGCGCAAATCGAGTTGCACCAGCAGTCGGACAAGTACGAGAAGAAGGTGTACACGCTGCCGAAGCATCTCGATGAGAAGGTTGCGCGCCTGCACCTCGAGAAGCTGGGCGCGAAGCTCACGGAGCTGACACCTGACCAGGCGTCGTACATTGGAGTCGACAACCAGGGGCCGTATAAGCCGGAACACTATCGGTACTAATCAGAGAGGAAGCAGGAGGCAGGAAGCAGGACGCAGGGAAAGATTGAGGGCCGGCAGTCGCCGGCCCTCAGGATTTTCTGGTACTAAGATCGCCAGGCTATTCCTTCATCGCTGGATAGCGATGCAGTTCAAGGCCGCGGCGATTCGCGTGTCACCAATTCCCCTGACGTGGCAGGATCGCGCGCCGAATTCGGCGAGAGCGTTTCGGAATTCGGCGTGCAGGGCGTCGCGTGAATGCGGCCGGTCCCGCACAGGGTCTGGCGTCCAGGGGATGTCGATGTCGGAGAGCAGGTACAGGCTGCCCAGCCTCGCGCGCGCTTCGGCCTCGATCCATGGTGGACAGGAGCCGTAGTAGTGGCGCGCATAAACGACCGTGCTCACCAGGTCTGTATCGAGGAACAGCCACCTGATACCTCGACGGATCGCCTCGGCGAGCGCGGCATCTTCAGCGGCAATCTGCTCACTGGCGATAGGAGCTACGTCCTCCGCCGTGAGCGCGCGCCTGGCGCGAGCGGCATAGACGCGGGATTGCTCGGCGACCCAGATCGCACCGAAGTGCGTGGCAAGTTCCCTCGCCAACGTCGACTTCCCGGTCGATTCCGATCCGGTCACAACGATGCGGGTGACGTGAAGTTCAGTCATTTAGTGGTTGGGGCAACGATAGAGCGACGCCACTCCACGAACCCCATGACCGCGAGCACGAGAAACGCGGCGTAGAGGAGTGCTGTGGCAAAGAGTCGTTGCGATATGAACATCGGTACGTACACGATGTCGACTGCTATCCAGAGGATCCAGTTCTGGAGAATCTTGCGCGTCATCATCCATTGCGCGACCAGGCTCGTCGTCGTCAGCAAGGCGTCGAGCCACGGGAGGGCAGCATCCGTTCGACGGAGAACGGCCGCCAGGACGACCCAGGCGACAAGATTTGTCGCGGCGAGCACCGCTAACAACCGCGGCGACGCGCGCGAGACTCGAAGTTCGGTTTTCTCCGCACCGCCGTGGAGCCACTGATACCAGCCGTAGATGGAGAGAACCAGATAAATGGCCTGAAGGCCCATCTGGCCGTACAATCGGCCATTGTAGAACACGATCGAGTAGAGCGCGACGTTTATTATCGCAGTGGGCCAACTCCAGATGTTCTGACGAGTGCTGAGATAGACGGAAACGATACCGAATGCCGCCGCGATACCTTCGAGCGGACTCCATTCGACCAGGTTCATTCAGCGCGGTCGAATGCGAATGATCCGATCGTCCGTTGGCATTGGTGTGCCGCGACCATCCCGGTTCGATGTACCGAGGTAAATCGCACCATCGGGAGAGACGAGTACCGCGCGCAGGCGCCCGAATTCGCGAACAAAGAGTGTCTCGGTCGATTGAACCGTGCGACCATCAGTCGAGAGGGCGAGTCGGTAGAGCGTCGCGTCCTTGAGCGTGGCGAAAATCAGGCTGCGCCGAAAATCAGAAATCAGGGTGTGGTCGTAATACGCGACGCCTGCGGGAGCTATTGTCGGCGTCCAGATCGCCATGGGTTCGGCGACATTGTTCGCGGAACAGAACGAGAGCTCACCCGGACCTGAGTCGCCATCACACCGTCCGTGAACATTCGGCCATCCGTAGTTGCGGCCGGCTTCGATCCGATTGACTTCGTCGTTGTCGGACGGTCCGTGCTCGGTCACATAGAGCGATCCATCAGTCGCGAACACCATGCCCTGCGGGTTTCTGTGCCCGTACGAATAGATGCGTGTGCCGAACGGATTTCCCGGGGCCGGTTGGCCGTCGAGCGTCAATCGGAGAACTTTCCCGGCGAGTGCGTCACGATTCTGTGCGATGGAAGCATCGGATGCATCGCCGGTCGTGATGTAGAGCAACCGATCGGGCCCGACCGCCAATCGTGCACCGTTGTGAATCGATGACCCTGGAATGTCGGCGACCAGTACCTCGGGATTTCCAAGGCTTGTCCCGTCGAAACGTGCGCGCACGACGCGGTTCCGGACTCCACCCTGTGCGCCATAGGTGTGCGCGAGATACACCCATGGCTGCGTCGCGAAATCGGGATGCAAGGCGAGTCCCATCAGCCCGCCCTCACCAATTTCGTTCACCGCGATCTGGCCGATGACGGTGACGGCGCCAGTCTGTGGATTTACCCGGGAGACACGGCCCCCGCGCTCTGTCATCCAGATGAAACCGTCGGGTCCCCAGGCGAGCTCCCAGACGGTGTCCAACCCCGTCGCCACGACTTCCGTGGCCAACTCGACGTTAGGCGACTGTGAGCCCCCAGCGGTCGCGGAATCACATGCCGGCAAAGTCAGGACGAGGGACGCGCCTGCCACGAGCGTACGGGCCGACGGGCTCCGGAAACGGCGCGTGAGCGTCATGCTCCATGATAACGGCTCCCGGACCATGGTGCTCATTCGTCGGTCCTCTTCTCATCGCCGGGCCGAGCCCTACCTTCACAAGCATCGTATGAAAAGCAACCTCGAACGCTCGTGAAGCGCATGGTCCATTACGTAAGACCGGCGGCGATCCTGGCGTCGCTGGTTGTGATTCTTCCGGGTTGTGCCACCACGATGAGGCGCCCGCCATCGGCAGCTGATTCGACCGTGGCCCTCATCAGTCTCGACGGTATTGTCGACGACTACTCACGGTTCCTGCTGACCAGCCGACCCGAGTTGTCGGCGCGCGCAAGCAACTTCATTACCGCGCTTCCCGATCCAACGCTCGATCGAACAAAAAGTGACGCACAATTCGCGCGCGCTGCGCTGCTCGCGTTGGATGACATCCAGGTGGACGCACTTACGCAGGACGATTACGTCTCGTGGCTCTCGCTGCGCTGGGAGATGGAAGCACTCGCCGGGTGGACCGCTTTCCACTGGACGCGACTGTCCGACCTCGCCCCGGGCCATTCGTTCCTGGACAAGAGCCTTACGATCCTGCAGTCGCAGGGCCTGACGGATTCGTCCGCGATCGATCGACGAAGGGGTCTTGTCGCTGACATCGCAACGCTCGCGCGCCGGCTTCGCGGCGAATATGCGGAACGTGCACAGCGAGATATCCGCATGGCGCGTCCCATCGCGGTGCGGGCCGCATCGCACGTGCGCGCTTTCATGTCGCCGGCGTTCATGAGCCCATTTCTGATGCCTGCCGACTCGCAGCCGACGGATACCGCTGCACGAATGCCGCGAATGGCGGCGTTCATGGATGTCATCGCCAGCCAGGTGAACCCCGCCCTGGACTCTCTGGCAACATTTCTCGACGCGGAAGCCGAGCGTGCTTCGGACTCGCTCGGCCTGGCTCGATTGCCCGGAGGGGCTGAGCACTATGCGGCACTGCTGCGATACCACAGCACGATCGACATAACGCCGGAAGCGGCGCACGCTGTGGGCATTCGTGAGGTGATCAGGATCGCGGCGAAGGCGGCGGCGGCGCGAGATGCCGCGCGCCTGCCAATCAATCGCGATTCGCTGCGCGCGGTGTTCGCGCGCGATTCCTCGTTCGTACTCGACGAACGGAACGAGATCGCGGTGCGCACGGCGAAGCTGTTCGAAGCGGCCGTGAACGACCTCGATACCCTCTTCGCTCCCATTCCAGTCATCGCGTTGTCGATTGGTGAGATGACGGGAGTTTCCGAAGCGTCACCGCTGGCGACGTACGATCTGCCGAACTTGAACCGGGAATCGGCGCGGTACCTGTTGAACATCGAGGAGTTGGTATCCCGTTCGGCATTCGTGTTGCCCGGCCTCGTTGCAAGCGACCTGATGCCGGGATTGCACCTGCAACAGGGAACGCAGCTGCAGAACAGTGAACTCCCGGGATTCCGTCGCCTCGCCAGGCACGAAGGTTTTACGAGAGGATGGGGGATGTACGCGCTCGATGTTGCGGATTCCCTTTCGACGGCACTGAGCGCCCGCGATCGGTTCAGTCTCCGGTTGCAGGAACTTTCGGCGGCGTGCGCACTGGTCGTGGACACGGGCATCAATGCGCTCGGCTGGAGCAGGGCCCAGGCGTTGGCATTTTTGCGGGCCTACCTGCCCGATGACGATGAAGACCTCGAGCGGGACTTCATTTTCCCCGCGGCGGAGAGACCGGGTGAGTTATCGGCGGCGGCACTCGGCGCCCGAGAACTCCGCGGCCTTCGGCTGTGGGCCAATCGTGAGTTAGGCTCTCGTTTCAGCCTTCGCGACTTTCACGCCGAGCTGCTGCGTGTCGGTTCCGTACCCCTCCCGGTCCTCGGAACGCATCTCGAGCGCTGGATCTGGGAGCTGAATCATCCCACGCCTCCAGCGCCCGTCCGTCGCTAGGCGGCTTGACTGCCGGCCTTGGTCTTCTTTTTCGGCTTCCGCTTCCGGTTCTTGCCGTAGCTGGCCCGATTGATCTTGCCGCGTCGAGTCTTTTTATCGCCCTTGCCCATGAAAATCCCTGTGAGTGGTTGAGACCAAAGGTATCCGGACGGCGCTGTCGGGGGGAGGTGAAGGGCCGCTGGGTGCTGATTGCCGGGTGCAGGGCTATTTGCTGGATGCGGGTGCTAGAGCCGGGCGAGCCTAACGACGGCCTCAGCCCCTGAAAAGGATGCGGCGCCAGGATCCCCGGAGATCCTGGCGCCGCATCTTCACTCATTGGCGACCAGAGTGGCTCGCCGAAGTACAACGTAAGACGATCGGGTCAAATTCGCGAGAGTGAGTTTTGATTTTCACCACTCTCGATCACGAGGCGCGCTTCCGATCGAGTTCCTCGATCGTGCGAGTTGATGGTGGTCGCAGTCGACGAAGTCGCGCGGCAACACGCTCGGCTGTTGTCATCACCCGCAGGACATTTTCGCCGGCGAGTTTCCTCAGGTCTTCCTCGGACCAGCCGCGCCGCGACAACTCTGCGAGCAGCGCGGGGAATGTGGAAACATCCTCGAGACCAACGGGAAGCTGGTTGTCCGTGCCGTCGAAGTCCGAACCAATCCCGACGTGATCGACTCCAGCGATGCGCTTCACGTGGTCGATATGGTCGGCCACATCGCCGAGCGTGGACTTGGGAGCGGGATTGGCGGTATCCCACTGTGTCATGGCGCGGTTTACCGCGATGGTGTCGTTGGGGGACCGCCGTTGTGCATCGGCGAGGTGCGTGGCGCGTGCGCGATTCCGGTCAGCGATCTTCTGCGAGACGAAACCGGGAACGAACGTCACCATCACCACGCCGCCGTTCGCCTTCAACCGGGCCAGGATCGAGTCGGGCACGTTCCGGGGCACATCAGTGAGCGCCCGCGCCGACGAATGGGAAAAGATTACCGGCGCTTCGGCGATGTTCAGCGCGTCGCTCATCGTCCCCGGGGAAACGTGGGAAAGATCCACGAGCATGCCGAGTCGATTCATCTCCCGAACAACTTCCTCACCAAAACGCGTCAGGCCGCCGTGCTTCGCCGAATCGGCGGCGGCGTCGGCCCAGTCGAGCGTGACGTTATGTGTGAGGGTCATATAGCGCACACCGAGGTCGAAATACGCGCGAAGCGCGCCCAGCGAGTTCTCGATGACGTGGCCACCCTCCATCCCCAGCAGCGAGCCGATGCGTCCGGCGGCATGCGCAGTCCAGATGTCCTGCGCGGTGAAGGCGGGCTGCAGCACATCCGGATACTTCGCGATGACGCGGCGCGCGATATCGATCTGCTCGAGCTGCACGCGTGCATAGCCCGAGTCCCTGTAATCACCCGGTACGTAGACCGACCAGAACTGGCCGCCGACCATGCCCCGCTGCAGGCGCGCGAGATCCGTGTTGCCCGACGTGGGACGTCGCAGATCGTACGCTTCAACGTCCAGGGGCGCTTCCTTGACGTCGGTGCGGATATACCACGGCAGGTCGTTGTGTCCATCGACCAACGGAACGGCTTGAAGGACACGCCGT
This sequence comes from Gemmatimonadaceae bacterium, assembly GCA_035646395.1. Classification (GTDB taxonomy): domain Bacteria; phylum Gemmatimonadota; class Gemmatimonadetes; order Gemmatimonadales; family Gemmatimonadaceae; genus JABWBJ01. The sequence goes on along the minus strand of DASRPK010000288.1, from coordinate 3,166 downwards.
GCTTTTTCCATGTGCGTGTCCTGAGCCAGCGCGAGCGTGGGCATCAGGATGGTGAGGACGAGATAGATGATTGGCATGACTCAGCGGACGACGATGGTGATCGGAAATGCGATCGCGATGTAGTTGTCGGCCCTCAACTCAGCCGACGCGTAGTACGAACCCGCCGGCAATCGAGTAGAAGTACCTGCCGGTCCGAACTCGACTCCGCCGCCCCAGGTCATGTTGTACGACTTGGTGGCGCCGGCGGCGAGGGTCAACAGCGATGGAACGTCGGCGCACAGATAGGTGCCGTTTGAGGGCGTCATGACACGCCCCTCTGCGTTGCGGATGAAGATCAGTGCCTGGCAGGAGGTAGGGAACGAAAGCTCGACGTCCTCTTCCAATGTGTTCGTGATGGTTACAGTCAGCGTGGTGCTTTCGCCGGGCTGCAGGTCGCGATCAGTGGCGGTGATGGTCGTGGGAATGACCTGTTCGGGCACCGGATTGAGCGGCGCTTCCTCGACACACGCCAGGCAGACCAGCAGGAGTGCAGCTCTGAGTCGATTCATGTTGCAGAAAGGTGCAGCGCAAACGGTAAAGCGAGAAGCGGCGAAGTCGAATCGCCTAGTCGCGTTTTCGTGCGCGCCGGGTTGGTTCAGCATTAACGGGATCCTCGGGCCACGGATGCTTCGGATATCTCGCCCGCATATCCTTGCGCACATCGTAATACGAAGAGCGCCAGAAACCCGCGAGGTCGCGGGTCACTTGAACCGGCCGCTGGGCTGGTGAGAGGAGCTGCAGGGTGAGAGCGACGCGGGTTCCGAACACAGTTGGCGTGCGGGAAACACCAAACATCTCCTGCAGGCGGACGGCAACGAGCGGCGCACGGGGGTCGCTGTAGTCGATAGGCAGTCGTGAACCGGTTGGCGCCTCGAAATGTGTCGGCGCCAGCACATCGAGCTGTCGCCGCTGTTCCCAGTCGAGCAGGTCGAGGAGCGCTGTCGTCACGTCGACGGACTGCAGCTCACTCGCCGATCGGATCCTGCCCAGCGTGTTGGCCAGACGATCGAGCAGCTTCTCGGCGAGGGCTTCATCTGACATGTCCGGCCACGAGGGATCGTGCGCATGGAGGAATGCCAGTCTCTCTCGCAGCCTGCGCGCCCCGTCGGTCCAGCGCAGCACGTCCAGGCCGAGCCGTCGAATTCCCGCCGCGACGGCTTTCGCGACGAGCTCAGGATCGGGATTCCGGATCGGTGCGCGAGCGAGAACGATCGCCCCCAGTCGCCGTTCGCGCGTCGCGCGGATGCCTTCGACTTCGCTCCATTCGACGACGTCTTCCTCCGTGATGTCGTCGCCAAAGTCGGTTTCGAGATCGTCCAGTTGCATCGAGGCAGCGAGCCACGCTCGCGATTCCGGGACTCGACCGTCTGACTCCGCCACGACGATGAACGCTTCGCGCGTCAATGAGTCGCCTTCGGGTAGTGAGAGTCCGGTACCATTGCGGAGCACATAACGAGCAATGGGGCCTCCTCGCCGCATACCCACGCGCTCAGGAAAGGCGAGAGCCAATACGCGGCCCAAGGCAGCAGGGTCCCGTCTCGAGTCTGCGCGCTCCGTGAGCCGAGCCTCCCAACGTCGTGCCTGGTCCGCCGCTCGTCGTAAGGCACCGTGGTCCGCGCCAGGGAATTCGCGTGGACGTTCCAGCGCGTCGAGTCGAGCTTGTAGGTCCACACCCACAACATCCCGGAGGCTTCGCAGCGGATCACGTTCGCCAAGAATAGCGGCGACACGACAGGCGACGGATCCCAATCCATCCTCCGCGGCCCGAAGGATCATATGCGCGAGACGGGGATGCATCCCGAACTGCGCCATCGATCTTCCGTGATCCGTTGCGCGCCCTGCTTTATCGATAGCGTGCAGCTGGTGCAGCAGTTCGCGCGCCTGTGAGAATGCAGCCGTCGGTGGTGCATCCAGCCACTGCAACTGGGAAGGATCGATTACGCCGGCCACCGCAAGATCGAGAGCGAGCGGAGCAAGGTCTGCGTCGAGTATCTCGGGCGGCGCGAATTCCAGTAGCGCGACGTTTTCAGTGTCGCTCCAGAGTCGGTAACAGACACCGGGGCCCGTCCTTCCCGCCCGGCCACGTCGCTGGGCAGCCGACGCGCGCGAAACTCGCACCGTTTCGAGGCGGGACATGCCGGTACGCGGTGAAAAGCGCGACCGGCGCGAAAGCCCGGTGTCGACAACGACGCGAATGCCCTCGATCGTCAGGCTCGTTTCGGCAATCGAAGTCGCGAGGACAATCTTCCGTCGCCCCGCTTGAGCGGGTGTAAGAGCCCGGTCCTGATCGCGTGGGCCGAGCGAGCCGTGAAGGGGAATAAGCTCAACCGGCGTTTCCAGCTTCCGCGACTCGAGGAGATTCGCAACGCGGTGGATTTCCGGTGCTCCGGGAAGGAAGACGAGGACGTCACCTTCGGTTTCGCCGAGGATGGAAGCAATCGCGCCAGTGACGAAGGCCGCATCGAAATCAGCAGTGCGTGGACTGCCGGCAGGAGGCCGATACCGGGTCTCCACGTCGAACTGCCTGCCAAGTGACGTGATCACTGGTGCGTCGCCAATGAGGCCGGCCACCGACGTACCGTCGAGCGTGGCTGACATAACGAGAACGCGAAGGTCAGGTCGCACGAGGCGTCGCGTGTACAACACGAGTGCGAGTCCTGTGTCTGCCTGCACGCTGCGTTCGTGAAACTCGTCGAATATGACCACCCCGTAACCGTCGAGCGTGGGGTCGTGCTGCAGCATGCGGGTCAGCACCCCTTCAGTTACGACTTCGATGCGAGTCGAGGCGCTGACGCGGGTATCCAGCCTGGTGCGATATCCGACCGTGCGTCCTGTTTCCTCGCCGCGAAGAAATGACATGCGCTGGGCCGCGGCCCGGGCCGCAAGCCGGCGAGGCTCGAGCATCACGATGCGGCCGGCGCCTAACCATGCTTCGTCCAGCAATGCGGGCGGCACGATGGTCGTTTTCCCCGCGCCGGGAGGGGCGTGAACGACCGCTGCTCCACTGGACCGCAAAGCGGCTTTGATGGCGTCCAGCGAATCGTAAATCGGGAGCAAAACAGGATGACCGATGGGGGATGGGGGATGGGGGATGTCGGACCGGGGAAACTCTTCTCACAACCTCATG
>DASRPK010000287.1:0-3060 GCA_035646395.1 Gemmatimonadaceae bacterium | reverse complement strand
TACTGCAACCGCCGGGAAAAAGGTCTGCCGATGGACGATCTGTTCAACAATAGACGCGGCCCCGACGGTCCGCGTAAGTGATCGCGTCACTGACCCCCGAATTTCCCACAACTCCGCAAGGCTCTCTTGGTGCTCTTATGGTTCGCCGGGCCCATCCCCGGCCCCACGCCCCAACTCGCCCGCGTCGTAGGACTCTTTGTAGTTTTGGTCCAGTTTCTCGAAAAGCGCCGGATCTTCGTTCGCCGTACACAGGTACTCCGTCCAGACGTCGTCAGGACCTTGCGCCAGCGACCAACGCCAAGGTGCCGAAATGAAAGGCTCCATCAGTACTACGGGGTCGTGTACGGTGACTTGGTAGGTGAGGAAGTTCTTCGAAGGCCGGCTGAAGCGCTCGATGACACGCTCCTGCTCACTATGCGTCCAGGCGTTCCGGTCTCCCGATCGCCCCACCGAGATATTCCTCATCCTCGTGTCAATCGCGATCGTCTCCACAACCAGCGTATCGCCCTCCCAACGGCCGGCCGAGGTGCCACTGAAACTGACATCCGGATCCTCCGGGAGCGGACTCCCATCGGTAGGTATTCTGCGAACGGCCAGGGGGAATTCCGTCAGAATCCAGAGCACTCCCGGCCGCTGAATGAGCTCCATGGGGCCGTGTTCGGTGCGCTGCGTTGTGATCGAGGTTGGAGTACCACCCGGCGCACAGATGCCATACGGCGTTGGATACTGGTATTTCTTTTCCGTTTCAGGCCTGAAGACAGGTTCCACCTGTGTCGGAGTGCCGGGAGCGTATATCCCGGTTGCAGCCGGGTCGAGCTTATCTTGGGCCGGCGTGTAGGAACCTATCATCCTGCCAAGACCGTTTGGATAATAACGTCCGGAGAGGTCCGGATGCCCGTCGGCCATGCGGGGCGTCGATTCGCCTGGTGGCAAGAGTCTCGTGTTGAGTCCCGGATCAAACCACCCGGCAGGAATGCCTGATTCTTGTTTCGCTTCTTGTGCCGGTTGTTCCGGCACATTCGGGGTACCACAAGCGAAAACCGTGCACACTGCGAGTGCGACTCCAGCACTCCCACCGCAATAGCGAGACCATCGCGTCGTCTCTCTCATTTGCGATTTCTCCTTATTCAAAATGGCTGACAAGCCCTCGCACAGGCATCGTTTAGTAGTTGAAGTGTTTGTCCTTGTCCGCCCTTCGTTCAACACCCTGCCCAACGGGGCGTATCAGGCCATCCGATAGCGCGAGGTAGCTCGCCGCCCCTACGTTGCCACCGGCACGGGCTTCACAGGCCCTCACGTTAATGATCTTGCCGAAATTGCTTTCCCAGACTGCTCTCGGGGTGCCACTCCTCCTCAGCGCGTTAGGGGTGACCATTTCCAGGTGCCACTTCACGGTTTCGACCGTCTTGCCGTTGACAGCAGTCACGTTCACATCAATAAACGCGTGCGGGTTCTCCCACTGGAGACCCACGAGGGTACCCCTCAGATCCATGCACTTGGTTGCGTCGAATTGGACGCCGAACGAGTGGTGCGCAAACGCGGGGACCGCCACCCCGAGAGCAAACACAGCCGTCAAAACACCGGGTAGCTTTACTCTCATCAAGATGTCTCCTTTCGGGATGCTTCGCCGGGGGATACTACGCCCTTCCCGCCCGTGGCGCAACGCGCTTGTCAACGTCGGCGGTCCTCCCGTAGTTAGCGATCACGGTCAGGGGCTTTTATCGCGGATCGTGGAATCCGGTCGCCGGCCGATTGACATTCGAACCGACTGGGTGCACCGTAGCGGCGGCCGGAAACGTGCGAAGCGGCTGAAAGAAGCCCCGACGGAACTGGAACAAGAAGACGGAGGGTAGCCGTGCTGAGAATTGGCAGGTTTGGAGCCTTCTTCGGATTCGCAGTGTTGCTGCCGGTCGTGGCGTCCGCGCAGGCGGCAATCAGCGGTGTGGTCAGGGACTCGTCCGGTGCGCTGCTTCCGGGTGTGACGGTGGAAGCGAGCAGTCCGGCGCTGATTGAAAAGGTCCGGGTGACCGTGACGGGCGGCACCGGTCAGTATGCGATCGAGAACCTGCAGCCCGGGACGTACACGGTGAAGTTCACGTTGCCGGGTTTCGCGGTGGTGCAGCGGGAGGGGGTTCGACTGCAAGGCACCTTCAACGCCCGCATCAATGCCGACCTGCAGGTGAGCGCACTCGAGGAAACGATCACGGTCACGGGTGAGTCACCGGTGGTCGACGTGGTGAGTACGGAACAGCAGCGGGTGATGGATCGTGAGATCCTCGACACCCTGCCGAGTGGGGGGCGCAGAGATTCGTTGGCCGTGCTGATTCCCTCCGTCGACTTTCGGTATCAGGATGTCGGCGGCGCGGGGACGACGGCCCTGACCGGCAGCCCGACCGCCCATGGGGCCCGGGCGGAGGATTCCGGGACGACGCTGCAGGGTATTTCGATCGCCTCGTTCGGGACCAGCGGCGCGACCGCGGTCATCCATTTGAATCCGATGGCCGTCGAGGAGGTCAACATTACTACCGGGTCGAGCAACGCCGAGCTGCACGCGGGGGGGGTCCGTGTCAACTACGTCGTCAAGTCCGGGGGCAACGATTTCAGCGGCGTTGTGTTTGGCGCCTACGCGCCCGGCGAGCTGCAGAGCAACAACCTGGACGACGACCTGATTGCGCGCGGCCTGGCCACGCCGGACGCGATCAAGCAGCTCTGGGACATCAATCCCGCGTTCGGCGGCCCGATCGCGCGGGACAAGCTGTGGTTTTATGTCGCGGCCCGGTACAACGTGTCGTCCAACTACGTCGCAGGGATCTTCACGAACCGGAACGTCAACAATCCCAATTCGTGGCAGTACGATCCCGACACCAGTCGCCGGGTGGTCAACGAGTTGACGCAGCCGGACACGCAGAGCCGTGTGACCTGGCAGGCGGATGCCCGGAACCGGTTCGGGTTCCTGCATTACGACTCCAGCTATTGCTTCTGCCCGGGCAGTACCTCCATCACGAGCACTGAAGAAGCCATCCCCTGGGACAAGTACCCGAAGCAGCGTCTGTTCGGGGG
>DASRPK010000286.1:0-2276 GCA_035646395.1 Gemmatimonadaceae bacterium | reverse complement strand
GGCATCGACGATGTTCGCATTACGGCGAAACCGGACGCTGTCATCGTGCCGCTGCCGGAAGGCCGCAGCTACCTCGGGTTCCTGTTCGCACACGGCCCGACTGCCGGCGCCGTCGATCGGACGCTGCGGAACGCCCATGCCAGGCTGCGTTTCGCGATCGAGCGCGAGCTGATGGTGGTCGCGGGCGGCGAGTCGCGAGTCTCGACTACTTCGTCTGCTGCGGCACGTACCCGGGAGGCAGCGCCGCGCTCTCGCCGAAGAAGAAATCTTCCATCTGGCGGCTGATCAGCTCCTGCGCTTCCTTCTGCCAGGGCATCAGCCGGTACTCGTTCAGAATCATCTTCTGCCGCTCTTCCCACAGCTTCCACGCCTGGGCCGATACGTTCTCGAAGACACGTTGCCCCAGCTCGCCGGGCCACGGCGGAGCGTCCAGTCCAGGCATGTCCTTCTGAAACTTTACGCAGTGCACGGTTCGGCCGCTGGTGTTGCCGACCGGTGCATGTGTGTGAGCGGGAGGTGCGCAATCGTCCATGCCTTCGATGGTAACTCCCAACGGGCAGCTCCCAACTCCCAATTCCCAACTCCCAACTTCCAACTCAAAAATCCCACGTCCGGCTTCCGCGTTGGGGATTGGGACTTGGGAGTCTGGGAGTTGGGAGTTGCTAGTTCGGGGAGTTCAAAATCACTACGGAATCTAACCTCATCTGTAGGGTTCTGCTTCAGCGTCTGGTGGGAAGCGTTGGCGGCCTCCAGCGCAAGTTGTTGAAATCCATACTTATTACAGGAGGCTCAGGTTCGGTCGGGGTGGCACACCCCTTGTAGCCGGGGGGAGCGCTGGAATCGCCCTGTACGTGATGTACGGACGAAGCGCCTCGTCGCCCCTATCGCGACGCGGCTGGTCACCGAGAACCAGGAGGAGTGCTGTGGACGGACGAAAAGAACGGCGCGGATTTGCCTCGATGTCGCCCGAAAAGCAGCGTGAGATCGCCAGCAAAGGCGGCCGCGCAGCGCATGAAAAGGGAACGGCACACGAGTGGAGCGCGGATGAAGCACGTGCCGCAGGTCGAAAAGGCGGCCAGATCAGCCGAGGTGGCCGCGGACGGCTGGTCTCCACTTCTCCAGTGGAAGTGAGTAATGTGAGTACGGCTTCTTCGTCCGGGATGGAGCCGGGCCGGGCGAGCTAGCGTGTAGTTCGCCTGCCACAACTTTCGACTCGACCGGAAAAGAGAGGCGTCTGTGTTATTGCGTACTTTGTCTTGCGGGTTCCTTGTGGCTGCTTTTGCCGCGGTGCCCGCCGCGGCGCAGGCACCCGCCGCCGGGGGCCAGGCCACGACGACGACGACCACATCGGGGCCGGTGGTCACCTCGGATGAAATCGTGCTCGAGGGCGACACCACCCCGCGGCCGTCGCTGCCGACGATCAACGGCGACACTGGCTTCTGGTTTGTTCCCACCGCCGAAACGATGCCGGCCGGCAAATGGTCGTTCAGCGTTTTCCGCGCCAACTTCGATCGGCGGCAGGGCCTCACCGATGTGAACAAGATCGGGCTCACAGGCGCGGTGGCGCTTGGCGACCGCGTCGAGTTGTTCGCATCGTGGGGCGTCATACGGCTCGATCGCGACGTGCAGCCGACGTTCATTCCCGCAGAGCCGACCTTCGGCGGCGTGTCGCAGGAGTTCCCGTACCTGCGACGCGGATGGTCGAAGACGCTCGGTGGCCCGGTCATCGCTGGCGCCAAATGGAGCCTGATCTCGCAGTCGCGCGGCGATGCCATGAGCATCGCCCCGCGGGTGATGGTGAAGTTCCCCAGCGGATCGACGTGGGCAAGTACCAATGACTGGGACGGCCACCTCGATCTCGTCGTGAGCCGCGAATTGGGACAGTCGGTGGAGCTGACCGGTCTCGCCGGCGCCGTTCTCCGCGGCGACGCCGACGAGTTCCGTGTCTCCGACGGTGTGGAGTGGGGACTCGGCGCGTCGTTTCCGAGCCGTTCGGCGTTTCGCGCCCTGGTCGAATGGCAAGGCGAGTTCGTGATCAAGGACAACACCCTGGTGATCGACCCGCCGTTCATCGCCGAGGATGGCAGCATCGCGCCGGTCCTGAGCCCGATCTCCGATCCGACGAACTTCAAGTTGGGCGGAGTCTGGCAGGCGTCGAATGGCTTCTTCGTCCACGCCGGCATGAACTACAGCTTCGGGACCGGAGGCCGGGTCGTCGGCGGCAATGACATCGAGCACGCGCCGTTTGGCCTTGACCTGCGGGTCGGCTGGCACCC
>DASRPK010000285.1:0-9650 GCA_035646395.1 Gemmatimonadaceae bacterium | reverse complement strand
GCGACGACACTCATGGCCGTGGTGGAGCACTACGTTGGGCACTTCAACCTGAGCCTAACGGCGCAACAGAAATCGGACCTTGTCGAATATCTGAAGACGCTCTGAGTCAGCGGACGCGGAACGGGCGCATCATGACCTCGGCGCGCCGCCGGACCACAATGCCGCCGACGATAAAGACCGCCACTGAGGCGACGACGACCGTCGTCCAGAACGCAACCGTCGGTCCTCCAGCAACCTCCTGGAGGGCCGGCCAGCGCGTCGCCGTCTCGGCGATCGCGGCGGCAACGAGGCCCAGGTACGAATACGACATGAAGAAGTAGTGTCGACGGAGCCACGTCGGGTTGGCACGCTTCCGCTGTCGTGCGGCGTCAACTCCGGCGGCCACGGTCATCAGGCTGATCAGGGCCGCAATGTGAAAGGGCCCGAATGTGCCGGTCAGCCGGTACAGCGACAATGCTGACGCATTCAGAGCGACCATGCTTGCGACGTACACCCAGCCGACGCGGCGATGCATCCTAGTCCCCTTCGCCCGAAACAGAACAAAGGCGCCGCTGATGAGCGCAAGGAGCGACGTTGCGAAGTGGAAATAACCGAGCGAAGTCACTAACACCTTACGGCTGACAGTCCCGCCCGGATTCAGCGTTTGCCTCAGTTGGAGCCGCCGCGCCTGACGAGGCGCACAAACCGGGCGCTGTTGACCTCGTCGGAATGGCCCCGGTGTATCGTGAACTGGTCGATCACGATCGTCCCCGGGACGCCTTCGCTCGGTGGACCCAGCGCTCGAGCCGCTTCCAGGCGATTCGAAAAACAGAACCACGCACGGCGTTCATCACCTTCCCAGCGAGGGAGACGCGCCGCGCTCGATGAATCGGCTTCGAAGCAGGTGAGTTGGCGGTAGAGGTCCGGATCGGGATTTCGAAGCGTCCAGCCACTGAGCTCGATCTCGTTGCGGAACCGTGCCGTGCCCACCCACGTCGAGTCGACAATCGCGAATTGCGTGAAGAGCGAGTCCACGACGAGCGTGCCGACGCTGGTGCCGCGCTTCACCTTCTCAGGACCGAAGCGGATACCGGGGCGCGGCGTCCCATGAGGGAGCACGTCAATTTCGGCATTCCCTGCCTGCGTCGGCATCCTGTCGCACGGTGATTGCCGGAACGAAATCGTCGACTCGCGGCGGAATTCACGGAGCTTGCCTTTTGCATCACGTTCCAGCGCGGCGTCGGAATGCGCGCGTAACGTTCCACGCGCGACGGAATCTGTAATGCCAAGCCGCATTTCGATCCGCACGAAATCGTTGAAACCCGACACGATCACTGAATCCATCTTCCTGCGCCACGCCGCGTCGAGTGCAAACCCGTCCGAGTCGATGAGCTGTGCCGACGCGCTGTCCCGCCTGAATTGATCGAGTCGAATCCAGCCAGTCACGCCGGTGTCAGGAACTCCGGCGTTGCCCTGCGTGCGGGCGAGGACCGACGCGTTGGCCATGAAGCAGACGGGCGCCGAGTCGGGATGCACTGCCGCGGATGGCGATGCGACCTGTGTGGAATCACCATCCTGGCGCGCGTCGCTCTCAGGCCGGCAAGCTGACACCATCAGTGCCAGGACGATCGTGCTCACGGCCACGCGTTGCATCCCGTTGCCTAACGCTGGCCACTACGGTTGCGACGATTCTTGGGCCAGCAGACCGGACACGGTCCAGCGCCACGGTACTTGTGTCCCCTGCGGCAAGTCTTCCAGCCACCGCGATTGGTGGTCGCCATAAGGACCTCACTACGGCTGATGGATGGCTCTGACGGGATCCACCGGTGCTACCCCATTCCCGCTCCCGAATCCCACACCTCCGTGTTCAATTGCCTCTTGGCGGACCCAACGGATCAGGCCATGTTCTCCAGCGGTCACGAGTTCCGACATTGATCTCGCGACGTATTTGTTTCCACTGGAGCTGGTCATGAGAAAGCTCGTTCTCCTCTTCGTGCTGGTGGCCCACACGGCGAGTGGGCAGTCGTCCACGAAGCGTGCGTTCACGCTGTCGGACTGGTATCGCGTCGCCACCGTCCGGCAACCGGCGATGTCGCCCGACGGCAAATGGGTCGCGTTCACGGTCACCACGGTCCTCGAGGCGCAGAACAAGCGCCTGTCGGAGGTCTGGGTGGTCGGATCCGGCGGTGGAGCACCAACCCGCCTGACGCCAGCCGGCGTCGAGAGCAGCACGCCGCGATGGGCGCCAGATGGAAGGACGCTCGTCGTCACGTCGGGTGGTGCGCTGCACCGGTATCGTGCCGATACCTTCACGGCAGCGCCCGAACGAGTCGACCGCTTTCAGGACGGCTCGACGCCGGCCAACAAGGCCTTCATGGTGTGGGCCGCTTCCGCCGATCGTCCTCGGCCGCCGTCGACGTCCCCGGACCCATTTGCGAGCATGGGACAATCGCGGCCTCCGTATGGCTCCATCACGCGTCCCGCCGATCCGAAACGTTTTGATGGGAGGCAAATCGTCGACTTCCCGTTTCGATCAAATGACCAGGGATACCTGCCGGTGCGTACCGGGCCGCGACAGTTCAACCCAAGCCAGCTGTTCATCCAGTCATTCGACGGATCGCCACGACGCCAGTTGACATCGACGACGTATTCGCATCGCAATGTGGTCGTGTCGCCGGACGGTCAGTGGATCGCGTTCGTTGCTGACGCCGAGATGCGCACGGATTCGGCAATCGCGGCAGAATCCGATTCGATCGCGTTGCTGCCCTATAGCGAAGCGCGCATCACCGCTGACGTGAACACCGCAGACATCTTCGTCATTCCCGCCACGCCGTGCGACGAACGCGGAGGGTGCAAACCTCGCCGCGTGGCGCGGCGCGTCGGCAATGAAACGTCGCTGGCCTGGGCACCGGACTCGAAACGTCTCGCCTATCTCAGTCGGCCCGGCCGATTCAAGCAGCTCAATCTGTTTGTGATCGACGTGGCCAGTAGCACCGCGAAGAACCTCACCGCGAACTGGCGTTACGAACCGGATTCATATTTCTGGCGTCCGGACGGATCGATCATCATGACTGCGTCAATTGGCGGCAGCACGGGTGTGTTCTCGATCGCCCCTGGAACGGGGAAGATGACCGAGCTCGCCGGTGGCCGGCGTCGGATGACGAACTTCACCACTGATGACGCGGTGTCGAAGATTGCTTTCGTTTGCAGCACGGTGACTATGCCGACGGAGCTCTGCGTCATGGACGCGGACAGCCGCAACGAACGAAAGCTGACGAGCTTCAACGAGCCCTTGAATAACCAGGTGGCGTGGTCTGAGGCCGAACGATTCGCGTACACGTCTGTCGGCAATCGCGAGATCGAAGGCTGGCTGATGAAGCCATTCGGCTATCAGGCCGGCCGGAAGTATCCGCTCGTGCTCTACATCCACGGCGGCCCGCACTCGCAGTACCACGAGGGCTGGTTCGATGAATTCCAGAACCTCGCCGGCGCCGGGTTCATGGTGTTGTACACGAATCCGCGCGGCTCGTCAGGCTATGGCGCTGACTTCACGTACGCGATTCGTGGACGGTGGGGCGATGAGGATTACCAGGACCTGATGAAGGCGATTGACCTGATGGTCGCGCGTCCCGACGTGGACTCGACACGGATGGGCGTCACGGGTGGATCGTACGGCGGATTCATGACGGGCTGGATCACGGGGAAAAACCGCCGCTTTGCAGCGGCGCAAGTCGATCGTGCCGACATGAACTGGGCGTCGTGGTACGGGGGGTCTGACCAGGCACAGGGACTCACGGAATCCGAGTTGTACGGAAAGCCGTGGGAAAAGGGCAACATCTACGACGCGGTCTCTCCGATCAAGTTCGTGCAGAACGTGCGTACGCCTACGCTGATCGTGCACTCGGAAGAGGACTATCGCGTCACGATCGGCCAGGCGGACGAGTGGTTCACGGCGCTGAAGAAGCAGGGGGTGCCGGTGGAGTACATCCGCTATCCGCGGTCGTCCCACGAGTTGTCGCGATCGGGTGAGCCGTGGTTGCTCGTCGATCGGCTGGGACGGCTACGGGACTGGTTTACGCATTGGCTGAAACCCTAACGACTGCAAATTGCAAATTTTCAACTTGCAATTATCGCGTTCCGGCCGTCACCATCTCAGCATAAGAGAGAAGCACCGTCCCGCGGTCGAATGACCGTGTGCAGAGCATTTCAGCAGGCGCGACATTGTCTTCAAAAAGTCGACGGCCCTCGCCCAGCACGACCGGGCAGACGATCAGTTCATACTCGTCGATCAAGTCCTCGGGCATGAGCGATTGGGCGAGGGAGAGGCTTCCCCAGATCACCATGTCCTTCCCGGGTTGCTGCTTCAGCCGCTCAATCTCCCGCGCGGCATCGCCCTTTGTAACGGTCGCTTCCTGCCAATGCCCCCACGGCGCGCGATCCAGGGTCGTCGAAAAAACAACTTTCGGTATAGCGTTGAGCTTGTCGGCGAGCGGCTCGTCTTCGGACGTCACGTTCGGCCAGTACTCGACGAACATCTCGTATGTCTTTCGCCCAAGCAGGATGGTGTCGATGGTATCGAGAAAACTTTCTTGCCGTCGCTCGAGGCTGTGGTCACCTCTGCTCGATGCAGGGATGAAGTCGGTGCTCCCGTCCCGACCGGCGGCCATGCCGTCGACGGAAACGAACTCCTGCAGGATCAGGTTACGCATTGACTCCCCAAGCTTGATTTTGGGGATCGTACACGAGTGGGAGGGATTCGGCTCGGCGCGGCGCGTCAGTTGCGAGTTTGTGCGCGACCCGGTTGCCGAGCGCGATCGTTCTTCGGAGTGCCAACATCGCTGTCGCACATGCGTCGCAAGCTCGTGTGTTGCGAGGCTCGCGACTCATCGGACCGCTCAGAACGTCAACTGGATTCCAGTCGAAAGAATGCGATCCGACTTCCTTAATGGCGCGGTACCCGCTGCGTTGAGCGATGGCAGGTTGTCGAATCTGACCTGGTACGATGCCTTCATCGCGACGTGGCTCGAGAGCGGCGCGACAATCGTCGTCTCCGAATTGATCCGGTAGTCGTCCGAGTCATCGAGGTTAGGCAGAAACTCGACGCCCTGGTAGAAGTAGGCGTTCGCGGTGAACATGCGCTTCCATGTGCTCGCCGCACGAAGTGAGGAGAAGCTGTCACTCGTGCCATCGAGGTTGTCCTGCTGCGTGAGCTCGAAACCGCCTTCCACGTTGAGCTGATTAACGTCGGTGGCGGCAAGCTTCGCGACCAGACCCACGCCTTCCGCGAATCGCGACTTCACGCCGGCAAACTTGTTCCTGTCAAAGGCGGTTCGCGCGTAGATGGCCATGTTGGCGCCGAGCCCATAATCGCCGCGCAGGGAAGCCTTCCACAGGTTCGAGGTCTCTTCCCCTTCGGTCTTTCCGTAGACGGCTCCCAGGTCCTGCTTGAACTCCCAACGCGCGATGCGCCGTATCCACTTCTCGCCCAGCGAGAGCGTGGTAACCGAAGTGTTCCCAGTGACACTGACGAACCCAAGGTCGGTGTTGAACTCGGACGGCGGCGGCGCCTTGGCCTGGGCACCGGCGAGTGTCGACGCGGTGAACGTCGCGAGAACGATCAGTAGCTTCGATGAGGCGCGCATGATTCGGATTGAAAGGATTGACCGACAGGTGAGGTCCCCCGACGCTGCGCCGGAAGTGTAAGAAGCCGCTACGTGTTTGAGCCACAGGGAAGCGCCGAATCCTGACGGCGAGTGCCTTGACATCGCACCCGGCGCCGTGCGAACATCCCTACCCCTAGCTAGATAGGTAAGCGATGGCGCGCGGGAAGAACGACATCCTCCAAGGCACGTTGGCGCTGCTCGTTCTCCGTACGCTCGCCGTAGCTGGGCCGATGCACGGCTACGCCATCACCTCACACATCCAGTTGGTCTCCGCGGAGCTGCTCCGGGTGGAAGAGGGCTCGCTGTACCCTGCCCTTCACCGCATGGAACAGGATGGCTGGCTCAAATCGAACTGGGGCACCACCGAAAAAAAACGTGAAGCTCGATTCTACTCGATCACCCCGAAGGGCCGGCGACAGTTGGCCGATGAGGAAGCGAGCTGGAACCGGCTCACCGAAGGCGTGAACCGCGTCCTGCGGTACGCCTGATCGATAAATCTTCGAGGCGACGCATGGCCTGGCATCATCGGATCCTGAACATCTTCCGCTCGAACCGGATTTCCCGCGATATCGAGCGCGAGGTCGAGTTTCATATCGCCGAGCGCATGGATCACCTGCGTGCCGGCGGCATCTCCGAGGAGGAAGCCCGGCGTCTGGCAAGGCAGCAGTTTGGCAACGAGACGGCGCAACGGGAGCGGGTCCGGAGCATGGACATCGCCGAGTGGGTAGAGTCGGTCGCCGGCGACATTCGTTATGCATTGCGGTCACTCCGGCACAGTCCGGTTTTCGCCATCGTGACGATCGCGTCACTCGGACTCGGCATCGGCGCCAATACGACCATCTTCACGCTTCTCGACGCGGTCGTGCTGCGGCCACTGGCCGTCGATCGGCCGGACGAGCTGGCCTACATCACCATGAGCACCACCGGGAAAAGCGGCGCGGGCGACTACTTCACGAATCCGCTCTGGGAGCAGGTCCGCGATCGCCAGGATGCCTTCCGATCGCTCGCCGCGTTCGGTGAAACGAGCTTCAACCTGACGGATGCTGGCGAGGCACGCCATGTCGTTGGGTGGTACGTGAGCGGCGACTTCTTCACGACGTTCGCCGTCGCTCCCGAAGCCGGCCGCCTCTTCACGCGTTCCGACGATGTGCGCGGATGCGGAGGAAGTGCGGTCCTCAGCCACCGGTTCTGGAAGCGGGAATACGGCGGCCGCCCAGAGGCGGTCGGGTCCGTGATCCGCCTGACAGGGCATCCATTCGAGATCGCCGGCGTGGCTGAAGAATCCTTCCGTGGCCCCGACGTGGGACGGGAAGCGGACGTCTACCTCCCGATCTGCGCACAAGCCGTGGTGCAGGGGCCGGCCAACACCCTGGATAATCGCAGCAGCTGGTGGATGCGTGTCATCGGGCGCCTAACGCCCGGTGTCGACACCAGACAGGCCAGCGCGCGCATCGCCGCGATCGCGCGGGCCTCCTACGAATCGGCCGTGCCGCAGCACTGGCGCGCCGAGGAACAACGCGAGTTTGTCACGCGGACCTTCTACGTCAGGCCGGCGCTCAAGGGATTCTCCGACGTACGTGACCAGTACGGGTCGGCGTTGCTCGCGCTGATGGCCGGGGTTGCACTGATCCTGCTGATCGCCTGCGCCAACGTCGCGAATCTCCTGCTCTCCCGCGCCCAAACTCGTCACCGCGAGCTCGCGATCCGCCTTGCCATCGGCGCGGACCGACGTCGCCTGCTGCGCCAACTGCTGACCGAGAGCATGGTGCTCGCGGCCGCGGGGGCGATCGTCGGTTTGGTCGTCGCACAATTCGGAACGCGTGCATTGGTTGCGTTGATCACGACGCCGGACGTTTCGGGCACGGTGTCACTCGATCTGGCGCTCAATGGCCGATTACTCGGTTTCACCATCCTCGTCGCGACGATCACCGTGACGTTATGCGGCCTCGTGCCGGCGTGGCGCGCAACTCGCGTGAACGCTCAAATGGCCATGAAGGCCCAGGGGCGCGGCGTGGTCGAGGGGCACACCCGTTTCCGGTTAGGTAAGGCGTTGGTCGTCGCGCAGGTCGCACTTTCGCTGGTTCTCGTCGTCTCGGCCGGATTTCTGGTAGGCACGTTCCGGAACCTCACGCGTCTTGACCCCGGCTTCGATGCGTCAGGCGTGTTGCTGGCAACCGTCGACCTGCGACGGGCGAACGTGGCGGCGGACGGCCGGGCATCGCTGCACCAGCAGTTCCTGGACCGGGTCCGTTCCCTGCCAGGCGTGACGCACGCCAGCAGCTCGGACCTCATCCCGATGGGTCGCGGCTCCTGGAACGACGAAATCATCATCGATGGGTTCACGCCGAAGACCAGGGAGGAGGGCGTCACCTGGTTCAACGAGGTCAGCCCCGGATACTTCAGCACCATGCGCACGCGCATCCTCGCGGGCCGTGACTTCGGAACCGGCGATGTCGCCGGCGGCGAGCGCGTGGCGATCGTGAACGAGGCGTGGAGCCGGCGATTCTTCGGCGAGAGATCGCCGTTAGGCAGGCAGTTCCGCCTGCGCGATCGGAGGACGTTGACGCCGCCGTACACGATCATAGGCGTGGTGCAAAATGCCGTCTACCAGAATCTTCGTGCGACAGACGAGCCGACAGCGTATGTCGCCCAATCACAGTCCGTGTCACCCGTGGCAACCCGGATAATCGAGCTGAGGACAAATGGCGACCCACGGTCCCTGATCCCCGGCCTGCGCACCGCGCTGGCCAGCGTGCATTCAGCGGTCACGCTCGACTTCAAGCCTCTGGAGCAACAACTCGCCGATGCACTGCAGCGTGAGCGGATGCTGGCGGTGCTGTCAGGACTGTTCGGTTCCGTGGCATTGGCATTGGCGATCCTCGGCCTCTATGGCGTGACCTCGTATTCGGTAGCTCGGCGCCGGAATGAGCTGGGCGTGCGGATCGCGCTCGGCGCCGTTCGTGCCCGCGTCATGCGGCTGGTACTGGGCGAAGTCGGATTTGTCGTTATGCTCGGCATCGTCATCGGGACCGTCGGCGCGCAGTTTGCGTCGAAGCAGGTCGCGCCCTTCCTGTACGGAACGGAGCCGGCGGACCCGAAAGTGTACCTGTCTGCAGTCATGCTACTGGCGACAGTTGCGTTCATCGCCGGCCTGATTCCGGCGTGGAAGGCGAGTCGTGTGGATCCGATCGAAGCGTTGCGCGAGCAGTAGTGCTACGCCAGGAACCGCGCGCGGTCCTGTGCCGATGGCACCAGACACTGGGGTCCGTGCGCAGACAGCCGGTGGCGATGACGAGCCACCAGTCGGTACACCGCGTCCCGGATCGGAGACGGGATAACTCGCGCCACGCGGAACAATCCCCATCGACCACCGAGATACTCAGCCACGCGCAGGGCAGCTGAGGAGTGCGCGGCGACTTTTTCCAGCCCGCCGTTCAATGCGGGTTCGACAAACAGCACCGAGTCGAAGCCACGAAGCTCGGGATGGCGGTCCAATACTCCGCGACCATAGGCACTGTCGAGCGCAGCGAATCGAAGCAGGCCCCGTCGGTCATGCCTGAGGACGAACTGCACGCTTTCGGCGCAGAAGCCGCAGGTGCCGTCGTACAGAAGGACGGGGCGGGCGATCGACTCGTCAGGCACCGCCGCCATGTCAGGGACTGCTTGCGGCGGCTGGGCGCCTGATACCATCGCCGCGCGAGAAGAATCCCGGCAGCGATACGGGGCTCACGCCGCCGATCGGCGAGCGGCCCGTGATTGCCTGGGCGGCCGCGCTCTCGAGCGCGTCCCCGACACCAAACGTTGCCAGGTACGACGCCGCCGACGGGACCTGTCGAATCAGGTAGGGGTTTCCGAACGCCACCATGACGAGTTTGGCGGACGGCGTCATGGCGTCGGCACCGGCGAGTCGCTCCATCCACTCGGCGATGTGCGCGGGGATGGCTGGCCTTCCCTCACCTTCGATCCGGCGCACATACGCAGAAATGACCACGCGATCGGCCGTTTCAG
>DASRPK010000284.1:0-5535 GCA_035646395.1 Gemmatimonadaceae bacterium | reverse complement strand
CACAGCCTAACGTATGAGCCGGATGTTCCCCTTGAAGGAACGCAGCGTCGCGCGGGCCTCGCCGGTGCCAAGGCTGAGGGCCAGCTCTTCCCCTCGGCCATCCCGTCCAGGCGTTGGACGGCGCGTCGTAACGCTGTTGGTGATACTGCCGGTGATCGTCGTGGCATCGATGTCGAGCGATGCCTTGCCGATCTGGAGATCGATTGTGCCGGCGTGGGTGTCGATCAGCAACGTGCCCGCCCGTGTGACGCCCGCATCGAAGGTGACGTTCCCCGTCACCGATTCCACGCGAGACCGTTCGAACGAACCGTCGCGGATGGTAATCGTGCCACTGACGGTCGTAATGCCGAGGTCCGTGCACGAACCTCGAATCGTCACGTCGCCGGTGGCGGTCTTCGCGCGCATCCATGTCGGCGCGCCATTCACGGTTACTGTCCCGTCCATGGACTCGATGTTGAGCTCACGTGGATTGCCCGCGACCGAGATCGAACCGCCGACAATGTTCAGGTCCAGGCCACCGGTAATACCGGTGACGTCGATCGTCGCGCTGCCCGACTTTGCCCAGACCGTCGCGCCGACCGGCACGAATAGCTCGAGCGAACCGGATACCGGTGTATTTGCAGCGCCTTCGATGTAGAACTTGAGGCCCGGAACCGGTCCCGGACCTGCGCCCATCGCCGGTTCGAAACGCGACTCGCGTGGCAACACACCAGTCATGACGAGTGAGTCTTTCTGCCACCCGGTCACCTTCAATGAAGAAAAGGCTCCGTTCAAGCGCACGTACACGTCGCGCGTAACCGCGCGCCGCACATCGACTTTCTGCTGGGCGCCAGCCTGCGTCGCGGTGAGAACCGCTACGCCGGCCAGGAAGGCAATTCGAAGAAGAGAAGATCGCATCAGGAAGAAGCAAGCTGCGTCACGCGACGCAGGAGTTCGATTTTCTGTCGGTAGTTCGATGCTACCAACTCGGACAATGCTGCATTCGCCGGGTCGCGCAACAGGGCCTCGCGTCCCTCGGCGATCGCCAGGTCAATGGTAGCCAGGGCGCGCTCGACCTTGACCAGCGTTTCCGGTGCAAGGTGGTCGTGCAACGCTTCGAGTTGCTCGCGCAACGCCAGCACATTCGCCTGGAAGACCCGCTCCGATGCCTGCCACGACACGGAGACGGCGAGCGGCGCCTGTGCGATGGTCTGCGTCGCGGGCTGCGACGTCATCACGATCCCCGTCAACGACGCGGTGACCGCGACCAGCATCACCGCGGCCGCCGCCAGCCGCCCCGGCGTCACCCAGAAGCCACGCGCGTGTGCCGGCACACTGCCTAACGGGAGATGCGCAACCTTGCCGGCCTCGATCGTCGCCCGCACGTCGTGCCAGAGGTCCTCGGGCGGCGTCACGCTCTCCGGGAGGTCGTGCGTCACGGCCACGGTCGCCCGGAGCTCGGCCAGCGACGTCGCGCAGGACGCACAGTCGCGAGCGTGCGTTTCCGCCGCGGCCTTCGCGGCCGGCGACAGGACGTCGTCGACCAGATCGTTGAGCGTTTCCCAGGTCAGGTGTGTCGTCATCGATTCAACATCCCCATGATGAGCTTGCGCGCCCGGTGCAGCTGGGCGCGGACGGAACTCGACTGCAGATCCAGCCGGTCGGCAATCTCGTCGTGCTTGTACCCTTCCACGTCGTGAAGCACGAACACCTGACGAGCGCGCGGAGGCAATGCCGCAATGGCGCGCTCGAGGTCTACGCGCGTCTCCACATCCGGTGCCGGGCTTGCGAACGCGGCCACACGTTCACTGTCAGGCTCGTCCTCCGACGACACCACGCGTGCGCGACGGCGGCGGTCAGACCGTTCAGCACCCAGTACCAGGTTCACCGCGATCCTGTGCATCCACGTTTCGAACGCCGCTTCCCCACGAAACGTCGAAAGTCTCTCCCACGCACGCACGAACGCGTCGTGGGTAAGCTCGCGCGCACGTTGCGCATCTCCAGTCATGCGAATGCAGATCGCATACACGCGACCGGAACTCCTCTGATAGAGTTGTTCGAACGCGCTCACGTCTCCACGAGCCGCGAGTGCAACGAGCGCGGCAGTGTCATCACTGCTCGGCGTTGCCTGCGGATCGATCATAGGTGACGAAAGGGCAAGTGCTCGTGCTCGGGCCATTTCTCAGTCAGATGCCGGCGGACCGCGGAATGCTGCCTTGCTCATTCGAGGACACCGCGCCGTCCACGCAGTGAGACGCCCTCCCCAGCCTTACACGGAAATACAGAAGTACCAACGAGTTCCCAAAGAGGTCACTTCGGCACTGTAGGTGCAATACGTAGGGACACACCCCTGCGGAGCACTTACATGAAGAATTCTGTCAGATGGATTGCCCTCGGTCTCGTATTCACGGCAGTCACCGCCCAGGCGCAGGGCCGGCCGGCGGCGCGCCTTACTCCATATGTCGGGTTCCTGTCTTCGGGCAGCATTGCCAATGGCCCGTTCGGATTCGAAGTCGGGAACGCCGGAGCGCCGCTGTACGGCCTTCAGCTTGGCATCAACCTCACGCCGAACATCGCGGTCGTCGGCAACATCGGGTACTCGGACACCGAGCTCGAAGTGGGCCTCCCGATCATCGGCGGATACGGCTTTGGCGACAGCAAAGTGCTGATGTACGACGGCGGCCTGCAGTTGAGGTTCCCGGCTGTCACTCGCGCCGGCACCGGCATGGTACCGTTTGTTGAAGGTGGCATCGGCGCGATTCGTCACGACATGAGCATCGGACCCGTGACCACGCACTCCACGAACGTGGCCTTCACAGCCGGCGGTGGCGTCGACCTGCAGTTGACGAATGCGCTTGGCGTTCGGCTGATGGCCAAGGATCACATGAGCCGGTTCGACTACGGCGAAGCCATCGGCATCGCGAACGAGGGGCGCCGGGCCCACAACTGGGTGCTAGGCATTGGTCTCAACCTTGGCTGGTAAAACGCACCCCCATTAAGAAAGGGCCGCCCCAATGGGCGGCCTTTTTGTTCTTGGCACCGCTGAGGCGCTGTTCGCGGGACCATTCGCGGGATATCGTGTCAGAGGACGCGAGGACGAGGATGCGAATGCAGGTCATGATCCGAAGGGGCAGTGGGATTCGTGCAACCATCGTGGCTGCCGTGGTTCTGTTCGCGTGCCAGCCCGAAGTCGAAAAAGCGTTGCTCGGCGATACCGGCATTGTTCCGGGCCCGGTCGATAGCGTCGAATTCCGGGTGCCTGACGAGTCCGAGATCAGGGATTCGGTGCTGCTCGCCAGCGTTCGTCGCGGCAAGGCACTCCTGGCGTTCACGCGCGATTCACTGCCGCAGCACGTGGGGAACCGGCTGCAATGCGTGAGCTGCCACCCCGATAACGGTACGAGACGTAACGCGATGCCCTGGATAGGGATCTATGCGCGATTCCCTCAGTACCGGTCACGCGTGGGTGGCATCCAGCTCATCGAGGATCGGATCAACGACTGCTTCGAGCGGAGCATGAACGGCAAGGCCCTCGTTCCCGAGAGCCGCGACATGCGCGACATCATTGCGTATATGGCGTTTCTGTCGAACGGCTATCCGGTCTTCGCGCAGGTCAAGGGCCAGAGTTTCCCTCGGGTGCCAGTGCTCGAAGGCGATACGGTGCGTGGAGCCGCAACGTTTACTGCGAAGTGCAGCGTCTGTCATGGCCCGAACGGAGCCGGGACCGATGTGTTTCCCGCGTTATGGGGCGACGGCTCGTACAACATCGGCGCGGGTATGGCACGCGTGCGGACCGCCGCTGCGTTCATCAAGGTCGCGATGCCGCAGACGGCCCCGGGCACGCTCACCGATCAGGAGGCGTACGACCTCGCGACGTATATCAACACTCGCCCTCGTCCCGATTTTCCCGGCAAGGAGCTCGACTGGCCGAAGGGCGATCCGCCGCCGGATGTCGCGTATCCGGTTAATTCGAAAAAGAGGTGAATCGTGATCGTGAATCGTGACTCGGCACTGCGCTTGATATCGCATCATGGCGGCGCGCCCCGCGCCGCCGATAACTAACGCTCAGTCGTTGAAAGTCACCCGCATTCCACGGCCCGCGGCCACGGCCCGTTCATAAACCAGCGCCGCGGCGGCGACATCCTGTAACGCCATTCCGGTCGAGTCGAACACGACGACGTCATCCTCCGACTCGCGGCCTCGCTTTCGTCCGGCCACCACCTCGCCTAACTCGGCTTGCACGTCGCTCGTTTTCAGGACGCCGGCTTCGATCGCGTGGTGCAGGTCGCCGAACGCGGCGCACTGACTGAGCACGTCGACGACAATCCGTGAGTCTCTCAACAGGTCAGGCGCGAGTTCACGCTTCTGTTCCCAGTCCACGCCGACGCCGGCCACAAAAGTGCCGCGCTCGACATCCGCTGCGTGAAGCAGGAATTCCCTGGACGTCGTGCAGGTCACGCACACGTCTGCTCCTGAAGCGGTTTCCCGCGGCGATGCGGCAATCACCGCGGCGATGCCCAACCGATCCGTTGCAAGCTGTGCCAGCGACATCGCCGACTCCGGGTTCGTATCGAGCAGCGTCAGCGCGGATACCGTCATGACCTGTGAAAGCGCCTGCACGTGCATGTGGCCCTGTAATCCGCAGCCGATGATGGCCAGCTTCGTGGCGCCTTGTCGCATGAGGTGTTTCGCCGCGACAGCTGTCGCCGCCGCCGTACGGAGCGCGGTGATTTCGTTTGCGTCCATCACGGCCAACGGGATGCCGCGATCGCCGTCGCATACGACCAGTGTCCCCTGAACCGTGGGAAGGCCGTTTCGTTCGGGGTTACCGGGGAAGTTCCCATTGGTCTTGGCCACGAAATACGACCGATCGCCAACCGGAAGCACGCCGGCCTTCATATGAAATCCGCCGCCACTGACCGGAACCGAAGCAACCGCCGGTGGTGTTGCCTGGCCGCTCCCGTGCAGCTGGAACGCGCGCTCCACCGCGTCGATGCACTCACGCATGTCGAGCGTTTCGCGTACATCGCGTCGCGTTAGGATCAGAGTGCCGCTTTCCATCGCTCGCAAATAGACTCCTCGTGTGCCTGGATCGACCACAAATGATACCGAACGTCAGGTGCCTGTGAGGGAACAGGACGTTCCGTTCCCGGAGGCAGTGAATGCCTGGATGCGAGTCGCCGCGTCGAGCTTCGGCGGTCCTGCCGCACAGATCTCGATAATCCATCGCGTGGCGGTCGAAGAGAAGCGATGGATCGATGAACCGCAGTTCTTGCGTGCATTGAGTTTCTGCATGCTGCTGCCCGGACCCGAGGCGCAGCAGCTCGCAACGTACCTCGGCTGGAAGCTTCACGGCCTGCGCGGTGGACTCACAGCGGGCCTGCTGTTCATCCTGCCCGGCTTCGTGACGATGCTGGTGCTGAGCATGCTGTACGTGTCTGCATCGGACGTGGCTGTCGTTGCCGCGTTGTTCTATGGACTGAAGCCGGCTGTCCTCCCCGTGGTGCTCGAAGCGGTATTTCGCCTGAAGCGTCGCGCGGCGAAGGGGGCGCTGGG
>DASRPK010000283.1:0-3528 GCA_035646395.1 Gemmatimonadaceae bacterium | reverse complement strand
CGATTCCCGCGGGAGAACCACGCGCCGAGTGCAACCTCTCCGCGAACCGTGAGCGCATTGGCCTGGAACCAGCCCACGGCGTCAAATCGTCCCGAACGTCCGCTGCAGCTTTCCACGACTTCCCACCACACGCGGAATTCCGGTGGTGCTGCCAGTGGCATGGCCGACGATGGGAAATCCGTGTCATCGGCGACGAGGGCGCACCCTGCGACCGCGACCAAGATAGCGACAACGCCCATCCGGAACTTCATGCCGTAGGACTTCTGCACGCGAGCCTCTGTAACCAGGTCATGCAACGACGAGGGAAGGTCCAGTGGCGCAACGTCAGGGAGAGCCAGCGCGCGGGCGCCACAGCCAGACGTTATGGATGAATCGTCGCGTGCAGCAAATGCCGCATATTGTCGGCGAAAATTGCGGGTATCCTGATCGCGCCAGCATGGAGCGGCCCGCCATTTGAGGGCCGTCGCAGGTCCACGTCATAGAAAGACCGGCGCGTCTCGCTCGACGAAATACGTGTAGGAGCGAGATCGCGGCTTCAGCAAGTGCTGGCAATCCTCGGAGCAAACACTATCGCAGCATCGCGATTGGCGAGAGATTGGGGGAGCCCTTCGTGTCGAGGTGGATCGTGCGACTTCAATTCGCCGTCGCCTGCTTGCTGGTCGCTTCGTTGAATGACCCGGCCCACTCGCAATCGCTCGCGTGTGTCGACGTGATCGCACCGTCCGACAGCGCCGGTGCGCGGTTCGGCGATGTGGCTGAAGGGCGCAATGGACGCCTGGCATGGACAGATGGAAGACCCGGGCAGATCCTCTTACGCGATGAATCGGGCGTTGTTCGTGTTGTTGGTCGTCGCGGTGCTGGTCCAGGAGAATTCGACAGGCCCACGTTGCTCGTCTGGCGAGCTGACACATTACTCGCAAGCGATTTCCGCCATCGTCGGGTACAGGCATTTTCCGACACTGGCATGTTCCTCCGAACGATGACCGGGCTGATCCCCGCAGTATGGTCTGCCTTACCCGATGGACGACTGGCGACCATCCGGCCTGTAGTTCTTTCCGATGAAAGCTCACTTCCCTTCGTGCTCGTGTCGCAGCGCCCGGAGGACCTGTCGATAGACACGGTCGCCAGATTCGACAATCCGGCCGTAGAGCGATTCGAGCGAGTCGTCGGCAATCAGCGCGTACGAAATCAGCAGCCGTTCGAGGCGTCGGCGCACGCGAATTGGACGCGCGATGGATCACGGTTCTGCGGTATCTCGCCCAGTGGGGCAGGCGTGCGGTTGCGGTGCACGGACGCCGCGGGACGGGAATTGTTGAACCGCCAGCTTTCTTTGCAGCCTCGCCCGATTACGAACGCGATGTACGACTCGGTTGTCCGCGCGCATGTAGCGGGAGGCAATCGCGAGGAGGACATGCGGTCGAAGATCAAGCGACCGCGTTCATTGCCGCTGGCTCTCGGCCTGACGATGAACGAGGCGGGCGAGGCCTGGCTGCAGCGAAGCCATGATACAGAGGACCCACGGCTCTGGGCGCGCATTCGAGCGGATGGCTCGGTTCGGGACGAAGTCGCCATCCCCCGGCGATATCGCTTGTTGAGGCCCGACGGAGATTTCGTGTGGGCTGCAACCGCCGATGCGGATGGTCTGGAAACACTTCACAAGTGCCGCATCAGCCGTTAGGCGTCGATCTTCAGGGCCGCAGTATGACTGCGGTCGTCCGCCGGACGTTATCAGCAAACACGGCGCCAACGATAAGCGGCTCTGCGAAAAACGGACCTTCTCCGGGGCCAAGGTTCTTGACGTCAACATCAATTACAACACTTCGTGTTTCCCCGGCTGCGAAGAAGCGGGGTAATCCATACAACCCGCCGATGTACTCACATCTCAGGAAATACCGATCAGGGTTCTTCACACTCGAGGCCAGAATACCAGCCGGGCATTGGGAAAAAGGGTGCTCCTGCTGGAGGAGGTAACCGTTTCGATCACTCATGTTGCGAACGCTCAGCAGGAAACTCATCCGGCCTTTGTGTCCGGCGAGCGATGGAAGGCGCGGAAAGACCTGAACGTCGAGTTCCACGTCAGCCGCTGAAAGTCGCGTCGGCATACTTGGGACCTTTGCCGACGGACAATCGCGGCCACACGCCACGACATCGCCACATCGCGACTCGAAATATTCGCTGGGATGGTCGCCGTTCTGGATGATGGCGTGCAGCATCTCGTGCCTGACGAGTGGACCGAAGAAGGTGTCCTCGCCGAGCAGTGCGATGCGATTGCCTGTGGAAAACCACGCTCCTAACGCGGCTTCGCCGCGGATCGCGAGCTCCCCGGTCTGGAACCATTTCACCGCATCAAACGGCTCTCGGCGTCCGCTGCAACTTTCCAGGACTTCCCACCAGACACGGAATTCCGGAGGCGGCGTCATGGAAATAGCCGACGATGGGAAATCGGAATCGTCGTCGTCGAACAGAGCGCACCCTGCAACCGCGAGAAGAGCAATGAGACACAATCGAATTCGCATGCGCTCTAATCTCGACGCGCGCGCATCAGCTACCAAGTTATGAGACGACGAGGGAAGGCCAGATGTGCGTCGTCAGGTCACCGCTGACGCCCGCACGCTCCAACCTTCCCTCGACCCTCGAACCTCGACCCTGAAGTTTACTGCGCGATCGACTTCACCACCGGGTACTTGATGCCCAACTGCTCCAGATACGTTTTGAACTTCGTCGGATCGTAATAGTACTTCCGCATCTCCTCGCGGTACTTGCCCATGATGTCCGCGTTGAGCCAGATCGCCGGTTTGTCGTTAGGTCCGAGGAACGACGTGTACTTGGTGTCCTTCGTCTGAACTTCGCGAAAATACTGCCACGCGTCGGTTACGACGCGTGGGGTCAATAGGATGTCCAGCAGCGTCATCGCCTGGACCTTCGCCCCGGCCACGCCGCCCTTGTGCGCGATCGGCGTCGCCATCGAGATGCCGTTTGCCCAGTTGTGGCCGGGAAGGCCCGGGATGTTCGACGGGAACCGCAGCGTCACCGTCGGCATGTTCCACGACACGTCGCCGATGTCGTCCGACCCGCCCCCCATGCGTGTGGCTTCGTTGACCGGTCCCTCCATCGAATCGATCGCGGTCGCCAATCCCACCTCACGACTGCCGAGTTCCTTCTGGATTCCCTTTGCCAGCGTGATGTCGGCGTCATCCCACTTCGGCAATCCCACCTTCTTGATGTTGTTGAACGTCACCTCAGCGATGGTCTTGTTGAAGTGACCGGACCACGCCGTGCCGATGATGTTCACCGAGTCAACCTGGGTATCGGTCATCAGCGCGGCCCCCTGCGCCATCTTTTTCGCGGCCTCGAACATGGCCGTCGTGCGCGCGTAATCCCGCTCGCGGAGGTAGAACCAGATCGAGGCCGTCTGCGGCACCACGTTAGGCTGGTCGCCGCCGTCAGGGATCACGTAGTGTGAGCGCTGCGGCAGCTCGAGGTGCTCGCGCTTCATCTCCCACGCCTGCGCCATCAGCATGACGGCGT
>DASRPK010000282.1:0-3391 GCA_035646395.1 Gemmatimonadaceae bacterium | reverse complement strand
GGCAATGGCCTCGGCGCCGACGAGTGTCAGCTTCCGCACCTTGTTGCCACCGAAGCCGAACGGGATCGCGTCGTCGCGCTTGGCGAGCAATCGTGCCCGCAATCCGATCACGTCGCGGAGCCGCGGGAGTTCGTCGATTGGTGAAGGAAGGTGACCAAGTGGCAGCGATGAGAGCGATTCGAGTCGCTCGCGTGCGGCGCGCAGATCGGTCATCTGAGCCAGATCACGAGCACTCCGCAATACGGCTCACCGATGCGAGGCGGAGGCGCAAGACGTGACGGGATGGTCAGTGTGCCGGCGTACCACTCCACCGCGGCGATCGTTGCAGGATTGAGCTCGTCCACGTTGAAATTGGTTCCGAGGCTGACGCCGTCGATCCAGACGAGGGCGCGGCACATGGGCGATCCGGGTTCGCCAGGTGTTCTGACTCTCGCGTTGGTCACGAACCTCGCGTTACCGAAGCGTTCAATGTTGACGCCGGGCAAGCTCGCCAGACGATCCGACATTTTCGTGCCGCGCCGGTTCGCGAATTCCGTGCTGTCGAGAAATCGTCCGACGCCACCTTTTCGTCGTTCGTGAAACTCGACCAGCTTGCGATCGAGCAGTGGTACGGTCACGGGAACCTCAGGCAGCTTCGTCGCGTCGAGCCTCGAGAGACGATAGTTGCGCTGGATCTCGCCCGCTCCCTCGACTTCGATGGTGTCTATTCGCGGCGCGTATCCCGGCATCCTTACGCCGACGACGTGATAGCCTCCCGGAATCGCGCTGAACCTGAACTCGCCGCGCTCGTTGGTGCGCTGCATGTTCTGCGGACCGTTCAGCACCACTTCTGCGCCGACGAGGATCATTCCCGAATCGGAGAGCACACGCCCCAGGAACGTTGATCCCTGCGCACCGGCCGCGTGCGCGGCGATAGCGACGATCAACCCCGTCAGTGGAAACGCGAGGTTAGGCGTTAGGTTACTCATCTGGTCCAGATCACCAGAACGCCGCATACGGACGAGGTCACGTTGAACTTGGCCGGGACGCTTGCCGGGCCGGCATACCATTCGACGGCCGCGATCATAGTCGGGTCGAGCTCGTTCACGTTGAGGTCGGTCAGTATGACGCCGTCGAGCCAGATCGCGGCGCGACACCCTCCCCCGCCAAACGCGAGCTTCCCCGGCGAGCGCGTACTGAGAACGTACGCCTCATTCGAGAAGCGGCCGCGCCCGATCTTGAGTCCAGGCAGTTTCTTCAGGCGGTCTGAAGTCCGCGTGCCGCGAGCATTCGCAAACTCGGCGCTGTCGAGGAATCGTCCAATCCCCATGCCTCGCCGTTCGTGGAACTCGACGAGTTTTCGATCGAGCAGCGTGGTGGTGACGGGCACTCTGGGAAGAGTCGTTTCAATACGAGAGAGTTTGAATTCGCGCAGGATTTCGCTCGCCTCTTTGACTTCTATCGTGTCGAGCTTTGGCGCGAATCCTGGCATGCGCACCCCGACAATCTGCAATCCGGCAGCGACGCCGGTGAACTTGAATTCACCTTTGTTGTTCGTACGCTGTGAATTCTGCGGGCCATTGAGAACCACCTCCGCGCCAACCAGCACTGTTCCGGAGTCACTCAACACACGTCCTGCCAGCACGGATCCCTGGGAATACGCAGGCATTGCGATCGCGGCGCACGTCGCGGAGATGGCCAGGATGTCGTGAAAATACATAGCACCTCCAGCCTGTGGTTTCTTGCCGGCTGGCGCCAGTACCCATCTGGCTCGTTGTGGTTGCGGGGTGCGGACGGTGGTGGTAATTCGGGTGCTCCATCTGAGGCCAGAGGGCAGAGGCCAGAGGCCAGTGGCCACAGGCCACAGTTACGACCGAGTCACGAGTCACCAGTCACCAGTCACGAGTCACGAAATGACCGCGCGCGAATCCAGATCAGGTCTCGATCCGTGGGGGCAGGCTGAGCTTCCCGAGCCGCCGCGTCCGAAGGGTCTCCAGTGGATGGGCGTCGTCGGGCCGGGGGTGATCGTACTCGGCGCCTCGATAGGCAGCGGAGAGTTCCTGCTCGGTCCCGCGAACTTCGTACGGTACGGACTCACGATGTTGTGGGTCGTGGGCGTCGCCGTCCTGCTCCAGACCAACTTCAACACGGAGCTGATGCGCTACACCATGGCGACCGGCGAGCCGGCCATCACCGGCTTCATGCGAACCGGTCGTCGCTCGACCCTGTGGGCGGTCGTGTATGCCCTGCTGTACTTCCTGCAGGTCGGCTGGCCGGCGTGGGCGGCTACAGCGGCCGGCGCGTTCTTCTTTCTGGGAACGAAGCGCCTGCCTGGTCCGGAGGACGCCACGGTCGTCTACCTGATCGGTGTCGCGACGTTTCTGGTCTGCGTCGCGATCCTGCTCGTTGGAAGGCGGATCGAGCGCACGCTCGAGATCCTGAACTGGATACTGGTGATTGCAATCATCGGAAGTTTTCTCGTGCTTTCGGTGCTCTTCGTGGCTCCGTCCACATGGATTGCTGCGGCGGCAGGATTTGTTGGATACGCGCCCTCGACAGGTCGCTTCACGTTTCTTCCTCCCGGCGCGGACTATATCCTGATCGGCGCATTCGCCGGGTATTGCGGAGCGGGTGGTGTCATCAACATCACGCTGTCGAACTGGGCGCGCGACAAGGGCTATGGGATGGGCGGTGTGACCGGGTACATCCCGGCGGCGGTCGGCGGGAAAAAGGTGCACCTGGCACACAGCGGCTTCACGTTTCCGCCTGACGAGTCGAACATGGCGCGCTGGCGTGGCTGGTGGCGCGTGGTGAAGATGGACCAGTGGGTCATCTACCTGATCGGCGCTATCCTCGGAATGCTGCTGCCGGCCGTGTTGTACGTGACGTTCCTTCAGCCCGGGGAGGACATCCGTGGTCTGGGCATCGCGGCCGAGCTGGCGTCCGCGATGGAGGCGCGTTTCGCGCTCATGGGCGGTGTGGTCGCCTTTCTTGGTGCGTGGGTCCTGTTCAAGACGCAGCTCGACGTCATGGAAGGGATGGTGCGCGGCGTGACCGACATCATCTGGACCGGGAGCAAGCGTGTACGCAGCTGGCGGGGTGGGGACGTGCGGACGATCTATTACAGCTTGTTAGGCATCGCGGTGGTCTGGGGGATGATCGCGCTCAAGCTGGCGCAGCCGATCCTGCTGTTGCAGATCGGGGCGAATGTGGCGGGGGCGACGTTCGTGATCGCGGGGTTGCACCTGTACTACGTAAACACACGGCTGTTGCCGGAAGCAGTCAGGCCGAAGCTCTGGCCTCGCATTGGACTCATCGCGCTGGTGGTGTTTTATGGAGTGTTCTCGTTCCTGTCGATCCGGGCATTGATCAGTTAAGCATGTCAGACGACTGGTTTCCGGAAGAAAATGCG
>DASRPK010000281.1:0-42706 GCA_035646395.1 Gemmatimonadaceae bacterium | reverse complement strand
CAGACAGTTCGCTTTGCGCACACGATCGTTTGTGGCCGGGATCGACGTGCTGGCAAATGGATTTGCCCTGTTCGATCGCGCCACGACGACGTTGCCGGTCCCGGGTCCATTCGATCCCCCCGCCGCGCCTGACGTTGAACGGAACGGCCACGCGCTGGCCGGCCAGGCGCTTCCGATGATCGGGTACGAGGGGGTGCGTGTTCAGGCGCGCGCACGGGCCGGCGTGTCCCGCTACGCATCCCGGATCGGCGGCAGGACGCTTGATCGCACGGTCACCTTGGCCGATGCGCAGCTCACCTGGATGCCGGCCGGTTCATTCGCGCTGTCTCCGAGGATCCAGCACTTCCGGGCCGCTGGCGAACAGTCCAGTGCGTTCCTTGGTGCATCAGCGATTACGGCATCGTCATCAGGCAGCTTCTGGGCGATGGCCGGATCGTGGTCGGCCGATAGCGTGCGTGCCCTTCAGTGGGCAGCGGGTGCGCGATTGCAGCTGCACCCTAACGTTTCGCTCGAGAGTTCGGCGCGGCACACCGCGTTCGATCCGCTCTATCTCCAGCCCGCGCAAACGTCATGGAGCGTCGGCGTGTCCGTGTTACTGGGACGCGCCCGCGTGGTGGCGCCTCCGGTTCCGGCGGCGTATCGCGATGGTAAGGCGCTCATTCGCCTTCCGGTATCAGCATCGAAGACCGCACCGTCCATTGCCGGTGACTTCAATTCCTGGACGCCGGCGCCGATGCAGCGCGACGGCGATCACTGGACCTACACGATCGCGCTGACGCCCGGCGTCTACAACTACGCCTTCGTCAGCAGCGCAGGTGAGTGGTTCGTGCCGAAGCATGTCGCCGGTCGCAAGGACGATGGCATGGGCGGGCACGTCGCGGTCCTGGTGGTTCGATGAGTATCCCGCTCGAGTTGACTCGTCAGGCACCGGACGTCCCCGACGCCTACCTGGTGGCCAGCGTGCTCGATGGTGACCTGGATGCGTACGCGGGTCTCGTGCGCCGGCATCAGGACGCGGTCTATCGCCACGTACGAGGGCTGGGTCTGGATCACGACACGAGCCTCGACGTCGTGCAGGACGCCTTCGTCAAGGCCTTTAACCACCTCGGCGATTGTCGCGAGAAAGCGAACTTCAAGGCCTGGCTGTACCGGATCTGCCGGAATCTCTGCTTTGACGAACTGCGCAATGTGCGGCGGCGAACGATGACTCCCATGAGTGATCTGGAATCGCCCGATGCGCTGGAGGATCCACGTTCAGGATCCGATGAGCTCAAGGTGACGCTCCGTGAAGCCCTGGACAGTGTTCCCGTCGAACTACGCGACGCGTTCCTGTTGAAGCACGACGCCGGATACACATATGAAGAAATTGCGAAGTTGACCGAGGCGTCGCCGAGCGCCGTGAAGATGCGCGTGCACCGCGCTCGTGAGGCACTCCGGTCGTTCCTGCAGCGGCAGGGCTTCGAGAATTTTCAAAGTGGAAGTGACAATCGGGGGTCTGCCGAACGTCTCAGGAATACAGAAGTAACGGAACACACGGCGAACCTCGCACAGGCGAACGGTACGCCGACCAAACCGATCAGGAGGATGTCATGAAGGCAATCAATATGAAGTCACTGATGGCGGCGCTCGTTATGCTGCTTGCGCCATCGACGATGTTTGCCCAGGATGGTTCTGCTCAGGAACAAGGTCAGGCCCAGGCACAGGGTCAGGGCGCGGGACGAGCACAGGCGCAGACGCCCGAGGCTCGTATCGACGCCGCCATGAATGCGGCAGCCGAGGCGAAGATCCCGCTCTCCCTGGTCAAGAGCAAGGTTGCTGAGGGTGAGGCGAAGCGCGTCCCGCAGGAACGGATCGCGACCGCCGTCGAGGCGCGCGTGAAGAGCCTGGTGCGGGCGTCAGAGACGCTGCAACGCGCCGACATCGAGGCTCGCAATGAAGGCGAACTGCTCGTCAGCGCCGATGCGCTCGATGCCGGGGTGAGCGAGAGCGCGCTGGTCCGCATCAGCCAGGACGCACCACCGGAGCGCCGCACGGTCGCCGTCGCGGTCCTCGCGGACCTGGTGCGGTTAGGCGCCGCCTCTGACAACGCGCTGGCCCGGGTCAGCGGCGCGGTGTCGAGTAACTCGGCACTGGCCAATCTGCACGCCGAAGTGGCGGCGCAGTTGCAGCGCGGCGGCTTGAAGTCGACCCTGGACGCGACAGGCATCATCCGCGTTCCGTAACGCCACGCAGAATCGATAGTCCGGTCCCCACTCACGAGTCGTGAGTGGGGACCTTTTGCTTTGGGTGCGAAGGACACTCCGGATTAATTCGACGCTGGCACCCTCTGGACGCGCGATCCTGGCGCGCGCATTGTCTTGTGCGGCAGGTCGGAAGCCACGGGTCACGGAGTAACGCTATCGCCGTCGTCGGATCCTCGAGTTCGTCTCACATCACGCCAGCGGAGGCTTCTATGGTGCAGCAAGTCGCGCGGATCTTTGGAGTGGTCTTCCTTCTGGTTGCGATTCTGGGATTCCTCGCGAGCGGCATGTCGATGGAGGCAGATCCCGCTCTCGCCCCGCGAGTCCTCGGGCTCTTCCCCGTCAACGTCCTGCATAACGTGGTTCATCTCCTGTTCGGAATCTGGGGACTGGCGGCCAGCCGCACGGTTACGGCCGCCACGCAATACGCGAAGATCGCGGGCGGGATTTACGTCGTGCTCGCCGTCCTGGGATTCATCGCTCCCACGACGTTCGGGCTGATTCCGATTGGTGGACACGACATCTGGCTGCACGCGCTGCTTGGCGGCGTCCTGGTCGCGGTCGGTTTCATGGCCCCGAAGTCAGCGACGATGTAGCGCCATCAGCACCGTACGACATGGCGGGCCGGTGCGGCGCCGCGCGGGCCCGTCAGGCAGGCCGCTGACAGTAGCGCAATCATCGTTAGGCGAAGGCTTGTTCGCACGCTGACCCCGGGATGGCGTATTTCTGTAGTCTGCCAGCCGAAGGCTCGGGCGTCTTGGACGATATTACGTGATAGCTGAATGTCAGGTATCAGGTACCAGTCATCGGAAGCGCTCCATACGCGTCAGACCTCCAGCACGTCTACACCGTACGCACCGAACACCGCGTCACGCGTGGCGATCCGGAGTCCCTGCTCCAGGGCTTGTGCGACTAGCAGTCGATCGAACGGATCCGTGTGATACCGAGGCAGCCGCGCGCTGATCTGTGCCACCGCCGCCGTAACCGGTGTCTGCAGAAATCCAGTCGACTCGGCGACGCGTAGCCAGTCCGGCGGCAGGGTGAGCTTTCCTTTCGACGCCTTGAGTTCAAGCTCCCACGCGGAGGCTGCGCTGAAGTAGACGGGTTGACGGGTGTCCTGGATCTGAACGACTGCATCGGCCCGCATTCGATGAGGGGCATGTAGCGCCCAGAGCAAGGCATGCGAGTCGAGCAGAAGATTCATTTCTTTTTTCGGGAGGACGTGCGCGTTGGGCGTGCCTCAGCGACACGTGCCTCACGAGCGGGTTCGACCTCCCCACCGTAAAATGCCGATTCGAGCTCCGCATCAGCCGCCCAGGCGTCGGGACGTTCAACGACCTTCCCTGCCAGCGAACCGAGACGACGCGGGCCTTTGGTCACGACCACGGCTACCAGTCGAACCAGCGGCTTCCCCGCCCGCGCGATCACGATGTCCTCTCCCGCGGCGGCTTCCTCAACCAGGCGGGAAAGGTGGGTTTTCGCGTGATGCATGTTGACCATCTTCATATAGACTAAGCTTAGTCTACTTAGTCCGCGTTTCAAGTCAGCGCGTACCTCCCACGGCGGGTTGCGCGACTAGCGCCGAACGCTTCCTTGCTCCCCCATGACCCTGGCCAGCTTCTCGCGCGCGGCAGCTACCTGCTTCGCTATCGCGGGATCGGGGTTCTTGAATACCTCGATGTGCCGCCGATAGAACTCGGCGGCCTTTGCTCGATCGCCTCGTGCTTCGTACAGGTCGCCGAGCATAACGAGCGCTTGCGCATACCAGCCGGGCTCGTAGATGGTGCCGCCAAATGCCGTCGACGTGCCGATAGCGCGCTCAAAAAGCGCGATGCCATTCCGCCGGCGCCGAGTTCCCGCTCGATGCGGTACTTGTCACCGAGGGCTTCGTGGAGCCCGGCCATCCGATCGGTCATCGACGCTCCGTCATCGGCCGGGAATGTAAGACTTGGATAGGCAGCGCGCACCGCACACCTCGCCGTCAGGCTCGAGAATCCGTCTGGATACCACCGATTTTGCGTGGCCCTGACGGACTGCAAAAGACCACGATCGTGCGCACGCTCGAGGAAACTCGCCGCGAATGACGTCGGCGATAGTCGTGATGCCGACTGGGCCGATTCAATCAGGTAATTGAATCTCAACGGTTGATCCATCCGTCAGCCCGTAGGTCTCGCGCAGATTCCTGCCCGCAATGAGTTCGACCACCCAAGGGTCGGGACGGTCGCGGGCAGCTGTCGTCGTCGTCCACAGCCACGCAGGTTCATTTGCGAGGTTGGCCAGAAGGCAGCGGACGAGGAGAATGTCGCGTTCTCCACCATATTCGGTTCGATCAAAAACGACTGTGCGACGCACGATCGCAGGGTCGAACCAGTCAAACGGCGCCCCGAGAGCGACGTTCAGCGAGCCTGGATAAACGAGGGTACCGACCTTCCGCGAATAGGCAGTGTTGAACTTCGAGAGCCAGTGTGATGCGTCTCCAGCGCCTGCTTGCACGCGTCCAATGAGGCGGCTCTCCATCAATGTCTTGGCCGCGACGTCATGCGGAAGTAATGGGGTTACGCCTTTACAGCGACACCCTTGACGGCATTCCTCGACGACGCGAGCTGCTCGAGGACATGTGGGAGAACCAGGACGAGCTCCTTGCGCACAATTTTCGCATCGAGTCGCGACGCAGTCGCCAGCGCCTCGATCTGCTGGGTGCCGAGGCCATGTACGATTTGCTGCGGCGAAATCATCCGTGTGCCGTCCCGAGAGGTCAACGCCGCCGCGACGTGCCCCAGGCCCTTGTCCTGAAACATCTTCAGGAGTCCCGGGACTCCACCGGGCGTTGCCCGCACCAGGTTCAGCACTTCGGGGAATAACTTCTCGTTGTCGCTGACGATCGAGGGGACTACTCCCGCTGTCGTCGCCGTGTTTTCCAACGTCATTCAGGCTCCATACTCTGAGTATCGTCGGCGACGACGGCATGGCAGAACCGTAGTAGTCTGCCTTGGCGTGGCGTTGCGCTGGCCCACTTCGTTGCCGACAATGAACCATAGCTGGTTCGCGCGCTCCCCGCAGGCGCTCGACGCGCCGTTTCGCCACAAATTGCCTGACGAGTCCTGAACTCGGGGGCTTCGCCGAAGCACCTGCAGTTAGTCGTATTCGTCCGAGCCCTGGACCCACATGAACGACTGCAGGTCGATCATATCGCGCGGCTTCAAATCCTCCAGATCCCGGCGCAATCGCTCGGCGAAGTCGAGGAGCGCTGAATAGACGTTCCAGGACGGCCGCGACTCGTAAGGCAACGCGTAGTCATAGGCTGCCGCCGCCTTCCTGGTGACTGTCGGCTTGAAAAAGAGATGCCGGTCAGGTTGGGCTATGAAGGGGAAGACGGTGACCGCGGGCCAGGTCAGCACCCGCGTCCCCTTCCTCGGTAAGTTCGCCACCGTTTGGACCCATCGGTCGAACCGATGCGGGAGGCCGCCGCTGCCGTGAAGGAGGTCAAACAGACCCTCGGCAAAAGCGCGCGCACCTTCCGGACTTCTTACCGCATCGCGAAGCGCCATCTTCTCGAACGAAAAGATCATGCTGTGACGCGACCGCTGTTCCACGCGCAACGCTGTCGCTGCAATGACCTCGAATTCCCGCTCCTTGAGCAATCGCTGGAAATCGCGACGGCCGAGTGATTCTTCCCAACGCAGGTGAGTCTCCCACTTGTAGTCGCGTTCCCAGTCCAGGTAAGTCGGATCCGCGAATCCACCGGGGAAAAAACGCAGAAACTTACGGCGGGCCCGAGCAACCGGCGTCGCGGCTGCTCGACTCGCAGCTTTCCGCTTTGCGCGCCATCCTACTCGAGTGGGCATGCCCCTACTACACCGCTTCTTGACAATACGGTCGACATTCAGCGGTTGCGACTCGTTCCCGGCGTAACCGACGCCGCTGTCGGCTCACTGCCGACTGCCGAGTTCCGCATCCCGCGTCCGCTCGTGGTCGACGGCGCCAGCGGTGAGCGACATATCGGAGTCACGGATTATCACACCGCCTGGATAGACAGCAATTACTTTCGCGTCAGTGGGACAGCGCTGGTGGCTGGCCGCGTACCTAACGAGGGCGCATCGGATCAATCCCCCACCCCACCGTTTCGCGCACTGTTCGAGGAACCCTCGTCGTGAATCGCTCGCTCGCGCGTCGCATCGTTCCCGACGGGAATGTGCTGGGGATGCGCATCAAGGTCGCGGTGGCGGCCGGCGGTCGATTTCCCCCGGCCGACGTCTGGTCGACGATCGTTGGGATCAGTGACGACGTGCACCTTCCGGGGGTGCGCGGCGACCTCGAATCGTATCAAATGTATTCCGTTCGGCCAGGTCGGAAACTGGGCCGCCGCGCCGATCGGTGCAGCAAGCGTTGGCGTTAGTATGGTCAGCAGCGTGCGGTTCACGTTGATGCGCATGACCAGGACTCAAGTGGCGGAGGCGAGGTCGTACAGTTCTGAGCGCCCGTCATCGAGGCTTTCCCTTTTGGGGCGGTATCGGCGCCATGGCCCCGTCGAGGACGTTAGGCATTCGCGCCGCGACTGCACGTAACTCCGGGTCCGCGCGGCGCCAGAGACGTTCGAGTCGCTCGCGCATCTCCATTGCGCCCACCGAATCGCCACGTGCCGAGCGCAGCTCGCCCAACCGCTTCATAGCCCACCCTAGCTCGATCGCATCAGTTTCGTAGCGATGAAACCACGGCGTCTCCAGATAGCGCTCGTACGCCACGATGGCGGCCCGTGAATCACCCGCGTTCTCGTGCGCGCGCGCCAGCGCCGGAAGTGCACAGATTGTGCAGAAATGCGTCGCCACCGCCGAGTCCAGGTACACCCGCGCCTGAGCGATCCTGCGCTGGGCGACCGCGATTACGCCGCGTGTCCAACTCCGATCGGCGCGGAGGTTCCGGTCGAGCGCACGATCGTTGGAGTCCGCACCGGCGAGTAGCTCCCGCGCGCGGGCTAGCTTCCCGGCGTTGGCATAGAGTCGCGCCAGCATGTCGTAGGGCCGGTCACCGGGAAGGATGCTGTCGAGCGGCAACTGTTGCAGCGCCGAGTCAACGAACGCGATCGCGCGCGCGGTGTCGCTCCGGTAACGCAGCGCCAGCTGCGCGCGCTGCGCCACGCCGAAAAGGAAACGACTGTGCGATTTGGCCGCGGCGCTCAGCGTCAGGTGCGTGCGCCAGTACCGGTCGGCCTCCGCGAGCCGTCCCTGTGTCATCGCGATCCCCGCGAGCGCCTCGTACGGGTCGATCAGTTCGAGCGTATCGCCACGCACGGCAGCGATCTTTTCCAGCGCGAATCGCTCGGCCGACTCCCAGTCGTGCTGCGCGCTCGCGTCCTGGTACTTCACGCCGCCCAGCACCTGGTTCCCGGGAAACCGCCGCGCGATCAGGTCGAGCGTGCGCCGCGAGTCGGCGAACCGGCCCTGGAGCAGCTGTGTGCCATGGATCCCGAAGTACAGGTTCGCGATCGTCGAGTCCATCGTCGCGGCCCGCACGAACAAGCTCTCGGCCTCGGCGTATCGGCGCTGGTCCTGACGGATGAGCGCGAGGTTGTTGAGCGCCCGCACTTCATACGGATACCGCGCCAGCACGCGCTCGTAGGTTGCCGCTGCCGAGTCGCGGTAACCAGCGTGCCACGCATTGCTGGCGATGATGAAGTAGCGATCCAGGAAGGGTAGTCGATTCTGGTTGGCGAGAGCCCGGCGCAACGCGGCGCTCGCCCGTCCGGGCTCGGCCAGCGCATCGTACGTCATCGCCAGCGAGATGTGGGCCGACCCGAAGGCGGAGTCCAGCGCGATCGCCTGTTCAAACTTCCGGATCGCTCCTCGCCGGTCGCCAGCACGCGTCAGACGCTGACCCTCGGTGAAGACGCGGAGGGCCGGCAGCGATTTGGTGGCCGCGTCCCACAGGGGCGGCGAGGC
Source organism: Gemmatimonadaceae bacterium (assembly GCA_035646395.1). Taxonomy (GTDB): domain Bacteria; phylum Gemmatimonadota; class Gemmatimonadetes; order Gemmatimonadales; family Gemmatimonadaceae; genus JABWBJ01. The sequence goes on along the minus strand of DASRPK010000281.1, from coordinate 34,530 downwards.
GCGCAGGTCGCGAAGGGACTCACCGACTCGCTCGCGCAGGCGCCTGCTCAACCGGTCGACGGCCTCGATCAGCTTCGACGAGTCAGCGGCGGTCTCGCGAACCGACGCGAGTGCGCTGCCGCCGACGGCATCGATCAGCTGCGCGGACAGACCGAACGCAGTACCTGTTCTCGTTAGGCTTCCTGTGACGATCGCTTTCACTCCCTCGCGCGCGGCGACCTCGCGGGCCAGCGTGTCGTCGAGCGCGAGATCGGGTGATCGCTCCATGCGTTCGAGCGTGACCCGCACCTGACGCGGCGTGAGCACGCGGACCACCGGCGATGCGGTGAGGTCGATGCGGATTGCTTCGGTGATGGCCGCGGCGAGTGTGCTGTCGCCGGCGCGATCTGTAAAGTCCGCCACGAGAACGCGGTCGCGCTCGTGCAACGCACCAGTGGCGAGCAGCGATGGTTCAGCCCGTGATCGCGAGGCACGGGAATTGGAGAAGGCGATCGCCAGCGGAACGGCCGCGACCAGCAATGTGACGACGGCGGTCTCCACTCGATGTCGCCCGACGAACTTCTGTGTCCGGTATGCGAGCGTGTCGGGACGCGCGAGGATCGTCCGCCCCGCGGAGTGCCGTGCGAGATCCTCGAGCAGGTCAGCCGCCGAGGAATACCGCCGTGCTGGATCCTTCTGCAGCGCCTTCAGGACAATAGTGTCGAGGTCTTCGGCGGCATGCCTGGGAAGGCGCCGGCGGCGCATCGCTGACGACGGCCGCACCGGCTCGGTCTCACAAACGACACGCTCGATGGCGCCCGGCGAGAGACCCGCTGTGCGATACGGGCGCCCACCCACGAGGAGCTCGTAGAGGACCATGCCTAGCGAGTAGACGTCGGATGCGGCGGTCACCGGCGCGCCGCGGACCTGCTCAGGCGCCGCGTATTCGGGCGTCATCAGGTGCATCCCTGTGCGCGTCCGCGGCGCACCGCCATCATCGCCATCACCGCCAGCGTCAAGGAGCTTTGCGATACCGAAATCCAGCAGCTTCGCCTCGCCCGTTCGCGTCACGAGAATGTTGGACGGCTTGAGATCGCGGTGGACGACGCCGCGCTCGTGCGCGTAGCTCACCGCCGTGCACACGTCGCCGAACAGCCGCAGGCGCTGCTCGAGCGAGAGGTCGTGTTCCCGAGAGTACCGGTCGAGCGGCTCGCCCTCGACGTACTCCATTGCGAACCAGGGTGTCCCGTCGGGAGCTGTGCCGCCGTCGAAGAGGCGGGCGATGTGTGGGTGCTCGAGCGAAGCAAGGATCCGTCGTTCTGCGATAAACCGCTCCACCATCCACCCACCCGCCAGCGCGCCGCGTACCAGCTTGAGCGCGACGCGCTGGCGGAACTGCTGGTCGTCGTCACGCTCGGCGAGATAGACCGTGCCCATCCCGCCCCGTCCCAGTTCGCGCACGATCCGGTACGGCCCGATGCGCTCCGGAGGCCTGACCGCGACATCGTCGCCGGGCGCGTCGAACAATGGCGCAGCGATCTGCGCCGCCGGCTCGCGCAGGAAGTTCCCGGCGCGGTCGTGCGCCAGGAGGAGTCGCTCGACCGTCTGCCGTAGTACCACGTCATCGCCGCATGTGCGCTCGACGAAGGCCGCTCGTTCGTGCGGCGGCAGATCGAGCGCGGCGTCGAACAGCGCATCGGCGCGTTGGAAGGCATCGAGCCTGGGATCCATGAGGCGATGGCTCGTTAGGCAGTGACGATCACGACGTCGTGCCCGGCGCTACCGAGTCCGGGTAGAGCTCCTGGAACAACCAGCTGCGCGCCCTCGCCCAGTCGCGTTTCGCCGTGCGGAGGCCGATACCAAGTGTCTCGGCCGTCTCCTCCTCCGTGTAACCGCCGAAGAACCGGCACTCTACCACGCGAGCCTGGCGCTCGTCCATCGTGGCCAGGCGCTCGAGCGCGTCGTCGAGCATTACGAGGAGCTCCGCCCGGTCCTCGACTGCGACCTGATCGATGTTCTCGAGCGGCACTGGTTTCCGGGCCGCACCACGCTTGTCCGCGTGGTGACGACGGGCGTGATCGACGAGGATGCGCCGCATTGCGGTGGCGGCGATAGCGAAAAAGTGCCTTCGGTCCTGCCAGGCGCCCGCCTTTTGATCCACGAGCCGCATGTACGCCTCGTGAACGAGTGCGGTGGTCGACAGTGTGTGGCCCTCGTTCTCACGCCGCAACTGGTGGTGGGCGAGGCGCCGCAGCTCGTCGTAAACCAGCGGAAATGCGCGGTCGAGTGCCGCGCGGTCACCCGCGGCGGCCAGGACGAGCAGGTCGGTGACGCTCTCTCGCGGGTCCATGCACGATCGTGGCTCGTTCCGTCGGCGTTCTACGCGTTCTCTGAATGAAGGGCGGAACAGAGGGGCGTCGCAACATGCAACCGGGCACCACCGGCGGCAATACGAGGCGCGACGACCCCCCTCTTGCGCGGGCTAACCGCCCCGGACGACGACACTTGGAGGAGCAGATGCGGAGGAGTTCAGTGCTGTTCGTGGCCGTCGGGATGGTTGCCGCCGGGTGCTCGCGCGACGCGCCCATCGTGGCCCCCGATATCGAAGTGGCCGAAGCGATGGTCGCGCAGGCCAAGGCAGTGGAAACGACCGACAAGGACCGCCTCGTGGCGGACGCGATCGACGACGCGCTGGAGCGGCTGATACCGTCGCTCGACAATTACGGAATTCCGCTGCGCGCTCCGCTGATCGCGCTCCAGACGCGCGCGAGCGACCCGTCAGCGTGGGACGCGCTGGGACGAGCGCTCAAGGCGATCACACCCACGCTACCAGAAGAGTACCGACCCGACCTGGACGCGCTGCGCCTGCAGCTCGGTGCCGCCGCGACCCAATGACCCAAACAGACGAGGAGACAATGATCAACCACCTTCTTGAGATGCGCCGGGCGCTGCCCGTGGCGCTGGCGCTGGCCGCGCTGGTTGCGCTGGCGCCGGACGCCCGCGCACAAGCACCCGACCCTAACGACCCGAATGTCATCTGGGCGTGCTACGTGCCGCTCTCAGGCACTGTATACCGCATCAAGACGACGGATACGAAGCAGGAATGCGCGTCGAAGCAGCACGTGATCTTCTGGTTCAATGCGACAGGACCTCGGGGACCGCAAGGTCCCGCCGGGCCCACGGGTGCTACCGGAGCAACGGGAGCAACGGGAGCAACGGGAGCAACGGGACCGACGGGGCCCGCAGGGGAAGGCACCACCGGCTACTTCAAGGCACTCACCGCGGAGCTGACTAATCCCGGACCTGCGGTCCTCTCACTCAGCCTTCCCGCAGGCCACTATATGTTTATCGCTCGCGTCAAGGTTTTTAACAAGACCAATGACGCCGAAGAAGCCGCAGCGGCCTGCAGCATCGGTGTGCCGGGACAACTCACGCACACGGAGACGAAGATCAACCGCGTTGTCGGGGAGTTGTCCTTCGTAGTGGTCGGCGCCGTGCAGGCCAGCAGCCCGTTTACCGCGTTCCTGAACTGCGGGGGAGACAACGCACTCCTGTCGGACGGCACCAGCCTGCTCGCTATCAAGCTCGGGTCGCTCGTACTGCCGTAAAGGAAGAAACCTCGGGATCCGCGTTTCATGACCGGCAGCAAGCAGGGCGGGCCATCAGGTCTGCCCTTCTTGCGTTGCCTTCCGGTATGCCGACGCCCCGCTGGCACGGCAATGACGCACCGGTCGCGGACGCCCGGCCCACAGCTTCGGGCGCCCCGACGGGTGCGTTCTGGGCAGCCAGCCCGCAGGCACGCCGTGGCCGCAGTCCTCAACGAGGTGCGAGTGTAAGCGCTCGGCTCTGATCTCGCGTTAGGCAATCCGCGCTTGCCTACTGCGTGAGATGCTGGATGATCTTCCTTGCGACAGTTCCGTCGCCGAGATAACCGATGGCATACGGATGGAATGTGCCCGACGTATCCATTGACGGCCAAGTACTACGCACTGATTTCGACCCGTCGCGCACGGCGGAGAGCCGAGAAGCAGACGCGAACTCGTTATGCAGGCCGTCTTCGCGGCGCTCGAAGCGCCGGGGTCGCAGAATCGAAATGACTAAGCCCGATCGGCCTTCCCTATCTGTCTGCAAAATTGGGGCGATCGCGCTGGTCCGGGGAGCGATCAGCTAAGGACGTCCTTGCTTCGAGATGCGCTTTGGTGTTCCAAATTACCAAAAGCGGCTCCCTATCGAATTCACGGTGAACCGGTGAGGCTATTCAATGCCTCTTAAGACTTATTCCTCGTTCACGTGAAGTTCTTGGACGATGCGCAGTTGCATCCAAGACGCTGTTGGAACGTTCGCATTGATGCGTTTGTTACGGGGAATGCAACACACCTCGTACCACAAACGACACTACGAACGACATCACTTCAACCCAAATGCATGAGCTTTCTTGCAAATTTCCTGCATTGAGTTCAGTTCTCTGCCCCTAACGATTTTTGTAGCCGGTCGGGGCGGCGGGGAATGCTTGCTGTATACGGTGACGACGCGAACACCTTGCGACGGATAGCATCCGCTGTGCCGCGCTCGGTCGATGTTTTTTCGACGGTGGAGTGGGATGAGTTCCTCGTCCGCGCACCGCGGGCAGAGTGCAAGGTCCTCAGTATTTCGCAGCTGAGTCGCGCCCCGAAGCTCGGACCGTCGCTTGCGAAGACGTTGCACCCACTGATCCTCGTCACACCCCGGAATACCGACAACGCGTCGCACGCACCGGGGCTGTCACCGACGGACATCGTCTGGGCATCGGACATCGAGATCGACCTCTGGACCAAGATCAGGCGCGCGTCGTCGCTCGGCGTTTTGGAGCGTGTCGCCGCCTGTTTCCGTCAGTCGTCCCGGTTGCAGCCGGCGCTACGTGAAGCCTTGGCCATGGCCTGCACGTCCGTGCGGCCGGTTACCACGGTATCAGAACTTGGCGCACTGATTGGCCGCGACCGACGGACCGTGTGGCGTCTCTGGCGACAGCACAACCCGGGCGAGAATGCAATCCGTCTGGAGGACGTCCTGCACTGGTTGATCTTGCTGCGTGCGGTGCTGCACAAGGAGCGAGACCTGAGCTGGCATTCAGTCGCGCGAACGCTCGACGTGCACGAGCAGACACTCGCGCGACTGGCGCAGTCACTCGCCGGCACGAATCTCGGCACGCTGACCTTCCAGGGCCCATTTGCAGTGCGCGATGCGTTCGCGCGAAAAGTGCTCGTTGGACTCGTCGGCGAGACGCTGTGGGACATTTTGCAGTGAGCCGAGACAAAGGCCGCGGCACTGAGACACTCTTCGCCTGTTCGATTTCGCCCGACGGAAGAATGCTGATGGCCCATGAAACCGCACGTCATCGTGCAGCTGAAGGCCGGAGCGCCTACCGCCGACGTCCCACATTGGGCTTCGGTAATTCGTGACAAGCGCGACGCACCCGAACAGCTGATCCCCGCGATTGATGCGGTCCTGCGCAAAGCGCGCGTTCCGGTGTGGGTCACGCATGAGTATGCGCCAGCCAGCACATGGTGGTCTCCGGAAGAAACCGCGGCGGGCCTCGATCGCGTTTATCGGCTGGTGCTGCAGGAAGATCGCAGCATCCCGCCGTCCATCATCTCTGACATCTCGCTGATCCCCCAGGTCGAGCGTGTGCACATGGGCGGCATCGTGCAGTCGCCGCTCCCATCGCCGATCGCGACGCAAGCCTCGACGCGCACCGACTTCGAGTCGCGTGAAGTGATTCGTCTCCCCGAAGCGCACCGTTTCACGCGCGGCGACCCCAAGGTACGTGTTGCGGTGCTCGATACCGGCATCAGCGCAAAACATCCCGAGCTGGCTGGTGTGCTCGCGCCAGGAATGGATTTCGTCGACATCCTCGACGGACACGACGACTTCGTTGGTGACTACCTGGACGCCGACAGCGATCCTGACGACGACGTCGGCCATGGTACGCATGTCGCCGGTATCATCGCGTCAGCGGGGCAACGCATGCCGGTTGGTGTCGCACCACGATGCAAGATCCTTCCCGTGCGTGTGCTCGGCGCGATGCGCCGTGGAGCAGAACGCGTCGGCGCGGGACTCGTCGACAATATCAACAATGCGTTCAAGTGGGCCGTCGACCAGGGCGTCGACGTTATCAGCGCATCGCTCGGGGTTCCTCACGAGGGCGGCGGTCTGCCTCACGAGGAGGTTGTGAAGTATGCGCGCAGTCGCGGCGTTACGATCGTGGCAGCCGCGGGAAACGACGGGCAGCACGCGCTGTACTACCCGGGCGCCATCTCCGGCGTGATCGCGGTCGGCGCCGTCGGCAACGACGGCGAAATGGCAGTCTTCTCGACCTATGGCGACCAGATCCTGTGCGTCGCGCCGGGGGAGAACATCTACTCGACCTACCTCAGCGGCGACTACGCGTTCTCCAGCGGCACATCACAGGCGACACCGTTTGTGTCAGGGGCCATCGCCCTCATGAAGTCGTGGGCTCGCGAGGTTGCCGGTGCCTCGCTCACCGACGCCCAGGTCAAGCATGTCATCAAGCACACCAGCGACCGCCTCGATGGTCGCTTCAAGCATCCCAGGGGCGGCTACGGGCGCCTCAACGTCCGCGACGCTCTGCGTCTCGTGGAGCACCGCCTCGGTGGTCGCTCCCTGCGTTCCGCCATCGCCGCCTGACGATACCCACCATCGCACCGGAGCCGAGTATGGCCGACATGCCCACCTCTCACCACCACGACGATTCGCTGGGGCTCGACAATGGCCACCGCGAGGTCGACAGCGACGAAGTAACGACTACGCCGTCGGGGCGTGAGAAGGCCCAGAGTGGAAACGATCCGTTCACCTCGCGTCTGCCTGACGAGTTCTTTGATGAGCTTCGCGAGAAGCGCGGATTTGGACGCAAGCTCTCGAGGCTGCGAGGGATTGGGCTCGCAAACCCGGACCCGATCGTTGAAGTCGCGCTGCGGAAGATCAGCGCCGAGTTCGGGACTCGATCCGCGGAGATCGAGGATGCCCTGGCGAGTCAGTACCTCAGCGACGTCGAAGCGGTAACCTCACGGCTCAACGCACGGCAGCTTCCTCGCCTGACGAGGCTGTTGCTCACGCAGCGCGGTGTCTATGTGAACTTTCTCGCCGCCGCGATCGAGAAAGTCGAAGAACGCTCGGAGGGCGGCGGGCGTGCGCACACGCATGAGCCGCGACGCGAAGATGCCCCGCGAGAACGAGGACGTAAATCGAAGGTGAAGACCGCAAGAGATCGCGACCCGCGATGGAAACGCCGCACTAACGCTCGGTCTGCCGACTGAGGACATACGCATGGCCACCAACCATCCTTCGACCAAGCTGGACACGCTCGGCATCGAGCGCCTCATCCTGCACGGCACCGACACCCGCCTGCGGACTCGCTTCGCGGAACACATCATCGCCGGGGCGCTTGGCGAGCGAGGCATCAATCCGCCGCCCCAGAACTCGGCGTCCTATAGGCTCCTACGCGAGTCGATCGCCGGCGCCGAGCTGCCGCTCGAGGACGGGCGGATCGCCGACTATGTCGCCGACGAGTACGAGAAGATCCGCACCACGGTTGTCGTGCGCTCGCGCGTGGAGGATTACGCGGAGCTGAACGAGATCCCGCGCGCGCGTTTTACGCCCGCAGTGCGGCAACGCATGATCTCGTACCTCTACGAGCTCGGCGTCCGGCTCGACGACGACGACATATATCGTGCCGGCGGCTACGACGAATACCTCGCCCTGGCCTACGCGCACGCGCTCCAGACCGCGGGCGGCTCCAGCGATCCCATCGTCGCGGCGCGCACCAAGTCGAGCGCGCCGTGGAACTATTCGGTGAAATTCTTCGACGAGGACGATCCGCGCCGCGTCGTACGGGAAAACATCCTCGCGGTCGCTGCAGTGGATTACGCCTGGTTCCTGGGCGATGTTTTGGGCGTCTTCGCGCTCGCCGAGCGCGTGGGTGATCTGTGGGACAACTCGGTCATCGACATCGAGAACGAGGACATCCAGTCGCTCATCTTCAACTACCGTGAAAACGCGATCCACCGCCCGACGCCGGAATCACGCGGGCTGATTTACAAGCGCGTGCTCGGCCGCGGCAAAGTGCAGCTCATGAGCGGCGTCGTGGGCAACCAGGACCTCGGCCGCCTCTGGCACAACATGATGAGCGAGGTCGCGCGCTACATCGAGAAGCGCGAGTCCATGCACGAAGGAAGCCGCCTCTCGCGCCGCCCGATCATTCACACGATCGAGGAGCTGCAGTACAACCTGAGCGACTTTGGCAGCGGCGGCACGGGTAAGCAGGCCCAGAAGCTGAATGCGCAACTCGAGGATGCGATGGCGATCCTCGGCGCCGACGAAGTCGTCGAACAGCTCGCGTTCGGTCGCCGAAAGAACCGGTGGCGCGTCATCGAGCGCCTCATCAAGGAGGAGCGCGGCAAAGCCGTCGACGTGAACGCCGTGCGCACCCTCGCCGAGGAAGGCAATCGCGTCTACAACTTCGTCGCCACCTTCAGCAACTCCGTCTCCGACGACGAGTTCGAGAGCTTCATCGACTCCGCGGAAGCATGGATACTGGCAGAGGCGTCCCTGGGCGGTGGTGGTGAACCCGAGGAAGTCGAGGCTGAAGAGGCTGAAGAAGAAGACGCCGAGCCGACAGTGGAGCTCGAAGACGCCGACGAAGACTGGCAGTAGCCCCGGAGCGACTCGACCCGATGCCTAACTATCATCCCGATACCGTCGCACTCGCGCGCACGGAAGCGCAACGCGTGCTGAGTATGTCCCCGTCCTTTGTGCGGATGAACGAGGCCGAACAGCTGGCGCTGTACCGACAGCTGGTGGATTCGAATCTGGCACGAATGCAGTCGCAGCCGAACGGCCGCATCGCACGGGGCTTTGCCGACGAACCACCGCCGGGACCTCCGGGGGGTCTCGCCCGCACCGACATCGAGAACAAACGCTTCGACCAGCTGCCGCAGATCGGAGCCGACTTTATCCAGCAGATCGACTTCCCTCAATTTGTCAAAGATCTGCTGCAAGGAGTGTTCGACGCCAATCTGAAAGTCACGATTCAACAGATGAAGACGTACCAGGATCTGCTGAAGACGGCAAGCAAATCGATCGCGCAGTTCGCCAAGGACGTGAAGGAACACGAGGCCTTCGGCTACCTCGCCGAAACACAGAGCGATCTCTTCTCGCTCGGCTTCGACGACGAGGAAGGCGAAGGCGGGCAGCGTTCGATGGTGCTCACCGACAAGGAGGGCAACAAGCTCGACCTTGGTGACAACGAAGTGAAGGCCAAGATCATGGATGCGACGATCGCTCTCGCGAAGGAACGCCGGGCGATGTTACGCGAGACGATCCTGATGGGGATCACGCGCCTCGTCGTGGAAAAGGGTGTAGTCGAGGCGTCGGTGCTCTTCGATGTTGGCGCCGTTGAAAAAATCGAATCCAAGGGGAAGGCCGGTACCGAAGACGAAACAACGAAGGCAACCGAGGACTCCGGCGGCTGGTTTTCTTCGATCTTTGGCGGCGACGACAGCACCGAGCAAAGCCGCAAGTCGAAGATTTCGGTGTCGTCGGTAAAGGCCATCGCTGATTCGAAGCTCGCTGCCCAGATCAAGGGCAGCGTGAAGATCCAGTTCAAGTCCGACTACTTCAAGCTCGACAACTTCGCATCGCTCTACGCCGATGGGCGTGACGGCGGCGCGGCGTGGGGCGCGGCGGCACGGCCAGCGATGCCGCCGGGCCAGGTCGCGGTGCCCGGCCAGGTGGCCGCACCGGGACAGGTTGCCGCAGGAAAGACTGGTTAGGCAGCCATGGCGCTGGCGCTGCTCAAGCTCGACGACGTCGACGGGCAGGGCGTGCACTTCCAGGTGGAGCTCGGCGAGAATGCCTACTACACGTACGCGATCGGCGATGGTACGACGGAACGGGTCTCGGGTCTCCCGACGCTCGCTGATCCGGCGTTCGAGTCGGAGCTCATCGGGCCCCTCCCGCCTGCAACGCGCGGCAGGACGTCCCTCACCGTTCCTCTGGACCGGTTCGACCACGACCACCGGCACATCCAACTCATGAGCTTCCGGACCAATTCGGGCCACGGGCCGGCCCTCTCGGATATCCTCACCGTTCCCGCGACGTCGCGCTTCCGAGGTCCGGAGGCGGTGCAGGCCTCAACGCGCCTGACGAGTCGCCGCCCGAAGCGCGTCAAGGCGAAGGCGACCTCGCGGGCGCGCTCCCGCGCGACGTCGCAGGCATCGCGCAAGGCGCCGTTCTACCTTGTCGAGGCCACCTCGAACGGCAGATACTCGACCGGCATGTTCTGGCAGGCGCTCGTCGGCATGCTGCCGCAACTGCTTGGCGCCGCGGGCCCGCTGATCGGGAACCTGTTCGGGGGATTGTTCGGCGGTGGTGGCAAGGCGGCGCCCGCGCCAGCCGGCGGCGGTGCGGGCGCACCAACGGCGAACATCGCCGACGTCATTACGGCGTTCCTGGCGAAGCCCGAGAACACGAAGATGATCCAGCAGCTGGTCGCGAGCGCCGTCGACGTGCCTGTCAAAACGCCCGCCGCGCCGGCCACGCCGACGCCCCCCGCCCCTGCGCCTAACGCCGGCGCGAAGTCGCTCGCGCGCATGTCGTCGGCAGACCGCCGCCTGGCACGGCAGATGGATGGTGGAATCATCAGCGGACCCATGATCGCGATGCTGATCACTCAGCTCGCCCCGCTGCTCGAGAAGTTCATCTCCAAAGAGACGGTCAATGAGCTGTTGACGTCTGGTACGCCCCAGAACCTGAACAAAATCGCGATGGATTGGGCCAAGTTCGCGGCCGATCCCTTCGCGGCGAAGATGGAGCGGCTGTGGGCCAACACTCCGCAAATCGGGCCGAGTGCTCTGCCGGGCCTGTTGGCAACGATGGAAGGCGACTCGCAGAGCATTCCGACATACAAGGCGCTTCAGGCGGTGACGCTCACCATCAACGGACTCGCCCCTGTGCTGCTCAATGGGAGTCCGCGCGTCGTCTATGCGTACGGCCGCGACATCCAGCTCAACCTGTCGATCGATACCCCGCGTACCATCACGGACGCCACCCTGCACTGGACTCTGAAGCACCGGGACCGTGACGAGTCGTACGGGAGCGGCACGGAAGAGTTGACGACGATCGAGGCGGGAACATTGCCGCCGGTCGTTATCCCGGCCAGCGCAATCTCCGAGGCACCAGTGAACGAACCCTGCTCGCTGTGCCTCTATCTGGTCTGGAAAAACAAGAAGGGAGACTACGTCGGGACCGAGCGCATGCAGTTCGTGTGGTTCGCGGGCGAGTACGTCTATGATCGCGTCGAGGACGCCGGCGGCGACCCGATCGCGCTCAACGATGTCGCCACGCACCGCGACTTCTGGCACAAGATCTGGGAGGGCGCCCTCACCGAGAAGCGCCGCTCGTTGACGGTCGAGGCCAAATACTACTACGCCCTCGACGCGGCCGACGCGAATGTGCCGCTCAGTACCCAGAAGAAGGCGCGCTCCAGCGATCCGGTGCGCATCCGATCCGGCATGGTACTCGGACTGGGCGCGCTGGCATCACTGCGCGACTCGTTAGGGGCGACGGCTCCCCTTTCAGCGGCCCAGCGCGCCGCGCTGGATTCCATAGACTTCCGCAACCGCGTCTCGCAGGCAGGGCTCGCCAATGTCACGTTGCGCGGACGGGCCGGCGAGCGCGCCGCCCTCTGGGTCTACCCCGAGGTCAAGCTGCAGAATGTGATCCTGCAACAGCTCGGGGAGGTTCTCGAGGATGGCCAGCTGGCGTCATTCCACGAAACCAGCGTCGAATTCCCACTCCCCGTGCTCTTCCATCTCGTCGGCGCGAGGACCATGTCATGAAAAGCAGCCGCTTTCCCGTGTCGCAGCTCGGCCGGCCGGTCGCCTTCGAAGACCACGAAGTGGAGATCGACGGCATGCGCGTCCTGTTCGACAAACGCATCACACTCTTTCCGGTTCAGCTCGATGAGCTCGCGAGCGCGATCAAACGGGAGCAGGTAGGTGCCTGAGAGCGAGTGGGGAGCAGGAAGCGCGCAGCAGAAACTCGATGAGTTTCGGCTGCCGCTCCTGCGCGACTTTGTCGTCGCGATGGTCGACGTCGATCGTGTCGCCAACGCCTCGATGGAATTCCATGTTGAGGAACTCACCTTCGACTTGCCCGTCGAACTCGATCCCTGGTACGAGGGCGATCTCGTGAACTCGTTAGGGGCGTCGCCACCGACGCAGATTGTGTCAACGACGGTCATGCCGGTATTCCATCGACTCCGAGTCACGCTGGCCGAGGAGGAAAGCCAAGGTGGCGTCTGACGTCGCGCGGAAGGGGTGGACGCTCAAGAGCTTTCTCGACTCCTTGACGCTCGAGCTGGATCGCGCGCAGGAGACGCTCGCCATCAAGGGACTCACGCGACGGCTCACCTACAGCGTGCGTGACCTGGCGCTCGACCTGCAGCTCTTCCCCGACTTCGACGGAGAGGAGTTGCGCTTCACCACCGCCAAGCCGGGGGAAACAGGGGCCGCGCGCGTGAGCCTTCAATTGGGGTCCATCACCGACCGTCAGATTCGCGAGACCACACGCGAGCCGCGCCGCAAAGACGACGTCGCAATCGAGGAGGTCGAAGACATCGACCCCAAAGTGAAGACGTCGCTGGAAAAGATCGGCGTGACCTCGGTGAGCGATCTCGAACGGATGGAAAAAGCCAACGTTGACCTCGATAAGGCCGGTGCTGAGAAGATTGACTATGGGTCGCTGGCGCGCCTCATCCAGCGGTCGAAGCGCCGAAAGGCGGCGCCGAAGGTGAGCAGCGCGTCGCTCAGCGACGATGGCGAGCGCGTGATCCTCACGATCTCGGGCGAGAACCTGGCGCAGGCGGAATCGATGCCGGAGTTCCCGCGGGCGATGCTCGGCGACACGGCGCTCACGGTTCGCTCGGCCGGCCCAGCGGCCATCGCATTCGAGATGGACGCATCGACACTGCCGGACAAGCCCACGGCGCTACGCATCGCGCTCGATCCGCAGGCGGTGCTGAGCATGAACCTCGTTCCCTAGGACGACGAGCCATGCCTTCCGGTTTTCGCGTCCCGACACTTCCGCGCTTTGGCGCACCGCAAGTCGAATCCCCTCCAGCGGTGCGGGTAAAGGCGACGAGCGTTCACGGCATCCCGATCGAACTGCGGGTGAATCCGGGGGCGCAGTCGTTTTCGCGATCATCCTCGTACGACACGCCCCGTCATCCGTCGCTGGCGGCGTTCGCCCGCGCGCTCGACCCGACGTCGGATGGCCTGACCGTAGAGGTCGAGGCGTTCTGCGCACCCGCCGCGCCTGTGCGCGCGCCTAACGCCTTGCTGGCACCCAAGGTCCCGACGCCAAACCCGCTTCCCGATCGGGCGGCAGGGTCTGCACCGGCAGCGGCGCCTGTTCCGGCAGTGCCGGTCGGTGCAGCGCCAATCCCACCGAGCGCCGCTCCACCTCCGACGCTGGAAGAGCTGGCGGCGCTCGCCGAAATACGCGAATCAGCGACCGCGCCGCAGGCAGTGCCTCCCGGCGAAGCGCCGTTTCCGCCGCCACCGTTGGGGAAGCAGGACGCACCGACACAGGCGCCGAAGTCGCCGCCTGTGCCACCCCAGGGTGCCTCGCTTTCTTACGGGCACGAGGTCTTTGACCGAATGGCACCGCCGATGGCGCTCACGTTCGACGTCGGCGACGTGTCCCTGCAGCGACGTTTCTCGCAGATGGATTCGCGGCTCGACCGTGAGGCCCGCAGGGTGCGCTCACCCCGTGCGCCTAACAATCGTCCGACCGCGGCTTCCCTGGACGATCAATCCCTTGCTCAGGATCTGGCATCCATGCGCTGGTCCATGCCCCTTCATCACTCGGCCGGTGCCGGCACGCAAGTCATGGCCGGTCCAGCCCCCGCCGTCGCTGAAGCACCTCCGATCAAGGCGGCCCCAGTCGTCGACGTCATCGTCGCGAAAGGGCCGGTCAAGGAAACGACTCCGGCGGCTTCTCCAGCAACTACCGCGCAGGTCGTGGACGCCGCTGCGCTCATCGCCGGCGATGTGATCGTCGCCTGTGAACCAGTCAGGGACGGAGTTGCACCAGTTACGCGCACCTTGCTCTTCATTGGCGACGGCCAGGTCGTGGAAGCCGCGTCGACCGGCATGGCTGTCCGTCCCCTGGCGCAAGCACTGGTCGGTGTGGAATGCGCGCTCGCGCTGCGCAACAACCCCGGTGCCTGGAGCCCTACCGCCGGCGATCAATCATCGGTTCTTGTCTACATCGGGCACCTCAAGGCGCCCGCAACCAAATAGACGCCATGAGATCCTCCGCCAGGCACGTTCATCACTCGTCGAAGTCGTCCGCGATCACACGCAAGAGTCAGAAGTCAGTCGGCAAGTTGCGCAGGTTGCCGGCCTTTGGGTTCGACACGGCCGCGACACCCGCAGCGCCGAGCAAGGGAGCGCTCTGCATCCCGGTGAACTACGCCCTCCCTGGCGTGTTCCCGGCACGGAAACAACCATCGGCCGCCGGCGCGTGGGCCACGCAAGTCACGCTTCTCCTCTCGTGGCGCGACGACAAGCCGTACACCGAGGAACAGGCGCTGGCAGTGATCGGTGAGCAGTGGGTGGATCGGTTCGCCAGGGGCGAGCCACTGAATGATGACGAGACCGCGATGCTCATCGGTGCGTTAGGCGCCTGCACGCCACCGCCGCAGCTCCTGAGCTCAGAGGCCTGGGCCGCCGTGCTCCGGCTCTACGGACCCGCCGCGATCATCGAGGGTGACGCCGGCGGCGCGCGCTTTCCCACGAAGGGGCGCATCGTCATCGGCATCGGCGGCGACGGCGACCCCAGTGGCACCAGGCTCGAGATCATCGATACGACAACCGGTGCACCCGCGAAGTTGACGCTGCAACAACTTGGCGGGCCCTATCGCCTTCTCCACTGGCACGCCGATGCCGGACTCGGCGCCGGTGCGCGGCCAACGGCGCCGGTTGTCGTCGACTCCGGGAAGTCGCCCTCGGCACCGCCGGCTGGTGCCGTTGACTCGAAGACCAATGGCAATGGCGCCGGCGCTCCCGCAACGAACGGCCACGGTGCACACGCCGGGCATGACACCCCTCCCTCGCAAGCATCATGGCGAGGGGTGCGATCCGCGTCGCGCTATGCGTACGCGCGCGACGTCCCGACGTGGGACCTCCCCTCGAACTTCCCCGCCGAAATCCGGGCCTTCTGGGCGGATCGCAACGCGCGCATGCATCACTACATCTGGCACCTGGCGCGATCCCAGTGGCCCGAACTTCCCGAGGCGCAGAAGAACGAGATCCGCGCGCTGGGATTCTCCGACCCGCCGCGTCTTGCGGGGAGCAGGCGGCGCTCGGCTTCTCCGGGAGCGGGCGTGGACTTTCTGAACATGCATCGCCAGATGGTGGCCACCACGCGCGCCATTGCCGTATCGTTAGGCGGTAGTTATCGCAATACCGGTTGGAGCCCGATCCCCTGGTCGCACAGCGATCCCGTGTGGCCCATGCCCACGTGGTCCTGGGGATCGACAACGCCGGAGTGGAAGAAGCGCGAGACCACGGCGTACTGGCAGAAGATGGCCGCCCAGCTGCGCGATCCCACGTGGCTCGCGTCGATCTCACTCGACGCGCTCGGGACCACGCTCGAGGAGGGGATTCACAACTGGTTCCACATGCATTGGGCGACGCAGGATCCGGCGAACCCGAGCGACACGTCGCCGTCGGCCGATTTCCTCGGCTCGACGTTCTCGTCGCAGGTGAACCCGATCTTCTGGAAGCTGCATGGATGGATCGACGAGTGTATCGAGCTCTGGGAGACCGCGCCCGTAACGGCAGGCACCGGTGCAAAGCGCAACGCGGCGACCGAGCTGGCCCGCTTCAACTGGCTCGGACCCGTGCCACGGCCACCGGCCAAGGCGGGCTCGAAGTCATTCAGTGCGCACGACCATGGCAGCATCAACCTGAGCGAGCAGGAAGTTCAGGACCTCTTCGCCAGGTTGCAGACGCCTGAACCATGGGAGTTCCCCTTCGCCGAGCTGCCGAAGTCCGAGTTGGTCGCGCGATTTGGCGACGTCGGCGAGATCACCATCGCCCAGCTGGAAGAGATCGGGCCTGCCGACAGCTCGTCGGTGGCAGTGATGGCATCGGTGCGGCGCTCTCGTCAGGCACAACGCGGACGGCGCTATGTACCGGTAGGGTACGAGCGGCACGGCGTGCGCCAGATGGACATCATCGATGACATCAAGGACAAGGTCATCGACTTCGGGCGTTCGATCTTCAAGAAGATCACGTCGCGACCGGAGGAAGGGCGCTTCGCGGTGAAGAGTGACGTCGGCGAGATCATGAACGCCGACACGCCGGCCATTGCGCCGTGGACCCGCACGACGGCGATCTTCACCTTCAAGGCGACAACGCCTGACGTGGAGCTCAAGGACGCCGCCCGTGGAGACATCCTGGGCGGCGGGGCGACGCTGACGTTCCGGCTGATGTTGAGCTTCGAGCACAATGGCTTCGACCTGCGCGAAGCACGCGTGCTGCGGCAGATCCAGGGATCGTCGGAAATGGATCGCGGCAACTTCGAGATCAACTTCACGGCCAAGAACGCAACCAACAAGGAATCGGAAATCGCCAGGATCGACTTCCTGATCTCCGGAAAGTGGGACCCTGGGCTCGGCGACAAGTTCTTCGATTTCTCGGGGAAGCTCACCGTGGAAGCCGACGGCGACATGTTCCTGCAACTCGATCCGGTAGATCGCGTTTCAATCGACTCGTCGAGCGGAGGAAACTTCACCGACGTGCAGCGCACCGCCCTGACGCCGCCCACCGTGATCACCAAGCGGCTCACCGTCTTCTTCAAGGTGGACAAGGATGAGATCGAGGAAGGCGAAATGCAGCGCATCAAGGACTGGGTGCGTGAATTGCAGGCGGAGGAGATTCGCTTCCGGAGGCTGCGAGACGGTACGACCACGATCTTCGTGGAAGGTCACGCGAGCTCCACGGGCAAGGGCCAGCACAATCAGGACCTCTCTCGCAAGCGAGCGCTCAAGGTGGTGTCATTCCTGAAGGACGAAGTCGGATCGAAGGCCGACATCCAGCACGCAGCGAAGGGGGAACCGAATCCGGAGGAGAAGGTGGAGGTGGAGGAGAAGAACGAGCGTCGCGCCGACGTGTGGTTCGAGATACCGCAGTAATGGCGTGATGGACGGCGGTGCTTGCCACGATTGATCCCGTCCTCTACGCTCGCGTGGTGCACGTTGGCGAGGGGGAGGTCGAGCAGGGGGAACTGGCGGATTTCGCGCGAGCCACGGACGCGGCTCGTGCAGTCGGAGCGTGGCGTGCTTCTGTTGGATCGGAGCGCGCCGCGCTTTTTCGTGAGGCGTACCGATTCTGGTTAGGCCTGCGGATGCCGTTCCTGTATCGTCAGGCAGCGCTGACGCTGGCGAGGGAGCAGGCGGAGTTTCGCACGCTGGCGGCAGGTTCATCGCCGCTGGAGGAGTGGTACGTCAGGGATCTGGAGGTGGATCCGCTCGATAGCGCCGTACCGGTCACCGCCTTGACGCCGCGGATGCTCGTTGATACGGCGGTCGAGCTCACCAGTCGTCGCGTCGAAGGGCCGCGCACCGGTGACGGTTCCGGCGGCTCGGGTGCGGCGCGCGTCCTGACGACTGCGACGGCACTCATCGGTGAGCCGGATCTCGCCTTGCGTGCGCTTATTCCCATAGCGCTGGGAAGTCTTCACACCACGGACCCGGGACAGGCGTTCGTCGCCTTCTGCGATCGCGTGAAGAAGACGCCTGACGAGTGTCACCATGCTACTGCCGATCAGTGGTGGGCGCTGCTCAAGCGATGGCTGGACCGTATGGTCGTCTCGGCCGCGGACGGTCCGGTCCCACGGCCGATGCAGATGCGTGATGTGCTGAGCAGTCGAAAGGAGCACCCGCTGCTTACCGCGCCGGCGCGCGAATGGGAGTCGCGGGCGGAGGAGGACCCTGCCTATGGATGTTTCCTCCTTGACCCGAACGCGGCACCCCATGGCGTGGCAGAGTCGATCTGGAGGGACTTTCAGCCGGCGGTGACCGTGTACTCCTTCCATCTGGGTGGCGCATTGCGCCGGACGATGACCGTGGTGCATACCGACGCGCTGGCGTCGTTAGGTGCCGCGTGCACGCCGGATGCGGTGTATGAGTTATTGACGGTGCACGGTATCATGCGACGAGCGGCGCGGTTCGAGCCCCCGGAGCCGCGGCTATGCGCGCACGAGTCCTGTGCCCATCATCGTGCCGGATACTGTGCCTGGTATCCATTCGTGCCCCGAGAACCGACGCGGTGCACCTTCCCGTTGCGGTTGGCGCGGATGCGGGTCGAGGCTCGGGGCGAGGCCCGTCCGGCAACGAGCATCCTGGCTGCCAAGGCCCCGCTCCGGGCGCGGCACTAGCCAGCACGCTTCTAAAGCGCTGCGGGGCTCATGGTCGTGCGCTGGCGTTTGATCCGCTCATGTATTTCCTGCGCGCAGCTCCACGATTCGATGATCTGCTGAACCGGTTGACCTGGCTTCCCGATCTCGCGCGCCCTCACCTGCTCCTGATCGACTCACTCCGTCAGGTTAGTCGACGCTAGTTAGTCCCGCGTCATGAGGTTCATGTCGACGCGCATACCAGGATTCGCGTGACGCCGGAGGCGAGGGCGCTGCTACGTAGACACGCGTTCATTGCTTCGCGTTGTGCGGCAGAGAGTTTACCGTCTCGGCTGCGGCATCAGGATCATGGCGCGGCTTCTCGCCTATTACGACCGGGACCGCTACACGTCGGGGTCGAGGAACGCACGGACCTCGTCCAGGAACTGCGACCACGCCGGCTCGGTCTCCAGGAGCACGTGATTCCGGCTTTCCAACGGCACGAACCGCGCGCCGGGGATGAGCGCTGCGAGCTGTCGCCCGTTCTCGAACGTGATCATCGCGTCACCGCGTGCGTGAAGCACGAGCGTCGGTGCGCGAACTGCCGCTGCCTCTGCTCGTATGTCGATCACGTCCGTCGTCTGCCGGAAACGGAGCGCGTTCTCCACCGGCATCGTCTTCGCGAGATCGTTGAACCATTGATGTTGCTCGGGCGTGCCCTCGGGGAGGAACAGTGTGCCGAACACCTGCCTGAACGCGGGGTTGTCACGACCCCAACCGACGCGAATCAGGTTCATCAACAGCGTCCGCTCCAGTTCCTCCTGCGGCGTCTTGTCCCGGTAGCTCCGGCCCACGGCGTAACCACCATACAGCACGAGCTTGTCCACGCGCTCGGGATGGCGAACCGCGTACGCGATCGCGACCGCGCATCCTTGTGAAATTCCCAGGAGCGAGAACCGTTCGAGGCCAGCGGCGTCCACGACCGCTTCCATGTCACGCACCCAGGACTTGAAGGAGATTTCCGATGCGTCGTGATCGGACAGGCCACAGCCGCGCGCGTCGTATCGGATAAGGGTGTGGCCGCGCCCCATCTCCGTCAGCCAGTGCCGCCACACGGGGCTGTTCCAATCGACTTCAAGGTGCGTAAGCCAGTTGGCGGGTTTCACGAGGGGCGGCGCGTCGCGGTCGCCGCTGACCGCATATGCGATCCGTACGCCGTCCTCAGCGCGGCAGAAGTGGATCTGCTGGCGGGGTGGCGCGGAGTCCCTGCTTCCCGGAGGGGGCGTGCTCGCCCGGGGTGTGTCAGCAACTGCACGCACGTCGACGTGGATGCGGAACCCGCGGCCATGCACCGTCTGGATCACGCGCTGGGCCGTGCCGTCATCGCCTAACGCGTGACGGAGCGCCTTGATGCGTGAGTTCAGCGTTCCCGGCGTCACGAACCGGTCGCCCCACACGTGCTTCATCATTTCCTGGGACGTAACCAGGCGATCGCGGTGCTCCAACAGGTGGCAGAGCACGGCGTACACCTGCGGCTCCAGGTGCTGGGGCTGGTCGCCGCGGCGGAGCTGCTGGCGATTCGTGTCGAGCGTGAACTCACCGAACTCGTAAACCATCGCTCAACTCGTCTCGACGGGTGTGCCTGAATGCCCTGTCCGCGTGGAGCGGCCAGCTTCTCCGCGCCGTCTCCACGAATTCTCCATGAGGAGTTCAAGCATCGGGCACCCTGCTCCATCGATGATACGCAGGCGACACCAGGGGAGAATGAGGGACCGGTCTCCCGTCGCGTTACGGCAATCATCGCATAGGAGAATCCCATGGTAAAGATGCTCCCCGATCCCACCTTCTATCCATCGGCAACTTTGGCCGCTGAATCGCCGGCAGAAGGACTGGCCTACGTCGCCCTGCTCGCGGCGGAATCGAACGGCACGACGCGCGGACACACGGACGCGATCGGTGTCGTCGATGTGAATTCCGCGTCACCCGAGTACGGGCAGCTCGTGGGAAAGGTCGATTTTCCCCAAGGCGGAAACGAACTCCACCACTTCGGGTGGAACGCATGCAGTTCACATCTGTGCGGCTACGCGCCCAATCCGCACACTGAACGTCGATACCTTGTGGTGCCCGGCACGCACAGCTCGCGCATCCACATCGTGGATACGAAGCCGGATCCCCGTCAGCCCCGCCTCGTGAAGGTGATCGAGGGGGACGAAGTCATGCGGAAGACCGGCTACGCCGCCCCGCACACCGTCCATTGCGGTCCCGACGGCGTCTATATGAATGCCCTCGGAAACCCGTCCGGCGATGGACCCGGCGGCATCTTTACGCTCGATCACGAGACCTTCGAAGTGAAGGGCGCGTGGGAGAAGGACCGCGGCCCACAGCAGCTGTCGTACGACTTCTGGTGGCACCTCGGCCAGGACACGATGATCACCAGCGAGTGGGGCACGCCGAACATGGTACAGAACGGCGTGAATCCGGAGCTACTCCTCAGCGGCAAATACGGGAATGCGCTCCACGTCTGGGACCTCAAGCGCCGGACGCATCTTCAGCGGATCGATCTCGGCGCCGAACAACAGATGGCACTCGAACTGCGACCGTCGCACAACCCGCGCAATGCGTACGGATTCGTCGGCGTTGTCATCAGCCTCGCGAATCTCTCGAGTTCAATCTTCGTGTGGTATCGCGACACAGCCACGGGTCAATGGGCCGCGAAGAAAATCATTGAAATCCCGGCGGAACCTGCGAACCCGGATGACCTGCCCGACTTGCTCAAGGGATTCAAGGCCGTGCCGCCGCTGGTGACCGACATCAACCTCTCGCTCGACGATCGCTTTCTGTATGTGTCCTGCTGGGGCACGGGTGAGATGCGGCAGTACGACGTTACGGATCCGTTTGCGCCGAAGCTGACCGGCAGCGTGCGGATCGGTGGAATCGTACGGCGCGCGGCGCATCCGAAAAACGTCGAGCAGCCGCTCAATGGCGGCCCGCAGATGGTCGAAGTGAGCCGCGACGGACGACGCGTGTATGTCACGAACTCGCTGTACACACCGTGGGACGCGCAATTCTATCCCGACGGTATTCGCGGGTGGATGGCGAAGGTCGACGTGCAGTCGTCAGGCGGTATTACGTTCGATGAGCGGTTCCTCTTCGACGCACCAACTGGACTCCGGGCGCACCAGGTACGTCTCGAGGGCGGCGACGCGTCGTCGGACTCGTTCTGCTTCGCGTGATGTCCTCGCCAGCGGAGTGGACCTCGATCGGGCTGCTGGGCGGCCTGCACGGAGTGAACCCGGCGATGGGGTGGCTGTTCGCCGTGTCACTCGGATTGCAGGCTCAGAGCAGTCGCGCGGTGTGGTCCGCGCTCGGCCCGCTGGCCCTTGGGCATGCGCTCGCGGTCGCGGTGGCAGTCGCCGCGGCCGCGATGCTGGGGGTGGTATTACCGTTAGGCAGCGTCCGATGGATCGCCGCGGCGGCGCTGCTGGGTTTCGGTGTGTTACACCTGCGGCCGCATACGCATCCCCGCTGGGGTGTGGGTGGGATGTGCGTGGGGCCCGGGCGCCTGACGATGTGGTCATTTCTCGTGTCGTCGGCGCACGGCGCCGGCCTCATGGTGCTGCCCTTCCTGTTGCCTGACGTGTCGGGAGCCACGAGCGACGCTCACACGCATCTCACAGCGGGGAGTCATGGGGCACACTTGGCCGGGGTTGTGATGTCCACGAGTCAAACCACTGCGCTGGTCGCGACGTTGCTGCACACACTCAGCTACATCGTCGTATCAGGTGCGATCGCCTACTGCGTCTACCAGCGTCTCGGCCTGCGCTTCCTGCGGCGAGCATGGATCAACATGAATGTCATCTGGGCCGTCGCCCTGATCATCACCGCGGTGGCGACTTCGCTTGTGTGAGGTGAGCAACATGAAACGCTTGATGAATATCCTGATCTATATGAGTGCGTTCCTGACCCTGCGCGCGCAGATGGCACGCGGCCAGGCGCTCGCAGGCGTGCGGGTTGTATTGCACGGCTGGACGTAGGCGCTCCGCCAGCGCCTTCTCGTCGCAATTCTTCGCTTAGCGCGCCATCGCACACGAGTCGGCATGCCCACCACTACCCGGTAGACGTGCTGGTGCTCCGCGCGCTTGCGAAGTACTACGCGATCACGCCTACCGACTCTTCGGTTGACGCTCAGCGCCGCCTGAGGCGCGTGAGTGCAACACTGGATTGGGCGTCGGAAGGATTGATGGCGAGTGCGCGTTCGTAGCTGGCGATTGCGGCCGTGGTATCACCCATCGCGAGTGATCCACCAGCCAGCGAACGCAAGGCGAATGTCGACGTCGGGACCATCTCCACGTTCAGCTGGTACAGCCTGAGCGCATCCGCCAATGCGCCGGACGAGCGCACGGAGTTCGCGACATCGACCAGCGCGACTTCGCCAAAATCGTATGCCGCGCGGCCATAATATCGCGTTCGCAGCGTGCGATACGACGCCGTTGCCGAATCGATGCCGCCCGCCGCATATGCCCCGAGCACTACCTGCTGCAGCGTTTGGGGGACGGCAACGCCGTGATGGCACGTGAAGCATCCAACGGATGCCGCCGGCGTGCGACGAGTAGCCAGTCGGGTCAGGTGCTCACCGTTGATGGCCTGGACCATCCGGAGCATCACGCGCGCCTTTTCCTTGGCGAGTCGCGCATCAGACGCGAAGTCGATCGAGTCGAGCGGCTGTGCATCGCGGCCGGCATGGCAGTAGGTGCAGCGCACGCCGAGCGCTCGCGTGAAACCCGCCATGACTTCGAGCAGCGAGTCGACGCTGATGCCAGCCGGAAGCGCCTTGAGGTTCGTCAACGTTTTTGGCGGATACTGCGCGCCGGCTGTGCTCGCGACGAGCATCATGATACTGATCACCTTACTCATCTGCTCACTCCTACGTCAGCGGTTGGCGCCGGTCAAAGTGGTATTAAGTGCGTGTTCTCTCCATCCCGGTCAACACGAAAGCTCCCCACATTGAGCGCCAAGGATCAACAGAGTCGTCGAGCAAAGCCGATTGTTCCCGGAACCGCCACCGTGTATTTCGCCGCCCGTCTCGTCGTTAGGTCCAATTGATACACGGCGGTCTCGCCATCCACTCGGCGAAGGATCGTTATCGTACCCGGAATACATCCGGCGCTCGGTTGAAGGCTGGCCCCTTCCCGGTTGGTGAGGTTGACAGCGTTCCCACCACCTGGTACGTCCGCGACATACACGTCGGGTTCAGTGAGGGCGGCAGCTCCCCAGGCAAGCCTCGAGTTCGAGACCCAGTATGAATGTCCGTCTGTGCCAGCCCGATCAGTCAATCGCACGGGATTCTGGCCGTCCATCGAGGCGGTAACAATTTCGAGATTGAAGCCCGGAAACTGTTCATTCCACGAGAGCATAGTGCCGTCCGGTGAAACAGCCGGCTGCGTTTTTCCCTGCGTTCCAGAAGTCACTTCGGTGAGACCTGATCCATCCGGAGCCATCCGGAATACTTGCGTGACGGTACCGGTGAGACCTCGCCGCGAGAAATAGATGTCACCCGTCACTCGGTTGAACGACGGACCCTGATTGGATAGAGCCGGGTCATTCGTAAGGTTACTGAGGCCGGTGCCGTCAGCGTTCATGCGAAACAGGTCAACGTTAGGTAGCGTACCGCGCGACACGACGACCCTACCGGTCGCCTGGTCGACAGCGAGTCCTCCGGATGCACTGGCGCCCGTGGTGATCTGCACCGCGTCTCCGACGGTAGCAAAGTCCTTGACGAAGACCTGATTCGCGGTGCCGACGGTGGCGGTGAAAAACAGCTTTCCGACTGGGCGTGGAAGCACACGGACAAGCGCCGTGTCGCTTACCCCCATAACAGTTGCGCGTACCTGATAGTCGCCGGCCGTCGCATTCGAAGTGACCGTCACGATCCCCTGATCAACTGTTACGGTCGCGGACGGAGGGACGACGTCCCAGCTCACCGCGTCCGGTCGTGGTGCACCAAGCGTATCAGTCACCTGCACTGTGATCGTGTGGACCCCACCAAGCGAGGCAAACGATTCGACCAGCTCAGGACTTACCATAACGCGGACGTCAGGTCGACTCGGTGCGGACGCATCGCTGCAACCGAAAGCGATCGCAGCGAGTGTGATGCGTAGCCAACACTGCTCCCTCGGCGCAAACATGTCTGCAATTCATGCCCGACCGAGTATCACCGCAAGGGGGCGGTTCGACTACCGTCTGCTGGTCCCTGTTTGGAGAATTTGCCGCCACGAACGGGGTGTGGCTGGCGAACGTCGAGCATAACGACATTCTCGCGCTGACCTATTGTATCGCTGCGGCACGATGGAGAATCTCACCGTAAAGATTCGGGATGCACGGCTGTGAAACGACCGCCGAGTACACATCCATGACGATTCCCTCGAACTCGCGGAATTTGTGGAACCTACGATTCTGTACCATGCTCCTGATCACGCTTTCCCGAATCGCGGCCGCGGTGACCGGATCATACGCATCGCGTGCATACAGGTTGAACACAGCCCATGTCATGTACTCGTTGAAGGTGGCGGTCGGCGAGCGGTAGCTATTGGCGTCGCCGTTCCAGAAACCCACGTTTTTGAAGAGCTGCCGGACCAGTCCCGCGTACCGATCGGTCGCGGGATTGACGTAGTTGTGGTCGATTTCGGTAAATACCAGCCGTTCGAGCTGCGCGGTGCGAATGCGCGCGTCGACCGTGTCAGGCACAATGTCCGGTCCGGCGACGAACATGACCGTTTCGCGCACGCCGCCGCTCGTGTAGCGCTGCGTGCTGTGCGACCCGTTGATGAGCGGGGAGAACACGATACGATATCGATTGTAGCGTTCGGGGAAGCGCGCTTCGAGCCACAGCCACATCCGGTCGATTGACACGAGGTCCTGGTAACGGCGGATCTGATCCTCATACAACGCGCTCCGGTCCGCGTAAAAAGCGCGGAACGCGCTCCGGTTCGCGAAATCCGCGACCCGCTTCGTTTCCTGGTTGAACACGTCGGTACCGCCCCACGCTCGGGCGTAGGTAGGGCTGTGTACCAGGCCCGTTGGGCCAAATGAATAGACGAAGCTGTTCTCGCGAAATCCGTAGTAGACGTCGTAGTTCCAGGAACCGCTGCTCGTCAGGCGTGTGTTCAACGCGGCGATCAGGGGATGATCACGCATGCTGTCGAAATGTGTGCGCACCTCCATCAGGTACGGACCCCCGAGCACCGTATGCGCGGCCAGAGACCGGTAGTTGGTGAGCGCGAGGATGATGTTGGCGAGCTCATAGACTTCGGGCACTTCCACGATGACCGGTCGTGGCGCTGTCGCAATCGGCGGTCTGCACACGACGGGTGCGATCGGCCCCGTTAGGCTGGCGCACCCCGCCATCAGGAAGAGAAGGGCCTGGGAACCAGGTGTACGCGTCTTTGGCCAGGCACGAACGATACGGCTCATGACGAATCTCCGGGAATCGCGACTCCCCATACGCTGCCGTGGTCCCCGATCACGCAGCATCGCCCCGCAGCGCGCGGGCGAAGTCATGATTCGCGATCCATGCGTCATGCGCAAGGGCACGAGAGTTCACCATCGAACCGCGCGCTTACGTCACACAGAACGGTGTGCTTACCGTGGAGAAATCCGGCGACCGGCGAACATGATCTCGCCAGCTGATTGAGCGCCTTCACCGTGCATTTGTCTCCATTGACCGCGCACGGGTGGAAGTAGGCGCTCCGCCAGCGCCTCGGTGGCGTACGCCGTTAGGCGGTCACCGGGCGTCGGCCGCCCGCATCCGCTCCCGTAATTCGTCGAGCCAGCCCACGACAACAACGGCGCGCTGCTGCTCCTGACTGCGCCGGATCATCAGGAACTCCCTGCCGTTTTCCACCACGTCGTAGTTGCTCCGCTCGACGCCGCGGAGAAACACGTCGGCGAACAGGGTGTCGCGGCGCGTCAGCGAGAACGTGGAGTCGATCGAGATCGACGCGGCCATCATGTGCGTCGGCGAGCGATAGTACAGCGTGCGACCGTCCTGCGACCACGCTGGTTCCGCTCCGCCGTTTACCGATACCTGGTGTCGGCCACCGTGAAGCAACGACGTAACGTACACGTCTCGCGCGTCGGATTGGGTGGATCGGTACGCCAGCCAGCGCCCATCGGGTGAAAGTTCGGGCTGGAGGATATTCCCCTGACCTGCCCGATCCAGAACCTGCTGGCTGGTGACGTTGCCTGTGGACGCGACGAAAAGCCCTGGCGCACCCCCTGCTACCAGGACGTCAACACCTGAGGCAATGTCTATACTCCGCGGGTTGCGCAGGCTGTCGAGCAGGACCTGATGAGCGCCGGTGCCATCCCACGGTTGCCACCGGATTTCCGACCGGCCCGCTGCCTGCGTCTCCTGGCGCGTAGCACTGAACAGCCACGCAATGCGGTGACCGTCTGACGTCCAGACGGGGCTGGTGCTATTTCCATCGCGCGTAAATCGACTGAGCGTTTCGGAGCCGGGGTCGAAGATCCAGACGTCGCTCGTTCCTCCTCGCTCACGGATGCCTAACGCTATTCGCTTTCCGTCGGGCGAGAGCCGTGGCGATGCATACCGGCCCGGGCCCCTGAGCACGGGGCGGGCCGCGCCGTATCGGTCCACGCGTACCATCTCACTCCCCGTAACCTCGACGTACACGAGCGTGCCGGAAGTGGAGACGGTCATCTCGGTCGCTCCCCCGGCCTTCACGAGGATTCCCTCGAGCACGGTGACCACGGGACCCGTGAGTCGAAGCGTTTTCGGATCGAATGCCGCCGCCGAAACCGAACCGTCGTCGACGCTTCCAAGTAGAACATGACCCGTGCCCACATAGCGCGGGTTCGGCCCATGGATACCAAATCGAACGATCCGGCCATCGTCGAGTCGCGCAGCAGCAAGCTCGGGCCCGGGACTGGAGTCGGAGATTATGGTAAACAGGACCGCGTTGCCGCCCGGCAGTATCTCGGGCCAGGTATGAGCGGTTTCAAGGCGCGTAGTATCGAGAGTGGTAACGGGAACAACGGGTCCTCCCCCGGCACTCACCCGGAACAGCGGTCCCCGGTTCCGGGCGAAGACGACGACGTTGTTGTCGCCGATCGCATAACGCGACACGTTTTCCGCGATCGTTGCCGGCGACCCACCACCGAGCGGGATGCGCTTCAACCGGTTGTCCTGGATGAAAACCAGCCACCCGCCATCGGATGAAAATCGCGGCGCGACGGCTCCCTCCGTCCCCGGGATTGGCTTTGCCTCCAGTTCGTTGAGATCCCTGAGAAACAGGCGGGCGGTTGGCAGACCGCCGAGGTACACGATCCGCCTTCCGTCCGGGGAAATGCCGAGGTTAGCGCCGGTGAGATCGACTCGAAGTGGCGCGCTATCCGTAACAGTGAGGGGAAATCGGATCGGCGCCGTGGCAGTTCTACCGGTCGGCCGCAGCCACCCCCACGCCGCGACCGCGGCAAGTGCCACCAGCGCGCCGTATAACCCGATCGGCCGACGCCGGGACCCGGCCGGAGCTCCCGTCAGGGTTCTGTCGGCGGCCGCTGTCGCCGGCGTGGGAACAGTGGGAATCGAAACGGGGCGCACACCGGTGAGTGCATCAGCAAAGTCACGCGCCGAGCCGAAGCGATCCGCGGGCAGCTTCGCCAGAGCACAGGCAACGGCCGCCTCCACGTGCGGGGGCACGCTGGGACGGCTCGCTCGGATCGGTCGAACGTTCTCAGTCAGAAGCCGTGCAATGATCGACTGCGAGGTGCTGCCGGTATGTGGCGGCTCACCGGTCAGGGCTTCATAGAGGACGGCACCTAACGAATAGATGTCGGTGCGTCCATCGATCGCGCGATCTCCCGTTGCCTGCTCCGGGCTCATGTACTGCGGTGTCCCCAGAGACAACCCGGTCTGTGTGACGCGACTCCCGCCCGCGTTCGAGACCGCGAGAGCTATGCCGAAATCCGCCAACAATGGCTGCCCGTCGTGCAGCAGGATATTCTCGGGTTTCAGATCTCGATGGATGACGCCGCGACGGTGCGCATAGTCCAGCGCGCTGGCGACAGCGGACCCGATGCGCAGGACCTCCTCAACGGGTAACTGGCGCTCACGGTCGAGTCGTGCTCGCAGCGATTCCCCTTCGACGTACGGCATGACATAGAACAGCTGACCATCGGCCGCGCCCGAGTCGAACAACGGCAGGAGATTCGGGTGTTGCAGGTTCGCAGTGACCTTGATCTCGGCCAGGAATCGTTCGACGCCGAGTACGGCGCCCAGCTCCGGGCGCAGCACCTTGAGTGCCACGCGGCGGTCGTGCCTGACGTCGTGGGCCAGCCACACCGTCGCCATGCCACCAGCGCCAAGTTCGCGCTCGATGCGGTAGCGACCTTCGAGAGCCGGGTTCAGAAAGAACGGATTGGTCATCCGTTCCTATGGTCGCAGCAGTGCTGACCCACGACAAGTCCCTGGTCGCGCGGGCGATCAACGTAGCTCGCGATCCTGGGGTTCTTCATTCCACCAACGTTCGGGCTGATTCCGATCGAAGGGCACGACATCTGGTTGCCCGCTCGTATTGCTGTGGTGCCGGTCGCAGTCGGTTTTCATGGCCACGAGGCCAGTGCCGGCGTAGCGCAATCAGGTTGGTGCCGGGTTATGGCGCGCACCGGTCGATTGATCGCCGGCAATCAGGAGGCGGTCGCGGTGAAGGCGGGCGCATTGAGTGGTGCCCGTGCTCGAGGCGAACCGCAGTTCCAGGCGAAAGCCACCGCCGCGCGGACTCGTCAGGCGGCGCTGGCCGGTCGGCCGGTTGCTCAGAACTGAGGTCTGCGTAACGCCAGCATCGATCTCCGACACTGCCTGACGAATCAGCGACGCGGCGTTGATGTTGCTTTTCGCGCGCTCTATTGCCGGGGTTGTCGGACCGTGTCGATGATGGTCGCACCCGCTGGTGTCTTCCGCTTCAGGATCAGCGTCTGCCTCTGCTTCAGCGAATCGAGCGTTGCTCGCTGCGCTGGGGAGAGGTGAACCCGGAACTCGGCGTCGACCGAATCTGAAATTGCATGCAATCGGTCAGCCATCTCGCGCATCAGCTGCTCAGTCTGTGGAGCCCGCCGGGCGACTACAGAGTCTGCGAGCTCGCGCTGTTCGGGAGTCAGGTCGAGGCGGTCGTACAGCTGCGACAGCCCACCATCGACGCGCGTCTTGATGACTCGGCCGGGACCCGCGTTCCGGTCAACGGCAACACCCGCGGCTGCACCCGCGACGGCGCCTGAGACGAAAACGATCGTCAACACCACACCGACCAGCAGGCGGCCTCCCTGCCTGAATATGCCCGTCATCGTCCGTATCCCTGAAAGGTGAACAGGAGTTCGCCGTTGGTCGGCACATGTTCGGCCTCGATCCATTGCGCAAGCAGATGGGCGGGGTCACCTGCGCGCGGCGTGTTCATCACCCTAACGAGCGCACCAAGTCCGATTGCCATCACGAACACAGCCGCTGCGAGCATCGGCACCATGAGTCCGCGCAACGTGGACGCGAACCCGCCTCGACGCATCGCGATAAAGCGTGCCAGCGCCGGTGCGACGACTCGGTCAGCGACGTCGGAGAAATCACCGGAACCATCGAGCGCGCTCAAGTCGGCGCGGCCGGGTGTCGTCGAATCGCGTTCAGTCATGATCGGGTTGGATGATGTGATAGTGCCTGAGGGAATCGCGTAGCGTCTCCCGCGCATCGCTCAGATGGCGCCGCGACATGGTCGTGGAAATGCCGAGCCGGTCCGCGACGTCGGCGTGACGCATGCCGGCGAGATCATGCAGCAACACGACTTCGCGCTGAACAGGTGTTACTCTCTCGAGCGCCTGCCAGAGCTCTGCGCGCAACTCCGCGCGGAGTGCACGATCGTCCGTGTGCGACGACCCGTGCAGATTCGGGTGATCGCCCAGCGTGTCCGTCGCGCGCACGCGCAGATGTTCACGCCAGTTATGCGACGTATTGCGAACGATCTGCATCAGCCAGGCTCCGAAACGCTCCGGCGTCCGGCAATCGTGAAGGTGCTCGACACAACGCACGAGAGCCTCCTGGCACGCGTCTTCGGCATCGGCAGGCTCGCCCAGCCGGGCCAGCGCCACCAGGTACGCGGCGCGCGCGTGCCTGCGCAGGAGAACATCCAGCGCGGCGACGTCGCCAGCGAGGGCCCGGCGAACGAGCGAGGCATCCGAGTCAAGTGACTCCTTCATTCCTTTACATCTGATAGACAGCTACCGGCGCCTGAGTGTGAGTCAACCTGCAGGTCGTTCCTGTTGCCGGCCGGTTGCTCACACCAGGCGGCGGACGGCTGTCTCTGTTCAGGACAAAGACTTCAGGAGATGTCATGCGTCGAGTAATTGCGCTTGGATTCACCGCTGTACTGTGCGGCGCCGCCCCTCTGCGCCCCGGCGCTCGCCAACAATCGAATACGGAATTGGCTGCCGCGATCGAGTCTTTTGTGTCTGCGCGAGTCGCGGCCGATTCGTTCTCCGGTGTCGTCGCAGTTGCGCGCCAGGGATCGCTGGTCTACCAGCGTGCCGCGGGGTCCGCGGATCGCGACGCGCAACATGCGATCAAGCTCGACACGAAACTTCAAACAGCGTCGGCAACGAAGATGTTCACCCAGATCGCCATCTGGCAGCTGATACAGGCGAGGCAAATCGCGCTGACCGATACCGTGGGAAAGTTCCTGCCACATTACCCGAACGAAACCGTTCGGCGGAACGTGACCGTTGAGCAGTTGTTGCGGCACCGCTCGGGGGTGGGGTCGTTCTGGAACGCGGAGTTCATGGCGCGGCGATCCAGTGTGCGGACCGTGGACGATTACCTGCAGCTATTTCAGCGCGACTCCCTCCTGTTCCCGCCCGGGACGAGCGAGGCGTACAGCAACGGTGGTTACGTCATCCTCGGCGCTATCATCGAGCGGCTGAGCGGCAAGACATATCATGCGTACCTGCGCGAGCACATCATCGTCCCGTCCGGCCTGACGGGTACGGTACCTAACGACAACCGAGTGCAGCACACCAATGCCGCGATCGGCTACACGACGCAACCGATGGGTGGCGGCATTGCCCGGGGAGGTGATTCGCGGCTCGCGGGTCCAGGGGGAACAAGGCCGGGCTACGGTACGCCCACAACCGGTGACAGTTCAAGCATCGTTATGCGCAGTCCCGGTGACTCGACTCCGCCCGCGGCGGGTGGGCGACTGCGACTGATCGGACCTGACGGACGCGAAATGACGCAGGAGGAAGCACGTGCGGCGCGAACGAGTCGCGCCGGCGCTCCTCGTCGACCCAATTCGGGAATGATGGGCGGAATGGCCAGTCCTGCCGGCGATTACTTCACGACGACATCTGACCTGCTGAAGCTCGCCGCGGCGCTCACGACACACCGTCTGCTCGACTCCGCGCACACGGCCGCCTTTCTCGGCGCGCGATACGCGTCAGGCAACGATTACCGGGCGAATGGCGGAGGGCCGGGCGTCAACGCGGAGTTTTCGATCTATCCGACCGGAGACGTCGTCGCCGTGCTCTCCAATTACGATCCCCCATCAGCAACGGCCGTCGCGGAACACATACGAGGGCTGCTACGTGGCGCGTCGAAACCAGCGCAGTCTGCGCTCCGCGCGGAGGTTGATTCGCTGCATGCCGCCATGGTCGCCGCGTTCAAGCAGGATCCTGCAAGCGTTTCGCGGTTCTACACGGACGACGCCGTGATTCAGGGCATGGGACGGCGCCTGAAGGGGCGTGCCCAGGTCGACGAGTACTGGCGTCAATTCACGAGCGCGAGGGATTGGTCGCTCGAGATCCTGGAGTTCGGGGGAACACGCGATTCGCCGTGGTTGCTTGGCCGCTCGACACTGGTGAGTTCGAGCGGCATGCGGCAGGCGACCGATTATGCGGGCGTCCTCGAACGCGGCGCTGATGGAAAACTCCGTTATCGCCTCGACTTCTATACGCGAGCCGTGCAGTGAAGCGGTGCGCTCTCGCCAGCCTGACGGCGGGCGTCGTCGCTAACTCCAGCGCATAACGACTCACTCGTGTCCATCGAACCGCACTTCCGTTAACGGGTGGGGGGTTGGAGCGTCCCTATTACAGGTCCCCCACCCCGAATGCGGGAGAGCCACAACATGCGCTTGATTAGGACTGCGATGTGGGCGATCGCGATAGCCCTCGGTTGTGGAGGGATGAATCCCGTGTCGCCGGACGCCGATCCCCTGCCGCCCGGATTCGATACCGCAGATCCCTTCCCTATCGATCGCGGCGACGACGGCGCGCACACTCCTGGCTCCTACAAGGGACTTTCGCTCCGCCTCACGGACAACGGCACGCCAACTGTGACCGCCGTCGGCGGGGTGATCGGTCTCGTCTGCATCGGAATGAGCAACGCCAACCAGGAGTGCGCCGATTTCATCTCGCGGGTCGCCGGAGAGTTCAGCGCTGAGGTTAATCCGGCCGTGCGCGTGGTGAACTGCGCGGTTGGCGGCCATGCGATCGAACGCTGGAACGATCCCGCCGAGGACTCGAATCTCTGGGACGCTTGCATTACCACCAGGCTCCCTGCGGCGGGCGTGCGCCCGGATCAGGTCCGCGTGCTCTATCACAAGGCGGCGAATCAATTCACCGTTGGTCCCGGCGGGTCACCGCTGCCTCTCTTTCCGGCGCCTGGCAGTGATTACGAAAACTTCCTGCGCAACCTGGGGACTTTCGCGTCCCGCGTCCGGTCCAAGTTCCCCTCGGTGCAAGCGGTCTACAGCTCGTCGCGGAGCACGGGGGCATTCGCCGGAGGCGCGAGCCGCGGCGAGCCGTTGAGTTACGAAGAAGGGCATGCCCTGAACGTCTGGTTAGCGGACAGCCGCGTGGTGGATGGTATCTGGTACGGCTGGGGGCCGTATCTGTGGGCGCCGGACTGCGCCACCGGTGTCACGAACGGGAGTGGCGTCTGCTACGACAGTACCGACTTTGTTGCCGACGGAGTGCACCCGGCAGCAGGGGCGCGTGCCAAGATCAGCCGGATGTTGCACGAGCGGCTGCTTGAGGAGCCCTGGTATCGGCGCCCGTGAGTGGGCACACTTGTTTCCCCTCGCCCATCTCACGGTCGTTATGCCTCGCCGGGGCGGACGGTGGAGGACTCCCGGCGCTAGATCGATTATCACCCACCACCAGCCTCGCCTTTGTGAAACGCCGAGCAGACGATCGTCGCCCGCACGGGAACGCCCTGCTTCGTAAGACCTTCCACTTCGAACTTCGCGCCGTTCCCCTGACGTGTCACCCGGACCGTTCCGCTCCCGATGGTCCCGGAGCTGGCGATGGTCTGGATCGTGGCCCCCCGGTCACCGTCCAGGAACGAGAAAGTGAACTCTTTTGAAACGTCCGACGTGCTGCCTCGGCGGATCGAGAGGTCGAAACGCCATTGCGGCTTGTCCGGGGCGACGCGCTGCCCGAACCAGGGGTACATGAGGACGTAGTACGACCGTGTGTTGGTCGCCGTCGCCTTTTCGTCCACGCCGCACTTCGCATCGACCCGTCCAGTGGTTGTTGTGCCGCCTAACGTGATCGACACGTCGGTCATCGGAGCGACGGTCCCGGGCGCGCCTCGCCGAACCGACCGGCTGCCCTGGGCAAGCGATGGGCTCGGGATGGCGATTGCCACGGCCAACCCGAGCATGACGAACGTGTGCAGGAAATACTGCCTCATTGAGACCCTCCTCGGTGATCCGACGCGATTCTCATCATGGTGTCGATGCGCTCTGTGATTTCACGTCCACTGCTCGACCTCCACCAGCAACCGACTCAAATAGAAACTCCAGCGCAGACCGCGCAACTCGGAGAATCGCTTAGGCGCGTACGGCTCTGATCTCGCGTTAGGCAGTCTGCGCTTCCCTGCTACGTGAGGTGCTGGATGATCTTCTGTGCGACCGTTCCGTCGCCGAGGTAACCGACGATGCCGTGCCGGTTCGGCGTGGAGTTCCGGACGCTGCCGTAATTCTCTATCGCGGGTGAAATGGGGAAGTTCCTGTCGTCCAACGGATAGAGCGAAACAAC
>DASRPK010000280.1:0-5378 GCA_035646395.1 Gemmatimonadaceae bacterium | reverse complement strand
CTGGGCCGCCCAGCTGCAGCACGGAATCACGCTGGGTTCGCGCCAGGATTTCGTCTATGGCGTCGACTACATCTACACGAACCCTCGCACGTCGAACACGATCAACGGCCGGAACGAGGACATCGACAACGTTCGCGAAGTCGGTGGCTACATTCAGTCGACATCGAACCTGACGTCGAAGTTCGATTTTATCGCCGCTGTGCGCGTGGACAAGAACGACCAGGTGGACGGCGTGCAGACGTCGCCGCGCGCTGCGATCATCTTCAAGCCAAATGAAACGCAGAACTTCCGCCTCACCTACAATCGTGCGTTCCAGACGCCGGCGAATTTCACCTGGTTCCTGGACCTGATCCAGGCGGCGCGCGTCGCTGGTCCGACCCTGCCGTACAACGTGCGCGCGCTCGGCAATCCACCCAAAACGGGGTGGACATTCAATCGCACCTGTGATGCGAGCGTGAATGGCGGTCTGTGCATGCGATCGATCTTCACTCCGGACAGTTCGGCCTGGGTCGCCGCGTCAGCCGCCGCCGCCTATCGCGGAGCCCTCATCGCGAACGCGGCGGGACTCACCGCCGGACTCGCGCCGTCGATCCAGGCAGGACTCGGCGTGAATGCGGCAACAGCGCAGGCGGTCGCCAGTCAGCTCATCACGTACCTCGGCACGCTGCAGCCGACACCGGCTCAGGTGGGCACGCAAATGCGCATGATTGCTCCGGGTTCAGATAACCTGACGGCGGCAAACGTGCGCGACATCGGACCGATCAAGGCGTCGTTCAACAACACGTACGAGCTGGGCTACAAGGGCATCCTTGGCAGCAAGGTGCGCCTGTCGGTGGACCTGTGGAGAGAGAAACGCGGTGACGTCGGCAACCCGGCCGGGCTGGCAACGCCTAACGTGTTCTTCGATTCCACGACGATGAAGACCTTCATGCAGGCGGCGCTCATTCCGGCGATTACGCAGGCGCTGATGGGACCACCATTCAACCAGTCGCAGCAGCAGGCCGCGGCGACGGCCCAGGTGTTTGCACCGCAGGTCGCCGCCGGCGTCGCGAATGGCATGAAGCCGCTGCCGCTGGGCATCGTCAGTTTCGACAGCCCGACCTTCGCATCGGCGACGGACATTTACGCCACCTATACGTCGTACGACACGACCATCACGGTGAACGGCATCGACGTCGCGGTGGACTTTGTCGCCAACAGCAACTGGACGTTTGGCGCCACCATGAGCTGGGTGGACAATGATTCGTTCCCGGAAGTGACTTCGAGCAACAACCGGGCGCTGATGCTGAATGCGCCGTCCAACAAGGTCTCAGCCTCGGCACTCTATCGCAGCACGTCAAGCGGGTGGGGGTTCGACGCCCGCGTTCGCCATACAAACGCATATCCCGTGAACTCCGGCGTGTACGCCACTGGTGTCGATTACCGGATTCCGAACTCGACCCAGACGTACCGTTACGACGACATCGAAGCGGCCACAATCCTCGACGTTGGACTCAACTGGCGACTCCTGCAGGGTGGAAGGGATTTCCTCGTGTCGGTAAGAGCCGACAATGTGCTGAACGAGAAGTATCGGACGATGCCGGGAACGCCTGAGCTGGGGACGATGCTGGTGACGAGGGTGCAGTATTCCTTTAGATAACGCACCAGGAAGCAGGAAGCAGGAAGCAGGGATGGACTGAGGGCCCGCGCTGCGGGCCCTCAATATTTCGTGGGACGTAGTATCCATAAACGTTTCGTTCCTTCCCTGCTTCCTGCTTCCTGCGTCCCGCTTCCCTGCTTCCTGCTTCCTCTTTGTTACGACACCCCCTCCTCGACCTCCACGCACGGCCCCTCGTCGGACATCGAGGGAACGCCGCGCACGCGCCCGAAAACACGCTGGAGTCTTTTCGTCAGGCAGTGGAGATCGGAGTCGATGCACTCGAGCTCGATGTTCACCTCAGTGCCGATGGCCACGTCGTCGTCATTCACGACCCGACGCTCGATCGGACGACGAACGGGTCGGGGCGCGTCGATCGGCTCCCGCTGTCCGAAATTCGCGCGGTCGATGCCGGCGCGAAGTTCACGAAGGACCGCGGCGCTTCCCGGCCCTACCTGGGCAAGGGCATTACCGTGCCGACGCTCGACGAGGTCATGGAAACATTCCCCACGGTGCCGCTTCTGGTGGAGATCAAGGCGAAAGCCGCATCGCGTGCGACGCGCGCCACCATCGAGCGACATGCGGCGCAGGCCCGCTGCATTGTCGCGGCGTTCGATGAGGACGCGATGACGCCATTCGCGGGCAGCGGCATCGCGCAGGGAGGGAGTCGTCGCGATACCGCCGGCTTGCTCTGGAGGGCGGCGTTGCGGGTCCCACTGCGCCGCGTCGACTTCAACGTACTGTGCATGCCGCCCTACCATCGGGGGCTGCCACTGCCCGTCGGCGGCTACGTGTCGATCCTCGAACCGTTAGGCGTTCCCGTTCACTGCTGGACCATCGACGACCCGCGCGAGGCCGACCGGCTGCGCCGCCTCGGCGTGAGGGGCATCATCTCCAATGACCCGGCGGCTATGGCTCGGGCGTAGTCGATGCGGTGTCCAGCTCCCGTGGCAATTTCATTCCGTTGCAGTCGCGCACGCGCCACGTACGAAACGAATCGACGCCAACCAGGAAGAAACGCGTGCGGGGCTTCGATCGCACACTGTCACCATCGGTGCCGGCAACCATTGGCGTGTCGGTCACGAGCGCTCCCTGAAATACACCGTACAGCCGTGCGCCCTCCCACGGCGCGTGCCACCGGACGCGCTCCTTCAGGACGCCGAGGGCGATTGGCGTTCCGGTGACGGGGAGAGCGACCGTCGTCCCGCAGCGCATGAACACCGATTCGTTCCCGTACCGGCGGTAGTAGCCCTCGAAACGTTTCGTAACCAGTTGAGGGGCGGGTGTCCGGACGGGAGCGGGCTTCGCGGAATCGGTCGTCGCCTTCTTCTGGGTATTGCCCCCGAAAACGGCGTCCGACCCTGGGGCGCCGCAGGCTGCCAAGGTTAGGACTAACAGCAGGTTAGCTGTGACGCGCACGGAAAGCTGATTGGAGGATTTCGACGACCGCCCAACTCCTGGCCCTGGGACACTGGGCACTACTCTATAAGACGAGTGCCCCCTGTACCTCGTTGCCTGTGACGAGTTCAGCCCAGTTCGCCGCGCTTCGCCTTCTGCGAGGCGAGGTCTGCGGCACGGAAGGCAAGCGCCTGGATCGTGAGCGTCGGCTGCCCGCGCCCGGAGGTCACGAACGAACTGCCGTCGACGATGAACAGGTTGGGAACGTCGTGCGACTGATGCGACGCGTTCACCACCGAGGTGCGCCGGTCATTCCCCATCCGGCAGGTGCCTAACAAGTGGACCCCCGCCCCGGGGTCGTCACCCGGGGCCTGCCCCCAGGTGCGGGTTGCGCCGGCTGCCTTCAGCAGCTCGATGCTGCGATCGAACATGTACTTGTAGAGTCGCAGGTCGGCCTCGTGCTCCTTGTATGTCACCCGGATCGCCGGCAATCCCCAGCTATCCTTTGCCTGCGGATCGAGGTCCACCGCGTTCGTCGCGACCGGCAGTGACGTCGTGTGTCCCCAGCACTGCGCGGCACGGCTGTGCAGGCGCTGGATGGTCTGCTTGAAGCCTGATCCCCATTGCGGTGTATCCGGCGGCGTGTTGAGCGCCGACAGCATGGGCGGGAACGGATACCGGAAGTCGAAGCCGCCACCGCCGTAGTGTCCCTTGTCGTGGAGGTCGTACGTATCGAGGACGATGCGCGTTACGGGAGCCCCCTTCCACCCATTTACTTCATGCTCGAATTCGGCGCCCGCGCCGGTGTTGCCGTTGAACATGAGATGTCTGCCGACCATGCCGCTGCTGTTTGCCAGCCCGTTCGGAAAGCGATTCGACGACGACATGAAGAGCAGGCGCGGCGTTTCGGCGCCATTCGCACACACAAACACGGCGCGGGCGCGCTGGCGGATTTCGCGCCGGTCCTTGTCGAAGTAGACAACGCCTGTAACGCGACCGCGATCGTCGGTCTCGACCTTCCGCACCTTGCACTCGGAGCGCAGTTCGCAGCGGCCCGACGCCACGGCCTCTGGGACCATGGTGAAGTTCGTTCCCGACTTCGCCCCCCACTCGCAGGGGAAATACCAGCAGAAGCCGCAATTGTGGCACCCCTGGCGGCCGTTATACGGTCGCGAGGCGATCGCCATCGGAGCCGGCAGCGCGCGCCAGCCCATTTTCTTCGCGGCCACCTCGAGCAGCACGCCCGGGCCGGTGACATCAAGCGGCGGCATCGGATACTGGCGTGACCGGCGTCCCTCGTTAGGGTCGGCGCCACCCTGCCCCGAAACGCCGATCGCCCATTCCACCGCCGAGTAGTATGGCTCGAGGTCGTCGTAGGTGATTGGCCAGTCCGCCATCGCGGCCCCGCGTACCCCGCCCTTTCGCGAGAACTCATTGAAATCGCCCGGGCGGAATCGCCAGTAGTTCGCTGCATAGTGGAAGCTGCTGCCCCCGACCGTGGCCGCGTAGATCAGGTAGTGCCGGGTTTCGGCCTTGTCGCGCGGCGACTTGCGCCAGGTCTGGATATGATCGGGCGGGATGTTGCAGTACTGGTTGTTGAAGATGGTGGCCAGTTCATCGTGCTGAAAATCGGCCTGCGTCAGGCTCTTTCCCTGCTCGAGGAGCACCACGTTGTGACCGAGGCGAGTGAGTTCGCGGGCCACCGATCCCCCGGCCGGCCCGGAACCGACGACCACGAAGTCCACGGCGTCGTTGGTGTCGAAACGACGGCCCTGGCCCTGCTGTCCTGCCTGACGAGTGAGGATCGTGATCATGCGTCACCCCCCAGGAGCGTGCGACGATTTGCCGGGTCGTCGTACCATCCGAACGGGGCCCGGAATTCCATGGCTTCGGTATGCCCAATCAGTTTCCAGCCGGCGAAGTCCCTGTTCCCGCCGTACGAGGGCAGGGAGAACATTC
Organism: Gemmatimonadaceae bacterium; assembly: GCA_035646395.1. Taxonomy (GTDB): domain Bacteria; phylum Gemmatimonadota; class Gemmatimonadetes; order Gemmatimonadales; family Gemmatimonadaceae; genus JABWBJ01. The sequence goes on along the minus strand of DASRPK010000280.1, from coordinate 385 downwards.
CCGCGATCGTGGCGAATCGCATCTGGCCAAAGAAGGGTGTGCGTTCGATGCTCTTCAGCACCTCGTCCTGCTGTTCAGGGGTCAGCGCCGACAATCGCGTCTGGCCACGGAACTTCGCTCCCACGTCGCGACGGAGCTTTGTCAACCCTTCGTTGAAGGCCGGCACCTGGCCCTTCGCCCACGTGGACAGTCCACGATCGATGAAGTAGACCACCCCTGCCTCACGAGCGCCGGGTGTGTCATCGGTCGGGAAAATGCGGCTGGCGAACGCTTCGACCTCGGCGGCCTGCTCCCGGGTCAGAACCGTCAGCGTCGGTTGCGCCTGGGTGACCTGATGGGCGGCGTGGGCCACGGCTTCGCCACGTTGGGCGGCATCCGCGAGTAA